>CAMWID010000011.1 GCA_947174235.1 uncultured Porphyromonadaceae bacterium | reverse complement strand
GCCTGACAAATCCTCTCAATTCCTTCGACAAATAAATTTAAACAGTTTCTAAGAGACAGTCTTCGTTTTAATCCGATATCCACAGAACTGAGGTATAAAAAAAAGGCAACTCACCAATGAGCTGCCTTAATATCTGAAAAAGAAAGTTGCCGGGAGGCAATTGCTTCCGTTTTGCATCGATTCCTGGATATGCTTTACAAACGATATTCGACTTTTCTTAGTTGCCGTCATTTCATTTATTTTGCCTGCAAAGTTAACAAAAAATACTGAAGTCCCCAAAATAAATCCCGATTATACCAATAAAATAATTTTTACATCTAATTTTTTATTAAATTTGTGGTCTCAATATTCTTACATCCAATTTTTGCTTAACACAACATGAAAAATTTCAAATTTTTATTACTCGCTCTCCTTGCGGGAATTTTCGGCATCAGAAATGCCTACGGACTCACAGGAGATCCTCGCGAACTGACAATTTATCAGGTGATGGTGGCTTCTTTCCAACATGACCCGGAAGGTGCCCCCGGATACAACGCGATGTGGGGACCGGACAATGCGATGAAAAACGGCAACCTCCGCGGGATCATAAATTCTCTTGACTACATCAAGAAACTTGGGGCGAACGCAATATGGATGACTCCGATTTTCGACAGCTCCAGCGCTTCGGGAGGAGAGAAACTTCAGTCAACGGGATATTTCACAAACAATTTCTTTGCAATCGACCCGCATTTCGGCACGGAAGACGACCTGCGCGAACTGGTGGACGAAGCCCACAAACGCGGAATGTATGTGATCCTTGACGGGGTGTTCGGACATCACGGCGGGGTGACGACTCCATCTCCGTCAGGACACTCTCTCGATGTCACCGTGACGGGATGCGACAGAGGTCCCGAAGGGGGCAATGGCAACATCTCATATCCCGGATCGCTTGATTATATAAAGGATGTGGCTACTTACTGGATTGACGAGTTCGGCATCGACGGATGGCGCCTCGACCAGGCGTATCAGGCATGTCAGGGAGGACACAACTACTGGAATGAAATTCGGGAAGCCGTGGAAGAAGTCACAGCCAGACGCGCCGCCAATGGTGAAAAATGGGGCACTCTCGGATATATGGTCGGAGAAGACTGGGGCACCGCAGACGTTATCAACAAAGGGGTATACCGCGACGGCGGTCTGCTGAGCGCCTTTGATTTCGATGGAAAAAACATCATAAGCGGAGCCATGCAGGAGACAGATTCCGAAGGGCTTGAAAACGGATGGGACGATATCATAACAATTCTTTCCTCCCCTTCTTCGCGTGGATACCTCAACGACAAGGTTATGCCCAACCTCTTTCTGTCAAATCATGACGGATACCGTCTGGCTGACCATTTCGATCCCGCAGATCCTTATTATTACGAGAAAATGATGACCCGCAATGCAATTCTCGCCGCATACTCCGGTCCTGTGACTCTTTATTACGGCGATGAGTTTGCCGACGACACACGCGACGCCATCGGTGCTCAGAAAGACAACATCGCCCGAACCACCGGACATCTGACCCCGCGTAACGACGGGGAACGCCGTCTCTCCGGATTCGTGTCAAACGCAATGCGCTTCCGTTCCAAAAATCCTGCCATGTGGAGAGGCATATCCCATTTTAACAGGATCAAGAATGAAAACGGCGCCGATATCCTCATAGTGACCAAGCAGGATCCTGAAAGCACAAACAAGGTGGCTGTGATCTTCAGCGACACCGATGTCCTCGTGCCTGTAGAGGGAGTCTCGCAGTCGGTAACGGTAAAGGCTTGGACTCCGGTATTCATTCAGCTTAAATAAACGTCTTTAGCCAACCGGGCGAACGAATAAAACCAACGTTTACACCCATGATAAGATGGAGGAATCTCTCCGGCATGCCGGAGAGATTCCTCCATCTTAATTATCTTTCTTTCTGATTTTTACAAACGTTATCTACAACTTATAAACAAGTCTGTATAAACATCAGGACAACCGCGCGTTTTTATCCTACCGGATACTCCACATGTATGTTTGCCCTTCTGTTATGAGCCTCATCTCCATAATTTGTGGTCTCTCCGTTCGACACGACCTTGATATGGCTCTTCGGCACTCCATGAGCCACAAGATAGCTCGCGATATTGTTCGCACGTTTTTCGCTCAGAGCCTTGTTGTATGCCTCATTGCCGACCTGGCTTGCATAAGCGGTCACTACAACGTCAGCACCCGTATCTTCAATTTTCTCAGCCATATTCTCAAGATTGCTATTGTCGATCACAGCTGATTTATCATTCCCGAAATAGTAGATATAATCCACTACGCTCCCCGCTCCGGCTGCGCCATCTGACGCTGTCCCGACTGCCTGTCCGTCGGCTTTGACTGCGGTTGAGGCATACGCGTACCGGTCACTCTTCATTCCGTCGTCATCATTCTTCAACCCATAGTACAGACCTGCCGCCACAATGCAAAGCCCCACAAGTGCGGCTACGCACCACGCCCACCAATGTGATTTGGCGCCACCTTCTATCGGGGCACCCACGGCTGCCACCTCCGGAGTATCTTCAACAGGTGCAGCCATGGCGGCAGCCGCCACCGGAGCCTCTTCGTGATGATCCTCTATAAGTTTGCGCGGATGATCTTCTATCTGTTTATAAGGATGGTCCTCTATAAGATGTTCTTCGTAGCTAAGATCCGAATGCACCTTACACGAATCTCCGTCATGTATCTGGTGCTTATAATTCTTTTGTGTTTTCATAAGGTTTCGATTTTGTCGTTTGATTAAACAACAAATCCATATATCCCTTTTATCGTTTTTTCATAGTCGGGGCATCCCATTTTTAACACAAATTCGGATTACATTTCAATTTGCTCGGCAAACTTTCATAAAACAAAACACAATGAAACCATTTTTATGTGATACATATCGCCGGAGTCACAGGGTCACTAACGGCAACACCCCCGGATGAAGTGCCTTGAAAGCGGCATGCCTGAGCTGTATCTCCCTGCGCCGCCTCTCCTCTTCAGCGGCTGTCTCCGCCGACACCCGGCGAGTGGCTGATGGCAACGGCCGGTGCATCCATGCCTTAAGGATCTTTTCCCCTTCTTTTAAAATCAATTCCCCCTCACTGTCCATATACGTGGCACGAAAATTCTCCCATATGTATTCCACACCCTCGTCA
The DNA here is from genome assembly GCA_947174235.1 of uncultured Porphyromonadaceae bacterium. Lineage (GTDB taxonomy): Bacteria > Bacteroidota > Bacteroidia > Bacteroidales > Muribaculaceae > Lepagella. Next base: position 54,876 of record CAMWID010000011.1, on the reverse strand, counting down.
GAAGGATGCACAAGATCGGAAGCATAGAAGCGATAGTCACGTAAATCATCATTCACTATCTCATAGGCAGGAAAATAATGGCAGAAATCAAGACGGCTGCAAAGTTCCTCCGTCGCAAGCAACAACACCGCTTTGGAATGGGAATTTCCGGCGAAACCATCCTTCAGATGCCTCACCGGACTGACCGTGAAAACAATCTGCAACTGCGGAAACCTCGTTTTCAATCGATTTGCCAACGCTTCCCACCTCTCCACAATCTCACTGATACCGGCGCGGCTTCTCACAAACATCGCAGCCGGTTGCTTATGACAATTCGCCACCACATAATCTTTCCTGTCAGCAAGATAATAGCACCAGGAGGTACCGAATGTCACAAAAAGAGCCTGCGCCTTTGCCAAAAGCGCCTCCAGCGATTCCTTTCTTTCCAGAAACGCCGCCATGCAGTCGTCGCGGTTGTCCGCTGATATTCTTGAATCAAAAAGCCATGAATGAAACCTGCCTCCAGCCCTGAAGACAGATTCATAGAACTCCATTCCGGGATGAGACGAAAAAAGAAGCGTGCCGAGCGCCTTCTCAATAGAAAGGGGATTATACAGCGTGCCAAGCGGATTTGAAGCGTCCCACAGACACGAACGCATGCGTCCGGCGATATTTTCAGCGAAACATGAGCCGAGAAGCACTACCGGATAGTCAGGCGACAATGTAAGCGTAGACCGCGTCGCCACATATTCAGTTCTAAATTTCATATCCCAAAATTAATTCTTTACACCGAAAAATCAAAATTCCCTGCCAAACCAAAAAAAATAAAGGCAACAGACTATAACCAGACAAACCGTGCAAAACTTTAACACTTCCACATTGTGATTATGTCAGAAATATTTACTAATTTTGCACACAGAACCACAACCCCCCTTTTTCAAAGGGAAAGACATCCTGATTCCTTATGAACTGGCAAAGCCGCGACATATCTCTCACCAGACGAAAGCCTGGCAGGATCTCGAGCATCAAAAGTGCGCGTCAGTATCTTTCGGGAACAAACGTGTGCTCTTGTGTGGTAATTATGCGCCGACACATGTCCGGACGCGACAGACAGGTAAAAAAGTGTAACAATATAACGGGAGTGGACGCCACAAGTTTTTTGTGGCGCCCATTCGTTTTTTAAAACTTGATCAAGTAGTGAAAATAGGTGTTGTTATGGGCTCCACAAGCGATTGGGGAGTCATGAAAGCCGCCACTGAGACCCTCGCTCAGTTTGGCGTTGAGTCAGAAACTAAAGTGCTGAGTGCCCACCGCACTCCTGCGGAACTTGAGAAGTGGGTCAGCGGACTGCGCGACCGCGGATTCGCAACCGTGATAGCAGCAGCCGGAGGAGCCGCACATCTCGCCGGAGTCGTGGCCGCGTTCACGACTTTGCCGGTGATCGCGGTTCCGATCAAAGGGAAAACCCTCGACGGTCTTGACTCTCTTCTGTCGATGGTACAGATGCCCTCAGGCATCCCCGTGGCTACGGTGGCGATAGACGGTGCGAAAAACGCAGCCCTCCTCGCAATCGAGATGCTTGCCATCCACGACAGTGAACTCAAAGTGAAAATGGATGAATTCCGCCGCTCGCAGGCTGAAAAAGTCCTGGCTTCGACACTTGACTGACCCATAAGTCACGGAAACGTAAACACACGCCGCCCGGTATTTTTCACGAAAAACAGCTGACCGGTGACGGCAAGATCATCCGCCGGACTTAAAAAACACAAACAAACTATCATCATGACCCCATACAGAATTTTCGTAGAGAAACGTGAGCCATACAGGGTTGAGGCGGAAAGCCTCAGAAATGAGCTCAATTCAAATCTCGGACTGAACATTCAGGACCTGCGCCTCCTGTGCGTGTACGACCTTTTCGGTTTCACGCCCGAACTTGTGGAGAAAAGCAGCTACAAAGTTTTCGGAGAGCCTGCCACCGACACCGTGTCTGAAAACGCCGACACAGCCGGACGCCCGTATCTCGCCATCGAATCACTCCCAGGGCAGTTCGACCAGCGTGCGGCTGCAGCAGTAGAGTGCGTGAAACTCATAAAACCGGACGCTGACATCGAGATCCGCAGTGCAAAACTGATAATTTTCGACAGCTCGGTAGGAGAAGAGGAATTGAAAAAAATTTCCCGTTACTGCATAAATGCCGTTGAATCACGCGAGAAAGACCTGTCGATACTCGCAGCTCCGGAACGCGCCGCCGCAAAACCTGTGCCCGTGCTTGAAGGGTTCAGATCAATTTCTGCCGCCGAAGCGCCTGCCTGGTGCAAGGAGAAGGGTCTTGCCATGAACGGCGACGACCTTATGGAGGTAGTGAAATATTTCACAGCCGAAGGACGCGATCCCAACGAGACAGAACTCCGCATTCTCGACACATATTGGAGCGACCACTGCCGCCACACCACCTTCACCACAGAGCTTACCGACATCAAGGTGGATGATTCTTTCGCATCTGCCGACCTTGAAGAAAGTCTCCGCCAGTGGCACGAAATTCGCCGCGTCCTCGGCAGAGAGAACAAACCGCTCTGCCTTATGGATCTTGCCACGATCGGTGCGCGCTATCTCCGTACACAAGGACTTCTCGACGACCTTGAGCAGAGCGAGGAAAACAACGCGTGCAGCATATATGTGGATGTCGACGTTGATGGAAAGACAGAACGCTGGCTGCTACAGTTCAAGAACGAGACACACAACCATCCTACGGAGATCGAGCCGTTCGGAGGTGCTTCCACTTGTCTCGGAGGAGCTATCCGCGACCCGTTGAGCGGAAGAAGCTACGTCTATCAGGCAATGCGCGTCACTGGCGCGGGCGACATCTACAAACCGGTTTCCGAGACTATGGAAGGCAAGCTTCCACAGCGCGTCATATCCCTGCGTGCCGCAGCCGGCTATTCATCTTACGGCAACCAGATAGGTCTCGCCACCACTCATGTCCGCGAGATATACCATCCCGACTATGTGGCGAAACGCCTTGAGGTAGGTGCCGTTGTCGGAGCAGTCAAGGCAGAAGACGTAAGGCGTGAAAGCCCTGCCGAAGGCGACGTGGTGCTAATGTTCGGCGGACGCACCGGACGCGACGGCATCGGCGGAGCCACAGGCTCTTCAAAAGAACACACCACCTCGTCGCTTGAGGAATGCGGCAGCGAGGTGCAGAAAGGCAACGCTCCTGAAGAGCGCAAGATCGCCCGTCTGTTCCGCCGCCCTGAGGTGACAAGACTTATCAAGAAATCAAACGACTTCGGAGCCGGAGGCGTGAGCGTGGCTATCGGCGAGCTTACCGACGGCCTTGACATTCATCTCGACAGGGTCCCCACAAAATATTCCGGACTTAACACCACGGAACTTGCCATCAGCGAAAGCCAGGAACGCATGTCGGTAGTGGTAGAGAAAAAAGACATGGAGGAATTCATGAATTACTGCCACGAGGAAAACCTCGAGGTGAATCATGTGGCAGACGTCACCTCCACCGGAAGGATGCGCATGTTCTATGGCGACAAGGTCGTGGCTGACCTCAGCCGGGAGTTTATCGATTCTGCCGGAGCACGACACTTCGCACAAGCCACTATCGGCACTATCGAACCGCGTGACCCGTTTGTACATGAGGTGAAAGGAGATAACCTGAAAGAAAAATTCCTCAACTTACTCGCCGACGACAACGTGACATCTCAGAAAGGACTTATCGAACATTTCGACTCATCCATCGGAAAGTCTACAGTCCTCATGCCGTTTGGAGGCAAGACCCAGGGCACTGAGACCCAGGTGTCTGTCCAGAAGCTCCCCGTAGGGAACCGACACACTGACACAGCCAGCATGATGGCGTTCGGATTCAATCCATTCCTGACAGAATGGAGCCCGTATCACGGAGCCGCATATTCGGTGATTGAGGCGGTAAGCAAAGCTGTGGCTGCCGGTGCCGATTATGAACGCATGCGTTTCTCTTATCAGGAATATTTCGAACGCATGCATTCCCGTGAATCATGGGGCAAACCGCTCGCGGCTCTCCTCGGCACCCTCCGCATGCAGACTGAACTCGGACTGGCATCGATCGGAGGGAAAGACTCCATGAGCGGCACTTTCGCCAATATCAGTGTGCCTCCCACCTTGATAGCGTTCGGAGTCGCGCCGGTTGACAGCCGACATGTGATAAGCCCTGAATTCAAGAATCCGGGCAACTTCATATACATTGTCCGCCACACGCCCCTCCCCTCGCTGATGCCGGATACGGTCAGGCTAAAGACCAACTACAAGATGTTGCAAAGCCTCATCGAGGAGGGGACGGTAGTATCGGGATACGCTCTCGGATTCGGAGGTCTCGCGGAAGCTCTCGCCAAGATGAGCTTCGGCAACGGAATCGGGGCTGACGTTAAAGTCAAAGAGAGCGACCTGTTCAACTACGGCAACGGATCTATCGTGATAGAGAGTAAAGACATGCTCCATCTTCCGGATTTCGATCTCATAGGCGAGACCGCCGGCAACGGATCCATCACAGTGAACGGCGTAGAAATCTCTATCGACGAGGCGTTCGAGGCAAACAGAGTGAAGTTCACATCCGTTTACCCTGACAGAACTCCGGTATGCGGCAAAGTTGAGAACGCCGTGTCAGGAGAGAACACCGTAAGATATGAGGGTGAACCGAAGCAACATCCTGTGGTATACCTTCCCGTCTTCCCGGGCACCAACTGCGATTATGATATGGCTGCCTCTTTCGCGGCTGAAGGTGCGGAAATCACATCGTCCGTATTCTGCAACCTGTCGGCTGACGACATCGAAAGATCGACTTCCGAAATGGCAGATCTCATCGACGCCTGCGACATTCTCGCATTCTCCGGAGGCTTCTCCGAAGGCGACGAGCCTGACGGAAGCGGCAAATTTATCGCCAGCGTCATCATGAACGAGAAGGTAAAAGGGGCTATCGAACGTCTCCACGCACGCGGCGGACTTATTCTCGGTATCTGCAACGGATTCCAGGCTCTCGTGAAATCGGGATTGCTCCCGTTCGGCAAGATCGGCGAACTCGATGCTGAGTCCCCCACACTGTTCCACAACGATATCAACCGTCATATTTCCCAGATCGTCAACACCCGCGTTGGCTCTGTGGCGTCACCCTGGCTCAAAGGATTCGAACTCGGGGAGATTCACGCCGTGGCAGCGTCGCACGGCGAAGGAAAATTTGTGGCTGACGCCAACCTTGCCGCAACATTGCGCAAAAACGGACAGATCGCGTTCCAGTATGCTGACAGCGAGGGTAACGCCACCATGGATTCTCCGGCAAATCCCAACGGAAGCTCGGAAGCGATCGAGGGCATAATCTCTCCCGACGGGCTTATTCTTGGCAAAATGGCTCATTCCGAACGGTATGACGACGGGCTGATGAAAAACATCTCCGGCAACAAACGCCAGAACCTGTTTGCCAACGCCGTGGCATATTTCAGAGGAGAACTCTGATTATAATTTTTAATTTTTGTTTTGAGTTTCGGGAAATCCCGATTGATCAAGATTCTCCTGATCAATCCCGATTAATCCCGACTCAAAACAAAAAAATAACTCCCAAAACTGAAAACTCAAAACTCAAATATAGAAATGGCAAAAAGTTATGAAGCCTCCGGCGTGAACCTTGAAGCCGGCTACGAAGTGGTCAGCAGGATCAAGAAACACGTCGCGTCGACCAACCGTCGCGGATGTATGGGCAACATCGGCGCGTTCGGCGGTATGTTTGACCTCGGTTCACTCAACTATAAACATCCGATTCTTGTAAGCGGCACCGACGGAGTAGGCACCAAGCTCAAACTCGCGTTCGCTCTCGACAAACACGACACCATCGGCATCGACGCAGTGGCGATGTGCGTCAACGACGTGCTCGCGCAGGGAGCGGAGCCGCTTGTATTCCTTGACTATGTGGCTGTCGGCAAAAACCATCCCGCTGTTGTGGAAGCGATAGTCGCGGGAGTGGCTGAAGGCTGCCGTCAGGCAGGATGCGCGCTCGTAGGCGGCGAGACCGCCGAAATGCCCGGCATGTATGACGAGGATGACTATGACATCGCAGGTTTCACTGTCGGCGCCGTGGAAAAAGATAACCTCATCGACTGCTCGAAAGTGAAAGCCGGAGACGTGCTTGTCGGCATCGCATCTTCAGGTGTACACTCCAACGGATTCAGTCTTGTCCGCAAGATCGTGGCGGACAACAATCTCGATCTCAATCTCAAATATGAGGAGACCGGAGACCAGACTCTCGGGGAAATGCTCCTTACACCGACACGCATCTATGTGAAGCAGGTACACGAGGTTCTCAAAGAGATCGACGTTCACGGTATCGCCCACATCACCGGCGGCGGATTCGATGAAAATATTCCCCGCATCCTTTCGGAAGGACAAGGGATCGAGATTACGGAAGGAAGCTGGGAGATCCTGCCTGTGTTCCGTCTTCTTGAGAAATATGGCAAGGTTCCACACCGGGAGATGTTCAACATCTTCAACATGGGGATCGGAATGGTGCTCGCGGTAAACAGCGAGGACGCTCCCAAGGTGATAGAGATACTTACAAAGGCAGGGGAAAAAGCTTCCGTAATCGGCAAAATCGTCGAAGGTGAAGGAGTCCTGATCAATCATTAATTATTATATAAATCAATTGAGGGTCATCAATTATTTATTTGATTGATTATGGATAAGAAACGGATCGCAATTTTTGCCAGCGGCAACGGTTCCAACTTCGAGGCGATAGCCAAAGCCTGCGCTGACGGAAGGGTGGACGCGGAGGTGGCACTTTGTGTCACCGACCGTCCCGGTGCGTACGTCACTGAACGCGCCGCGAGATTCGGCGTGCCCGTGGTGGAGTTCCGCCCGCGCGATTATGCCTCGAAAGCCGATTTCGAGACAATGCTGCTCACCCGTCTCCGGGAAAAGGAGGTAGACCTCATATGTCTCGCCGGTTATATGAGGATCATCGGTGATGTGCTTCTTGAGGCATACGAGGGAAGAATCATCAACATCCACCCCTCGCTCCTCCCGGCATTCCAGGGAGCGGACGCGATAGGTCAGGCTATGGAATATGGCGTGAAAATTTACGGCGTCACGGTCCATTACGTTGACCATACCCTTGACGGAGGAAAGATAATATCCCAGGCGGCGGTGCAGTATGAAGGCAACCTGCGTGAAGAACTTGAACCCATGATCCATGCGCAGGAACATGTGCTCTACCCCGCCACAGTGCAGAAAATACTTAAAGAACTATAGGATTAATATTTCATAATTTATAATGAGAGCTTTAATAAGTGTAAGCGATAAGACTGGTGTGGTGGAATTTGCCACCGCCCTTAAAAATCTCGGATGGGATCTCATAGCCACAGGCGGAACCCTCAAGACGCTCCGCGGATCCGGACTTGAGGTCGCCGACATTCAGGACGTGACAGGATTCCCGGAAATATGCGAGGGACGTGTGAAGACCCTTCACCCTAAAGTACACGGAGGTCTTCTCGGTCGCCGCGACAGCGAGGAGCATATGGCGCAACTTGCCGAAAACGGTATCGGCACCATCGAGATGGTGTGCGTGAACCTTTATCCTTTTGAGGCAACAATCGCCAAAGAGGGAGTCACTATGGAAGATGCCGTCGAGAATATCGACATAGGCGGTCCGTCAATGTTGCGCAGCGCAGCCAAGAATTTCCGCGATGTGACTGTTGTATGCGATCCCGCGGACTATGCCACTGTCATCGAGGAGATCACTGCAAACGGCAACACACTTCCCGAGACCAGGCTCAAACTTTCTGCAAAGGCTTATACCCACACCGCTCTCTACGACAGCCATATCGCCACATATATGCGTAAGGCTGCCGGACTGGATGAGAAACTGTTCCTCGCTTTCGACGCCATCCAGACACTCCGCTATGGTGAGAACCCGCATCAGGCGGCTACATTCTACCGTGCGCCGGAAGAGGTGTCGTATTCAGTGGCGCACGCAAAACAGCTCGGAGGCAAAGAACTAAGCTACAACAATATCCAGGATGCCAACGCGGCACTCAACATCGTTCGCGAATTCAGCGAGCCATTCTGCTGCGCTCTCAAGCACATGAATCCTTGCGGAGCCGGGATCGGCAAAGATCTTCTCGAGGCATGGACACGCGCATACGAGGCTGACAAGGTGAGCATCTACGGCGGTATCGTTGCCATGAACCGCCCCCTCACAGCCGAGGTGGCACGTCTCATGAAGCCCATATTCCTTGAGATTGTCATGGCGCCTTCCTTTGAACCGGAAGCCCTTGAAGTGCTCGCTTCAAAGAAAAACCTGCGTCTCCTTGAGGTGAAGATGGACAATGTAAAGGCTCCCCAGAAACAATATGTGGGTGTCAACGGCGGTCTTCTCGTTCAGGATTCTGACGTGGAGTGCAAGGATGTCACCGCAGAAATGTGTGTCACCGAACGCAAGCCCTCCGTCAAAGAGCTCATGGAAATGGACTTCGGCTGGAAAGTGGTGAAGCATGTGAAAAGCAACGCCATTGTCGTGGTGAAAGACGGGGCTACCGCCGGAGTGGGAGCCGGACAGATGAACCGCGTAGGCTCCGCCGAGATCGCTCTCGAACAGGCAAAGGCTGCCGGAATCACTGAAGGTCTCGTGCTCGCATCCGACGGGTTTCTTCCCTTCGGAGACACCGTGGAGCTCGCCTCAAAATATGGGGTGACAGCGATTGTACAGCCGGGTGGAAGCATCCGCGACGAGGATTCCATAAAGGTTGCCAACGAAAAGGGCATCACTATGCTCTTCACCGGCATGCGCCATTTCAAACACTAAATGGCATATGGAAAAGAATAAGAAAGTGCTTGTTGTGGGCAGTGGCGGTCGCGAACACGCGATCGTCAAGGCTCTCGCCCGCTCTCCTCAGGTAGAAAAAATATTTTGTGCGCCCGGCAACGCCGGAATCGCTGAAGATGCCGAGTGCGTTGCAATCGGAGTTGAAGATGTCGATGCCCTGGTATCATTTGCACGCGACAACGCTATCGACATGACTGTAGTTGGACCGGAAGCAGCCCTCGCAGTCGGTCTTGTCGACGCGATGGAAGCAGCCGGTCTCAAGGCTTTCGGACCTACAAAGGCGGCGGCTCGCATTGAAAGCAGCAAAGAGTTTGCCAAGCAGATAATGACAAAATACAATGTTCCCACAGCTTCTTACGAGGCATTCGATGATTTCGGGAAAGCCTGGGAATATGTCAAAAACCGTCCGCTGCCGGCAGTTATAAAATATGACGGTCTCGCGGCTGGAAAGGGTGTGGTCGTGGCTTTGAGTTATGAAGAGGCGGAAGCCGCGCTCCGCGACATGCTTCTTGATTCTGCATTTGGAAAAGGTCGGGTTGTCGTTGAGGATTTCCTCGACGGACCGGAATTCTCTTTCATGTGTGTGGTGTCGGGCAGCAAAGTTTATCCTCTTGCGATGGCGCAGGATCACAAACGGGCGTTCGACGGCGACAAAGGTCCCAACACAGGCGGTATGGGGGCATACTCTCCGGTTCCTTTCGTCTCTGATGAGATAAGGGAAAAGGCTCTCCGCGAAATCATTCAGCGCACTGCTGACGGACTCGTGGCGGAAGGAGTGCCTTTTAAAGGAGTGCTCTATGGCGGACTTATTCTGACTGCCGACGGTCCGAAGGTAATTGAATTCAATGCACGTTTCGGAGACCCCGAGACAGAGGTGGTGCTCCCGCGTCTTGAAAGCGATTTCTATGATCTCGTGGAAGCCGCTGTGGAAGGGCGCGACTGCGAGACAAAATGGAGCGACGAAGCCTATCTCGGAGTGGTGCTCGCTTCCGAAGGCTACCCCGGCTCATATAAGAAAGGCGTGGAGATCAAAGGTCTTGGCAATGTCAACGCTGAGGTCTATCACATGGGCACCAAGCGTGAGGGAGACAAGATACTGACCGCAGGCGGAAGGGTGCTTATGGTGGTAGGGAAAGGCAAGACTATTGCGGAGGCAAATGCTGCCGCAAAAGCTGAGATAGAAAAAATAGATTGCCCGTCGCTCTTCCACAGAACCGATATAGGCAAGGCATCTTTATAGTTGTCCCTTCCCTGTTATATGTTGTCCGCAATACCTTGAAATGCCATATAAGGGTGTTACGTATCTCGGAGACATTCTTTCGGACAACGGAAAACGGAAAACGGAAAACGGAAAACGGAAAACGGAAAACGGACAACGGAAAACGGAAAACGAAAAAACATAAACAACAATGATAATAAGCGGAACTCAATTAGCAAAAGAACTGAAAGAGGATGTGGCGCGCCGTGTGGTGGAAGTCAAAGAAAAATATGGCAGACCTCCTCATCTTGTGGTGATTCTCGTAGGTGAGGATCCTGCAAGTCAGTCATACGTGAAAGGTAAAGGGAAAGACGCCGAAGAAGTAGGCTTCAAGAGCACTACTATCCGCCGTCCCGCAGATATTTCGGAAGAAGAACTACTCGGAATGATTGCAGACCTCAATGCTGACGACTCTGTCGACGGCGTTCTCGTCCAGCTCCCGCTTCCAAAACATATCAACGAAGACAAAGTGATCGAGGCTATAGCCAAAGAGAAAGATGTCGACGGCTTCCATCCCGGCAACGTGGCTTCTCTCTGGCAGAAACTACCCTGCACACTACCCTGCACCCCGAAAGGGATAATCAGGATGCTCGACAAGGCTGGTGTGGAAATCGAAGGAAAGAAAGCCGTTGTCATCGGACGCAGCAATATCGTGGGTCTTCCGGTAGCGAAACTTCTTCTCGACCGCAATGCCACAGTCACAATCGCCCACAGCCGCACAAAGGATCTTGCAAAAGTCACTTCCGAGGCTGAAATCCTCGTGGTGGCGATAGGGAGACCTAAATTCGTGACAGCCGACATGGTAGGTGAAGGCGCGGCAGTGATCGACGTTGGCGTCAACCGCGATCCCGAGACAGGGAAACTCTGCGGCGATGTGGATTATGCGGCATGTTCTGAAAAGGCATCCGTGATCACCCCCGTGCCGGGCGGTGTCGGACCCATGACACGCGCCTGCCTTATGGAAAACACCCTCGAGTGCTTCCTCCGCAAGCAAAAATAGTTGCAAGTTGTGAGTTGAAATTAATCAGGATCAATCAGGATTAATCAGGAGAATCCTGATTAATCCCAACTCAAGACTCTAAACCCAAAACCTAAAAAGATAAATCATGATCGAAAGATACGGAAGAGATATAATGAGAGAGGTGTGGACGGAAGAAAATAAATTCCGCGCCTATCTCAAAGTTGAGCTCCTTGCCGCCGAGGCATGGAGAGAACTCGGTGTCGTTCCCGCCGAAGATGTCGAGAAATTGAATGCCAATGCCACATTCGACATCGACAGGATCAAGGAAATCGAGCTCCAGACACGCCACGACATCGTAGCGTTCACCCGCACCGTGAGCGAGTCTCTCGGAGAGGAACGCAAATGGGTACACTACGGACTTACATCTACTGACGTTGTAGACACAGCCAACGGTTACCTCTTCAGACAGGCTGACGAGATCCTGCTCAAAGACATCGAGGAATTTATAGAGATGCTCAAGAAGCAGGCTATACGCTTCAAAAAGCTCCCCTGCATCGGAAGGACTCATGGCATTCATGCCGACATCACATCCTTCGGACTTAAATGGGTGCTCTGGCTTGCCGAGATGCGTCGCAATCTCGAACGCTTCAAAGCTGCCGCGCGTGGCGTAGAGGTAGGTAAAATCAGCGGTGCGGTAGGTAATTTCGCCAACATTCCGCCATTCGTACAGGACTATGTATGCGAGAAACTCGGGATCGACAGCTCCGACGTGAGCACCCAGGTGATACAGCGCGACCGCCACGCATACTACATGGCAACACTTGCCCTGATCGGCGCGAGCCTCGAACAGATGGCTCTCGAGATCCGAAACCTCCAGCGCACCGAAGTGCATGAGGTGGAGGAAGCGTTCGGCAAAGGTCAGAAGGGTTCTTCAGCCATGCCCCACAAGCGCAATCCGGTCAGCAGCGAGAATATCTGCGGTTGCGCGCGTGTGTTGCGCGGATACATGGCGACGGCATATGAGAACGTCGCCCTCTGGCACGAGCGCGACATCTCCCACTCAGCCACCGAGCGCATCATCATGCCTGACGCGACCATCCTTCTCGACTACATGCTCAACCGCATGAAGGGAATCCTGGAGAACCTTGTGGTGTTTGAAGACCAGATGAAAGCCAACATCTACCGCACAAACGGTGTGATCTTCGCGCAGCGTGTGATGAACGCGCTTATCGACAAAGGGTTCGTGCGTGAGAAAGCATACGACACTGTGCAGCCGATCGCAATGAAGGCTATGGCAACAGGGTCGTCTTATCAGGATCTTCTAAAGCAGGATCCCACAGTCATGGGAACCCTTACAGAGGAGGAACTCGACAACTGCTTCACACTCGACTACTATTTCAAGAATATAGATCATATTTACAAACGCAATAAATTAGAAGAATAATGTCGGAAAGATTGGTTGTCATCGGCTCCCAATGGGGCGATGAAGGTAAAGGTAAGATTACCGACTATTTCGCATGCCGTGCCGACATGGTCGTGCGCTATCAGGGCGGCAACAACGCCGGACACAGCGTGATGTTCAACGGACACAAATATTCGCTCCAGAGCATCCCCTCCGGCATTTTCAACCCTGCCACGGTCAATGTCATGGGCAACGGCATGGTGGTGAATCCGGAATCCGTGCTCGTGGAGCTTCAGAAGCTCCATGACCAAGGGATCAACGACTATCAGCTGTTCATATCTGACCGCGCAGCTATGGTAATGCCGTGGCATTCGGCTCTTGACGGCGCGTATGAAGGTCTGAAAGGGGGCAAGCTCATAGGCACCACAAAGAAAGGTATCGGTCCCGCGTACAGCGACAAGTATAGCCGTGTGGGTCTGCGCATGGGCGACCTCCTCGAACCCGAATATTTCGCGGAACGCCTTCAGGCGGCGCTCGATGAGAAAAATATGGAGCTCAAGATGCTCGGTCTCCCTACTTACGATTTCCAAGAGGTTTACGACCGCTATATGGAAATCGCCAAGATTCTCGGTCCCCGTATCGTCGACACATCTGATCTCATCAACAAGGCTCTCCGCAGCGACAAGAAGATCCTTTTCGAAGGAGCGCAGGGAATGATGCTGTGCATCGACCATGGCACATACCCCTTCGTGACTTCTTCCACACCATCTTCCGCAAGCGTGCCCGTAGGAGCCGGCATCTCTCCGAAATGGATAGACAATGTGCTCGGCGTTGCCAAGGCGTATTGCACCCGTGTGGGAGAAGGTCCCTTCCCCACGGAGCTGCATGACGAGATAGCCCACGAGATCCGCGAACGCGGTCACGAATACGGCACAGTCACAGGCCGTCCCCGCCGTGTGGGATGGTTTGACGCCGTAGTGGCTCGCTACACAAGCCGCCTCGCCGGAATCGACAACTGGGCGCTCATGCTCTTCGATGTCCTTTCGGGTCTTGACAAAGTGAAAATCTGCACTCATTACGAACTTGACGGCAAAATCATCGACACTCCTCCTTCTACCATCTCTAAGCTCGCACGATGCAAACCCGTGTTTATCGAGATGGAAGGCTGGAAAGACGACCTCACCGGCATTCGCAGTTATGACGAGCTTCCGGAAGCCGCGAAGGCATACGTGAAGAAAATCGAAGAACTCACGGAAGTGCCTGTCGGTGTGATCTCAGTTGGTCCTGACCGCACCCAGACCATCATAGTTTCAGAAAAACTCAGAAATTTCTGAAACTCCAATTACTAATTAATGATTACTAATTACTAATTGAACAAAGCATGTCATTTTTAACTGAAAAAGTAAATGAGGAAGGTATGACGTTTGACGACGTCCTTCTCATTCCCGCATACTCTGAGGTCATACCCAACATGGTGGAGGTGAAGACTCGATTCTCACGCAACATCACTCTCAACATACCAATCGTCTCCGCTGCAATGGACACCGTCACGGAAGCTGCGATGGCTATTGCCATTGCACGTCAGGGTGGTATCGGTGTTATCCATAAGAACATGCCTATCGAGATGCAGGCTGCACAGGTCAGGAAAGTGAAGCGTGCCGAAAGCGGCATGATATTCGATCCCGTCACCATCACTCCCGAACAGACCGTAGGCGACGCCCAGCGAATGATGCACGACAACCACATCGGCGGTATCCCTGTAGTGGATGGCGAAGGGAAACTTGTCGGAATCGTCACAAACCGCGACCTACGTTTCCAGACCGACGAGTCTCTCAAGATCAAGGAGGTGATGACCAAAGACAATATCGTCACCACCACAAGTCCCGATCTTGCCGAGGCGTCACAGATTCTTCTGCGCCATAAGATCGAAAAACTGCCTGTGGTCGACAGCGACAACAAGCTTGTAGGACTCATCACTTACCGCGACATCACAAAGATACAGGACTATCCCAACGCATGTAAAGACAGCAAGGGACGTCTCCGCGTAGCCGGCGGAGTAGGCGTGACAAGCGATACCCTCAGACGGGTGGAGGCTCTCGTCAACGCGGGAGTCGACGCGGTGGTAATCGACACCGCTCACGGTCATTCTGCAAATGTGGTAAACACACTTAAGGCTGTGAAGAAGAATTTCCCGGAAATTGACGTACTTGTTGGTAATATCGCCACTGCCGAAGCTGCCGAATACCTCATCGCAAACGGCGCGGACGGCATAAAGGTAGGCATCGGTCCCGGATCTATCTGCACCACCCGTATCGTTGCCGGTGTGGGCGTGCCGCAGCTCAGTGCGATATTCAACTGCGCAAAGGTAGCTTCAAAACACGGCGTGCCCGTTATCGGTGACGGCGGTCTGCGTTATTCAGGCGACGTAGTGAAAGCAATCGCTGCCGGCGCCGACTGCGTGATGATGGGTTCAATGCTCGCCGGCACCGAGGAATCTCCGGGTGAGACAATCATCTACAACGGACGTAAATTCAAGGCTTACCGCGGAATGGGCTCCATTGAAGCCATGGAGGCAGGATCGAAAGACCGCTACTTCCAGAGCGCGACTTGCGACTCAAGCAAGTTCGTGCCGGAAGGTATCGTGGCACGTGTGCCCTACAAAGGAACCCTCGCCGAGACCATATACCAGCTTCTCGGCGGCTTACGCTCAGGAATGGGATATTGCGGCGCGAAAGATATCGAGGCTCTCCATAACGCCCGCTTCGTGAGGATAACCTCGGCAGGTGTCATAGAAAACCACCCGCACGACGTGACAATCACCAAGGAGGCTCCCAACTATTCAAGAGCCGAGTAAAGTTGAGAGATGTAAGATTAATCCTGACTAATCTCGGTTATTCATGGTTAATCAGGATTAATCTCAAATCTCAAAACTCAAAAATCAATACTCAAAAACAAATGGAAAAAATACTGATTCTGGATTTCGGATCACAATATACCCAGCTTATAGCGCGCCGCGTGCGTGAGCTCAACGTATATTGCGAGATCCATCCTTTCAATAAGATCCCGGAGCTTGACGCCGACATCAAAGGCGTCATCCTATCCGGATCACCCTCTTCCGTGCGCGATGAAGACGCCCCAAAGCCTGATCTTGGCGCTATCAAGGGACATCTTCCGCTGCTCGGGGTATGCTACGGCGCACAGCTGCTCGCTGCAGAGTTCGGCGGCGAGGTGGAGGGCGCTCCCAGCCGTGAATACGGTCGCGCGATGCTCAAAGTGGTTGACCAGCTCGACCCGCTGATGCTTAACGTCCCCTCCCCCACCCAGGTATGGATGTCGCACGGCGACACTATCACCCGTCTTCCCGAAAACTATCATGTCATCGGTTCTACTGAAAACGTAAAGGCAGCCGCATATCATGTGGAAGGGGAGAAAACATGGGGCATACAGTTCCATCCCGAGGTGTATCATTCCGCCGACGGCACCCAGATTCTCGCCAACTTCGTGCTCGGGATCTGCGGATGCTCCGGCACATGGAGTCCCGATTCTTTCATCGAGACCACTGTGGCTGAGCTTAAGGAAAAATTAGGTGACGAACGCGTGATTCTCGGTCTCTCCGGAGGCGTGGATTCTTCAGTAGCCGCCATGCTCCTCCACAAGGCAATCGGGGCAAACCTCACCTGTATCTTCGTCAACAACGGGCTTCTCCGCAAGAACGAGTTTGACGAGGTGCTTGACTCTTACAAGCACATGGGGCTTAACGTGATCGGGGTGGACGCAAGCGAACGTTTCTACAACGACCTCAAAGGGGTGACAGATCCCGAGCAGAAACGCAAGATCATCGGCAAGGATTTCGTAGAGGTGTTCAACGCAGAAGCCAAGAAGATCGACAACGCCCGCTGGCTTGCACAGGGCACCATCTATCCTGACGTTATCGAGAGCTGTTCTGTGAAAGGACCTTCCGCAACGATCAAGAGCCATCATAATGTGGGCGGTCTTCCCAAAGAGATGAATCTCAAGATTGTCGAGCCGCTACGTCTCCTCTTCAAGGATGAGGTTCGCCGCGTCGGAAAGGCGATGGACATGGACCAGCGTCTTCTCGGAAGGCATCCCTTCCCCGGTCCCGGTCTCGGCATACGTATCCTCGGAGAGGTAACTCCGGAAAAAGTGCGCGTGCTTCAGGAGGCTGACGCCATCTTCATCAACGGTCTGCGCAACGCCGGTCTTTACGACAGCGTATGGCAGGCGGGAGTGATGTTGCTGCCTGTGCAGAGCGTCGGAGTAATGGGCGACGAGAGGACATACGAAAGCTGCGTGGCTCTGCGTGCAGTGATCTCCACCGACGGCATGACAGCCGACTGGGTACATCTCCCCTACGAATTCCTCGCGAATGTCAGCAACGAGATCATCAACAAAGTCCGTGGCGTGAACCGCGTAGTCTACGACATCTCCTCAAAACCACCTGCAACAATCGAGTGGGAATAAATCCAATCTTCATATCTATATTTAACAACTGCCTATCAATCGCCTGTATCCTTGGTTTGTGGATACAGGCGACTGTAATTTCCATATGATGCATTTAATCGTACCCTAAAATCGTACTCTTCATCATATAATATCTAAAGCTAAAAGACTCATTGGTATTTGATAATTTTTATGTACCTTTGCGATATTAACTACGCGTGTATTTTTTAATGGAACAATTAGAGCCTGGGCTTTTTGCTCAAAACCACAACAATTCCAGTAGGGATTATAGTCAGGAATATTACTGGGGCAAAAACCAGTTTAATAGTTCTTTCCCTGCTTCCCTTGTAGCTTATATGAGCCATAAGGGGGTTAAGCCCGTGTACCTTTGCACAGACAAAGAGAACAACGTCATCCACAAATATATTAGCGGAACAGACTTATTTAAGATAGATCCTTTAGCGGCAAATGCTTTTTACAACTTTGAAGCCAGTTTTCCTTCTTATGATAAGTTCTACACTGGCGAAAGGGAAAAGATTGATTTAGTAATGTTGGATACTGCGACTGATACGCCTTTAATAGGTCTGGAAATCAAACTAACAGCATTGCCTGACAGTACAACAAAAAACCTTCCAGAGGATAAATACTGCTGTGAAATTGTAGTTAGACCACCTACTATAAACTTTATAGCTTGTAGTATCTGCAATAGCTTTAAGACAATTAAAGAAAAGGAGAAACTAAGGGATATCCTCAATACTGTGCCTAGAATCAATCACTGGGAAGAACCTGAAGAAGTGCTTCCTCGCTATGATAAGATTCTTCAGGCAGTGCTGACTATATGCACCTATCTAAATAAGAAACAAACACCTCTTATCGTTCAACCGATATGGAAAACTAAAGGTGGTAAAGCTGTTTTAGCCGATGACTGTTTAGACGTGTTTGTGTGGTCTAATCTTGCAGTTATTCAGATGTGCAATAGAAGCGACAGTTCAAGTAATAGAAGAATTACCCGACCGATGAGAACTATTATTTGGATTTACCTGATGCTTCTTGAATACACTGGTGTTTATGGTCAATTTGATTATAGAAGAATAGTCAGACTTCATTCCTACAATATAGCGAATGATAAAGCTTATGCCCTTAGCGGAACGCAGACTTATGAATTTTTACAGTGTGCAGAACTTGAACACCCTAGAATTTCAAAGTATGAGATTAAGAATATCATTTTAGGCGGTGGTCAAAATCTTCTAAGTCCTGAAAGGAGATTTGATGCTGTATTAGTAAATAGCCCAGACCTTTTTGAGTTATGAATGTAGTAGATTTATTTTGTGGTTGTGGTGGTCTAAGTTTAGGTTTTGAAAAAGCTGGCTTTGATGTAGTAGCAGGCTATGACAATTGGGCTGCCGCCATCAATGTATATAAACAAAACTTTGATCACCCTATAAATCAGGTAGATCTTTCAAACGTTGACGAAGCCAGTAATCATATTTCAGCCTATGAACCGAATATGATCATTGGAGGACCACCTTGTCAGGATTTTAGCAGTGCAGGATTAAGGAATGAGGATAATGGCAGGGGAAACTTAACCCTATGTTATGCTAAAATAATTTCAAATATTCGCCCTGAATGGTTTGTAATGGAAAATGTAGCCACCATCACCAAAACAAACAAATTAGCGGGAGCTAAAGCCATATTCAAAAAAGCAGGTTACGGGCTTACCCAGATAGTTCTTAATGCAGCGTTGTGCGGCGTTCCTCAAAAAAGAAAAAGATTCTTCATGATAGGTAAATTAGATGCTGAGGATGATTTCCTGTTACCATATATCCTTCAGAATCTATCTAAGAAGGAGATGACCGTTAAAGACTATTTTGGAGATAAAATCAATATTGAATATTACTACAGACATCCTAGAAGTTATGCCAGAAGGGGTGTTTTCAGTGTAAATGAACCCAGTCCTACTATAAGGGGGGTAAATAGACCTATTCCTGCTGGCTATCCTATCCACGCAAATGACCCAGTAGATAGTCTTGATGGAATTAGACCCTTGACCACTAAAGAAAGAAGTTTGATTCAAACTTTTCCTGAAACCTATAATTTCATTGGTTCTAAGAGTGAAATAGAACAAATGATAGGTAATGCAGTTCCTGTTAATTTAGGAAAATTTGTAGCTACAGCGATAACAGATTTCATTGAAAATCGTCCTCTTATTCCATCTGTAGACAAATGTCAACAATCCCGTTTATTCGAATAGCAAAAACCTTTTTCGGATCAATTCATTTAAAATGTCAGAAATAAAGCTAATCTACAGTCTGTTAGCCTTAATCAGCTTTTAATAATTGTACCCTAAAAACGTACTCTTCCAATAGCACTCTTCCCTTATCATACTGACAATCAATGCTTACACATTATCGAGTGGGAGTAATAAACAGAAAAAAATACGGTTTCTTCACAGAAACCGTATTTTTTTCATCATTAACCAAAACATAATCACGTACGACTCATATTAGAATCATTTTTCATGGCATATAATAATAACTGTTTACCCCGTTTATAATCTAACTGTTTATCATTTATCATTTTTCATTTACGATTGCAAAATTCTTCTCTTCTTATTAAAACCCCAATTTCTTGCGCAACACTTCTTCAAGCTCGTCAGGACTGCTCCCGGTGAAGATGATACTTCCTGACGGATCGACAAGGAGAAGATAAGGGATACCTTTTATCTGATAGGGATTCTTTATGGCATCCACCCTGCCGCTGTCTGCCCAAAGCTGTGTCCATTCCATTTTTTCTTTGTCCATCGCCGTGCGCCACGGTTTCTCGGCGCTGTCAAGAGAAACTGAAAGCACGTCAAGTTTTCCGGTATACTTTTTATAAAGCTCACGTACATGCGGGATAGCCTGCCGGCACGGTCCGCACCACGAAGCCCAGAAATCAACCAACGTGTATTTTCCCTCATTCCTGAGATCGGAAAATTTACATTCCTTCAGATCTGTGTCAAGAACAGCGAAGTCGGTATATGCCGCGAGTCGCGGATATTTCCGGCTCTTTTCTATAGCCTCCCTTACCTTTTCAAGGCGCGACTTGTCCCACATCCCTTCCGTGAGACGCACAAACTCGTCCAGTTCTTCTCCGGTAAAGGAATATGGCTCCGAAAGGTCTTGGACAAGCATCTGTCCCGAGATGCTGTAACAGGGATGCGCCTTTATGAAATCCTGTCGGGCTGAACTCTCCGCAAGTGACGCGGCGGCATATACCTCCTGCAACTTCTTTTGTCCCGCATCACTCTTATCCCTTCCTTCATCCCAGAAAAGATTGTAGTGGGCTTCCTTTGAAGCACGAACATAAGGCTCCATCGTATCAAGATACTCCTGATACTCCTCCTGTGCCTTTCCCCCCTTCACCGCCACGTTTTTCATCATGTCGAGACCTCCCGTCCCTACAAAAAAACCGTTGGGCATATCCTTGTAAGCGGTAGCGGAAAATGACATGTCGGTGTCTTCCACCATAAACGAAATCCCCTTGTCCATTGTCTGTGGATCAGGATCGTCAAAACGAAGTTCGCACAGCATGGGCGAACCCACATTACCGGTCAAAATGAACGAGTCGCCCGCAGCCTCCGTCTCGGCTATGACGCTGCGGCGTCCACCTTCCGACACGAGCGAGATCCTGGTTCCGGCAGGAAGACCCGGTACATTTCCTTTCAATGTGAAACCTCCGTCAGCGAAAACCGACATGGATCCCGACAGAAGCAAGGTTGTCAGAAATAAATTTTTCATTTCCTTCTTTTCTTTTATTAATTACTCGCCAAGACGTTGTTTGAGCATATCCGTCACCTCGTCAGGACTGTTTGTGGAACAGATCACATTCCCCTTGTCATCAAGAAGCACAAGACGGGGGATCGTCGTCATGAAGAAAGCCTTAGCACCCTTTCCCGCCTGCTCTTGTCCTTTAAGATGAAGCTGAGTCCACGCCATCTGCTCCTTCTCCATGGCTTTGCGCCATGCCTTCTCATTCTCATCCAACGACACACTGAACACGTCGAGTCTGTCGCCATACTTCTTGTGAAGCTCTTTGACATGAGGAATCGCCGCACGACACGGACCGCACCATGAAGCCCAGAAATCGATAAACGTATATTTGCCGGGAGTCAGTTTCGATTTGAAATCCACCACTTCACCTTCAGGGGTAGTTGCCTCAAACTCCGGACAATTCATTCCCAAGGCATATCTGTGGGCAAACTGACGGCGTTTCTCCACCATATTGACACGCGCCGTGTCGGGACACGTCTTAACCATGTCCGCCATACGGTCGATCTCGGCAGCATTATACTTGAAAACATTCTCAAGTTCCCGCTGAACCTCATATGCGGAAATATTGTATCCGGGATGCGACTCAACAAAAGCAAGCCTCGCCGCAAGGAAATCCTTTTCCGCGATATCCTTCAGAGCCTTGTACTTTCTGACGGTATCGCGATTGTCGTTCGATTCAAAGTATTTTGCCGCCGACATGTAAGACGCGTCATCTTTTTTTCTCTCCGCTGCGTTCACGGCAGCCATATACTCCGCATACTCGTCAGCGATCCTTGATCCGGACACTTTCATCACCATCTCCTTGTCACGGAGATTCAACAGGGAGTCAAAATGGAAAGGAGCCGCCATGGAAAGATCAGAGGGATCGATCATCATCCGCACGGACATTAGGGTATTATATTGTTCACGCGATGGATTATACCTTTGGAAAAACAGTTTGCACATGGTGGGTGACTTTACCTCTCCTTTAAGGTCAAACACTCCGTTTTCAGGATTTGCCGATGCGAGTTCCACCACTTTCCCGTTGGGATCCTCAATATCGGAAAGAACTATCTTTACGGAATCAGGAATCCCTTCAATCTTACCGGAGAGAGAAAACGGAGCCTGCGCAAAAGCAGTAGCCGCCATTGTCAGGACCAAGGATCCGGACAAAAGTAATTTCGCATAATTCATGATATATGTGAGTTTAAACATTATTTGACATCTTTTACCCAACGCACACTGAGATAACTGTCGGAACGCATACAGGCGCGCGACACTTTTCCATAATTTACAGTGACACGCCGATAATAAGCCATTGGATAATCCTCCTGATAAGTGTCGTCAATAGTCGAAGTCCAATAATATGCATGTTCTCCGACATAATCCAGATTGATTTCAATCCAACCATAGACTTTCATGGGGAAACATCCTCCTCCGAAATCAAGACCCAGTTCCGTACCGGATTCCTTATTTGTCAAAGCGTAAGCCACGCCGTCACCTCTGAATCCTTTATTTGCCGTATCTTTCATACCCAAAGTCCGCTCAAGCTTCTGCCAGTCTTCATCCGTGGGCAATCGCCAGCCTTCGGGAGCCGATGCCACGGCATCTTCAAGAGTCATCGGATTTCCATATTTTGGCAAATAATTCTCTTCATAATCCTCTATTGCCGAGTCAGAACCAAGCACATACTCCCAAGAAAAGTTGTTGTAGTATTCAGCATCCGCAAGAGAAGTACCGTTCTTTGCGTTAGAGGTGGTCCACATCTGATCGCCTATTCTGACCCAACCATAAACGTTCCCATCATTATCTGTCACCGTTCCTCTTTCTGAAGGCGAGACATGAGGCAGACCGTTATTACCATCACATGAAGAGAAAAATAAAATTGTCAATCCGATCGCCACGGGATATAATATTTTCTTCATAATTTCACAGCATTAAAGTCTATACCAATACTTTCCACACATTCTTTCAGAATATCATATTTCTGAATAATCAGAGGATAATCAATCCATTTCTCCTTAAATTCAGACTCCTGTTCTGAAAAAAACGCAGTCATATAATCCTTGAGGTCACGAGATTCGGCAGGAAACATATCATATTCACGTTCTCCCCACCAGTCTTCTATATAAGAAAGGTATCCTCGTTCGTAAATCCATTCGACATTTTGCTCCTCTACCCATTCCGGAATATGATTATAGATATAATAATCATCGTAATATTCCTGACAGAATTCAAAAAAAGGAGCGAGCTCAGGTGTAGTATCTGTAATTTTGGTTTCAACAAGAGATTTGAGCAAACTTTTTCCGAGAGCCACCGCACCCTCTTTATCAACTTCCAGCCAATCAGACATATTGATACAAAAACATCTCATGCAGCTGTAATAATTTGCTTTACTCAGATTTGTGCCCGTCTTCAGATCCTTTACCAACAGAATGGAATAAGGTCTTAGAGATCCGTTCTCAACATTTATATACGGCACAAAATAGTCCATCACCATTTCAGTGGCTATCCCTTTCTCTTCATCTGCAAGTTCCTCAAAAGAAATATTGTCAGAGGTATGAGAATCCAAGCCCCAGTTGAAATCGACACGTTCCTCTTTTTCATTGCCGGACGAATCAATATAAGTACCCAGCAAATCGGAATATAAAAGATAAATCCCTGTATTGGAATAGAACTCTCTTCGCATGTCTGCCTCGGGACTTTTATCATCCGGGTTCACATCAAAAAGATTGACAACAGGAGCCGAGGGAGTCAGATCTTCACTGCCATCACCGCATGAGACAAACATCGGCATGGCAAAAAGAGAAAGACATATCAATAATCTATTTATATTATTCATTACATTTCAATGTTTTAGGTTACAAATAACAGGTAAATTGAATGAATTAAGATTATTCAAAAAACAATTACCAATCATAATCTCAGTCATAATCTCCATTACCTCCACTTTCCTCGCTGTCAAGATTATCATAGCTTGATCCATGAACTTTTGTGACATCGAACGCCTTTCGGTTAGGACGACTTATATTACCTAAAGATGTCTGGAAATTACGTACTTTTCTTGGGATGGGAAGTGTATACGCGATATCATTCTTCTCAAGACGGTACCAGTCGGTGTGATCATGCACGGTTTTATAATTTCTCTGCGTCTCGTAAATATAACCATGGATTATTTCCTTGCTCCAGGGATATGGACCGCATACCGTATAACGACGGAGATCAAACCAACGGTGTCCTTCAAGAAGAAATTCCCTTGCACGCTCATCACGTATCAGGTCGATAAGGTCATTGCCTGATTCCGACACAGCTACATCCCCACGCATACGGGTGGCAAGAAATTTCTCCATAACCTGACGCGCCGTCGCATCATCGCCTTTATATGCCGATGCCTCCGCAAGTGTGAAATATGCCTCCGGTGTACGGAAGCAGAATGTGCTGCCTACTGTGGTATAAGATCCCATCGCTTCTCTCTGGCCGTTCACCTTTCTGAAAATATCTTTGCCCCGGTTGGCGGTCTCTCCGATATAACGGTCTTTACGGTAGTCGTCATCGCTATAAAGAGCAAGCATATCATCCGAGATATGAATCGCCACTTTGGTTGATCTGTTATCCTGAAAGAAATATGCAATCAGATAGTCACCCATTGAAAACAAAACTTCCGGGGAAGAAGAATCAAGACATGTGTCACCTATGTTTTTTGTTGAGATTCTCAAAAGATTGTCATTTGAATCCAAGACTTCCTTAGCCTTGGCTATCGCATTGTCCCAGTCCTGCATATACAGATACACCCTGCTCTGGAGCAGTCTTACCGTTGTGACATCCGCTCTATATAGCGACTTGTGAGGGATACTTTCAAGACACTTTTCTGCAATTTCAAGATCTTCGAGAACTTTTGCATATGTATCGGCAAGTGATGCCCGTTGAAACTCGGTATCTTCTATCACCTCTGAGAATTTAAGAGGCAAACCCATGGTATTATCTGCCGTTGACGGATCATATGGTTCGCAATACAGATTGGCAAGGAAGAAATAGTATAATCCCCGGAGGAAATATGCTTCCCCTTTTACCCGGCTCTTCTGACGGTCATCTTCAACAGAATTGGAAGGCTGCTCATCAATGAGCGAGATAACCATATTGCAGACATTTATACGGGAATATGGAGAGTTGAAATATATCTCATCCCCTCCCGTGTATCTGAACTGGTTGTCAACACCGGTATCCTGTTGCCATGTAAAAAACGGGAACATAGAAGTATAATATTCACTCAACTGAGAAGATTTATCAGACATCCTGATTTCATCGCTCATAAAATGCAGTATGTCGAAATGATCATCCCTATCCATCGCGAAATAACTGTCACCGGTGTCATAATACATTCCGGTATGAAGATAAGCTGCTCCCAGAAGAACCTCATCGAGGTCTTCCCATGAGTTTACTTTTGCAAGGTCTTGTGAATATTCCTGCAGGAATGAATCGCAAGAATTAAGTCCGAGTCCTGACAAAGCAAAAACTGAACCGTATATTATCTTATTTATAAATTTCATTTTAATATGAGATTAGAACGTTATACTTAACCCAAATGAGAAGCCCGGACGATCTGATAGCTGAACCGTAGTGAAACCACCCTGTGTCGGGGTCTGCCCCTTGAGTTTCCTGTCACAGATTGTGAACAGATTCGTTCCGGTCAGAGTCATTTCAAGACGATCGCATCCCCATGGGGAAAGAATTTGTTTTGGAAATTCGTATGAAAGGCTGAGGGTGTTCAGCTTTAGATAATCAGAACTTACCACACGTATATCAGCGTAATCATACATATCCCAATAAGAATTGGCTATAGTCTGGATCTCATCCATATTTGACGACCAATGGTTGGTATAATCAAAATAACTCGGATGCAGTTTTCCGATTATGGCAGGTATGTTTGTACGAAGTTCATCTCCGGGCTTTTGCCAACGTTTCAGGAAATCACGGCTCAGATTGTTTTCAGATTTGATTTCTCCTTGGTTCGCATAGACACCGTTGCTTGCCGTCCCAGCGCCATACATGCCGAACAAACGGGTCTTGGCTCCAAGACTGTAAACGAAATTGGCATTGAGCCTGAGATTTCTCCAACGAAGCATGGTGGAAAGATTGCCTGACATTATAGGCTCACGCGAACCGGATGCCGACAACACGGTGGTATATGTGTCATACTTGCTCAACCCCTTTAAATCTTCGGGATGATCGTTCCAGTCGTCAAACATCGGACCTCCGTCAACCGGGCTCAACCCGATAAATTTATATGAATAGAAAGTGCCTACAGGTTTACCTTTCACTATAGCGTTACCGTTCAAGAAATCGTTCAGTTCATACGACTCCCCGGCGGGTAATGATTTGATCCTGTTGATTGCACGCGAGAAGTTGGTTGAAATTGTCCAGGTCCAGTCACGGTTGCTTACCGGACGACCTGTGATTCCGAAAGAATAACCGTCATTGTCTATATCTCCGCCATTGACCACATAACTTTCATATCCGTTGACAGTGGAAATTGTCTTGGTCATGAAGGCATCTTTGGTGCGCTTCCAATAGAAACTTGCCTCGAACTGCAACGCACGGTTCAGAAATCCCCATTCAAGACCGAGGTTATAGCTTGTGGTCTTCTCCCAACGGAGATCCGGATTCGGATTTCTTTCAACAGTCGACATATATTCATTATAGAAATCGTCATACGATCCCTTTCGGATGATCATTACAGGAGACTGGTCGGAAAGCATATTGCCTTGAAAACCGAAACTTCCTTTCACAGAAAAATAATCGAGCCACGTAAGATCGCGGAAGAAATCAAGCTGAGCCGCATCAAATGAGGCGGATACAGACCATATCGGCAGCAACTTGTCGTTTGCACGGTCACCAAAACTGTTTGATCCGTCGACACGGGCATTGGCATTGACAAAAATCATTCTGCGCCAGCTGTAGCTCGCTGTGATATATGCCGAGAGAATATTCTGTTTGCTGTTCGTGATTGTCGGGGCATTAGTGGCAAGCCATGCCGCATAGTTCGTATACTTGTTCAAGTCTATTCCTGTGGCAAAACTCATACCTCTCTCCGGGAAATAACAACGTGAGAGATTGCTATACCCTTTATACTGGTCAGACTGAGCCTCAATACCGACACCCCCGCTGAAATTGTGGACATCGTTGAAATAATTGTTCCAGTCAACCTGAAATCGCGCTGTCCAGCTACGCAAATTGGTATTGTTGGTGCTATACTCACCACCTTGAGGCATACCGCTCCATTCCGGGACTTCCTCACCATAATTACAGCCCCGGATTTTGGCAGCATAATATGTCTCGGAACCCCATAAGCTGTTGACCGAGGTATTTGATGCGGTATATGAGAAAATCGCATTTGCGGTGAGCCAGTCGGTAAACTTAAAACGGAAATTGGCATTGAATGTCAGTTGCTGACCGCTCTGATCAATCCCACTGTTTTTAAGCTCATTGAGTATATTATACTTATAACCGATACCCTTGCTCTCCCTTTGCTTATAATAATATAATGATCCGTCTTCATTGAATGCAGGTATCACCCGGCTCGCACGATATGCATATTGCATCGGAGCTATCGCATCTTGATAATAGCTGCGGTCTGATACAGATCCGTTCAATCCGAATGTCGCTGTAAGCCAATTTGCAAAGTTCACATCAAGATTCATCATCGCGTTATAGCGCTTGTTTTTGTTTCCCTTCACAATGTCATCGTCATTCGTATATCCGAACGAAGCATAATATGACGCTTTCTGACCGCCTCCACTTATATTAAAGGTATGAGATTGTGAAAAACTGTCATGAGTGAGCAGGTCAAACCAATCGGTGTTTACAGTCTCGAACCAGGCAAGCTGCTGATTAAACTGGTTATGATTTATAGCGCCGCTATAAAGCTGATTAAGTAGATATTCATATCCCACCAATGTATTACTCATGTCATATACGTAATGTTCATCGGCGAGCTGTTTTGAAAGGGCGATACGCTCTTTGGAATTGAGCACGTCTACCGAACGGTCGGTGTAGCGCGGACGCGCTTTCCATGTGAATGAGTTGGTATAGCGTATCTTTGCCGGACCTTCTTTACCTCTTTTTGTCGTGATCACGATCACACCGTTTGCCGCCTTCGTACCATACAGAGCTGTCGCGGAGGCATCTTTCAACACGTCAAGACGCTCGATATCCTGAGGGTTAAGTCCGGAAATCGCATTGCCGAGACGGTTGATATAGTCGGGGTCGTTGAGTTCGTCAGGAGAGATAGGCACGGGGTCTTTCACTACTATGCCGTCCACAACCCAGAGAGGCTCACGGTTGCCTATGATCGAGGAGGTGCCTCGTATACGGATTTTCGGGGCTGTTCCCGATTCTCCGGAATTAGACATATACATGAGGTCGGGCACCTGACCTTCGAGCATCTGGTCGATACTGAGGGCGTCAGGGCGGAGAATGTCTTCCGCCTTGATCGACGTGATGGCGCTGGTCGACGCCCTCTTGTCAACAATCTTATAACCGGTGACAACCACGTCTTCAAGCGACCGCTCATCAGCCACGAGATCGAAATTCACAATCTCTTTGCCATTATCTTTATAGGTCACAGGATCATATCCCACATACGAAACAGTGATCGTGGCTCCAGGCTTCACATAAAGGGTATAGTCGCCGTCAATACCTGTTGAGGTTCCCCTCTTGCCGGACTTGTCGTATACCGACGCCCCCACAAGAGGCTCGCCGGTATTTTTGTCTCTCACCACTCCCGAAATGGCTCCTGAGAGTTGCTTTATGATAATAGTGTTCTTTTCTATGACATAGCTCACCTGCTTTGGATTCAAGACTTCGTCAAGAATTTCCTTAACCGTGGGATTCTCGGATGCCACCTTTACCTTCTTGAGGAATCGGACATCCTTCACGTTATAGACGACCGACATACCCGTCTGGGCATGTATGGCTTTGAAGAGTTGTTCGATAGTCAGCTCCTTGTCCGGCAGATTCACCCGTTTGTCGGCACCCGAGGGGGTGTCCGCGAACATGGCTATCTGCAATGAGAGCAACGCGAACAGAGTCAAGGTTAAAAGTTGTTTCATTTGATAGTAAGGTTAGTTATATTTATTAATAAGTTTTCTTTACGGGGCGTCAATCTTTTTATGGAAATCGTCTTGTGATGCTTCGGCATCTCAGGCATGTCAGGTTTTCTTTTCTTTCACCATCAGCTTTTTCCCTTTAAGATCAAACTCCACATAATTGGTATGCGACAGGATATTCAGCAGATCCATAAGCGGCATATTCCGGGATATTATCCCGCTGAACAGTTCGTTCTTTATCCCGCTGTCGGCAAATGAGACTTCTATGCCATACCATAGGGAAAGCTCGTTGAAGAGAGATTCAAGGGAATTATTGCTGAAATGATATGTCCCGTGGCGCCATCCTATATAAAGGTCTATATCGTCCTCGCATATCTCCACATTCCCGGTGGTCTCATCCAACTTCCCGATTTCTCCCGGCTCAAGGAATGTCTCTGTCAAGGAGCCGGCAGGTGTGATGGATACAGAACCCTCGACCAACGTTGTGGTGGTCATACTGTCGCGACGCGTGTTGACATTGAATTCTGTGCCATACACCTTTATATCCATATTGCCGGCCGACACTATGAACGGACGCACGGAATCTTTGGATACCTCGAAATACGCCTCTCCCTTGACGGAGACACGGCGGTCGACACCGCAGAAACGGCTCGGATATTCAATTTCGGTGCCGGAATTAAGCCATACCACCGTACCGTCTTCAAGCCGGAGACACAGTTCCGCACCCGGATCGGTATAGAGACGGTGCATTTCGACAGGTTTCTGTGTGGAAGTCTTTTTATAGCTCACGATGCAGTTTTGTGTATCATATTCCACATCATCCACATGATTCTCATAAATTTCCGACAATCCGTAGGTGACCTTGCCCCCTACCGCAAGGTGGATTCTGCCGTTTGTCTTTTTCTCTGTGTAAAGCGGGACGGTATCCGGGGCTTCGTCAGGAAGGGGGATAAAGATCTCCGCTACAGCCTCGGGCATCGTGGACTCAATGTCATCCTTCTGCAAGAAGAACATGGCTGCAGTCACGGCTACTATAAGGAAGGACGCTGCGATCATTCCTACGGAGAAATTCAACCATCTGCGCTTTTTGAATCTTGAACTGACAAGATCCTCAAAACGTTCCCTATATAAGCTGACAGTATCAGGAGGCAGGACAAAATCATTCCCCTCATCGTAATGGATTTTCAGACGCCTGAAATATGCGAGATGTGCCGGAGAACTTGCAAGCCATGCCTCCACCGCATCCGATTCTTCCGGAGTCAGAGTTCCTTCGATCTTTTTATATAGCAGTTCTACTTCCATTTGAAATCGTTTGCCCTAATGACACTAAGAGATTGATAATGGTTTACAAATTTTAAATAAATTTTTTAAACACCCCTTATTTTCGAGACAGCCCGGTGAAGCTGCACCTTTACTGTGCTGACCGAGAGTTTGAGTTCTTCAGCGATACTTTTGATTTTCATCCCTCCCTTGAACCTCATCTCGCAGATCTTGCGGCAGCTTTCCGGAAGATAAGGCATCGCCCGCTCGAGTTTTCTGGCGAGCTCCATCATTTCCTCACTGTCGTCAGAAGCCGCCACACACAATATATGCTCATAATACATCCTGAGATTCCGGTCTTCAAGTTCAAGATCCCGGAGATAGTTAAGACATCTGTTCCTGACCGAGATATTGATATACGCGGGAAGATTGGAGATGTTTCCTAAAATAGAATGACGGTCATAAAATGAGATGAAAACCTCCTGCACTATATCATTGGCAATGTCGGGATCGAGCACGTAACTGACAGCCAGACAATAAGACTGTTCAAAGAACCTGTCAAAAAGCTCTTTGAATGCCTTTGCGTCACGCTTTTCAAGACGACGAATCAGTTTTTTATAATCACCACACATTTTGTCCGCATTGTCTTTAGATGGCATGGATATACCTCGCGATGCATTCTGCGAACTATAAATCCAACGTCGGGGAAATGACACGGAATCCGGAAAAAAGGTTTACAAAATTATATAAAATTTATGAGTGCCTGTTAAAATAAGTGTGACCGGGACTGTGACAGATTATTGACAGCATCCCCATAAATCAAAAACGGATGTAAAACCGTTTGTATGTTACATACGGGTATTTCCGTTTCAATCTCAAAAACGACATTATTATGAAAAAGACTTTATTTTTCACAACGGCTGCATTTGCGGCAATCTCAATCGCTTCCTGTTCAGGACCTAAGAAAACAGACTCTGAACAAGGGGAAACAAGATCCGAACTGGAGGTGTACTCCGGCATTCTCCCCGCCGCAGATACTGACGGCATCAAGTATACGCTCCGGCTCAATTTCAGTCCGGATTCGGATTTCAAATCCGGATCTTATGACCTGGAGGAATCATACCTGATGGTCGACACCCTGAGCACGGATGGATTCAAGTGTACGGGAACAGATATCTCAAACGGCACTTTCTCCGTTTTTGCGGGAGAAGGCTCCGACAGCGGCAGACATTATCTGAAACTTGACAACAGTTCTGACACCGTCGCCGCCCCTCCGGTTTTCTTCCTTATTGAAAACGACTCAACCCTGACCATGGTCAATCAGCAGCTCGAACCATCCGTCAATCCCGATCTCAACTACAGTCTCATCCTCCAATGAATCTTATGGAGACATCGTAGTTACACTATGAAAAGGCTATAGTTGATAAAAATAAAACGGGAATCCTCACATGAAGATTCCCGTTTTATTTTTATCAACTGATTTGGAGCAGCCCGCTCCGGGTTTACGCTACTTGTTGAGATTTCTGATATCCTTGCTCCCCTGCGGGGCACCCTTATTAAGTATGTCGTCGATATATTCCTGAAGTTTCGCGTTCTCACTTTCAAGACTCCTCGTCTTGTTGAGAAGCTTGAAATGGCTTCTGTAAAGATACATAAGACCTATTGCAAGCAGAAACAGCGCTATAAGGGTCACGCTGATGATTTTCTGGTTGGTGGCGAGCTCGAGATTTTTCTTTTCCATGTCCATGTTCGCCATAGCCGAACGCATCTGATTTACGTTATACCGCATCTGCAGCTCCACCACAGCCTCCTCAGATTTCTGCTTCCTTGATTCAAAAAGGATATTGTTGTAGTCTTCAAGCGCCTGAATCTTTGCTGAATGGTCGCCGGCGGAATCAGCCACCTCTATAAGACGTAACAACGCGCGGGTACGTATTCCTTCGTCATCGCTGTTGTCTACCACCTTACGCAGATAAGGCAACGCCCCGGAATAATCCTTGTCGGCAAGCAGACGATAGGCGGTGGGACGCGGATCTTCATTGAAAGCATTTCTTATCTCTTCGTCTTTCTCAGCCAAAATGGCACATTTGGAATAAAGTTCTTTTACCTCCTCCTTGCCAAGCACCTCATAGTTGCTCAACATTCGCCGGTAGCATATATAATAGTTGCGGTCGTAATTGCGGTATCGGCGTCCCTTCTGTTTGTAATGATCCTCAAGCTCTTTAATGATTTCGAGAAGCTTACGGTCACATTCCACAGCCTTTTCCTGAAAGTCGATACTGCTGTAGTA
The DNA here is from genome assembly GCA_947174235.1 of uncultured Porphyromonadaceae bacterium. Lineage (GTDB taxonomy): Bacteria > Bacteroidota > Bacteroidia > Bacteroidales > Muribaculaceae > Lepagella. Next base: position 22,518 of record CAMWID010000011.1, on the reverse strand, counting down.
AGTGGCGGCGGTGGTATAGAAAAGATTTTTCAGGAAAGGTATCTTTTCATTACATTCGTTGATAAGCTTCTCAAGACGTCCGAGATATTCCAGATACATGTTCCCTTTGGTACTGTGGCGTATGAAAATCACCACCCTGTACAGGTCAAGAATATCCTGATATATGTCGTTCTTAGGGGTAAGATCTTCCTTTACATATTCCATAAGCACCTGCATACGTTCGTCTCCCTCCAGATAACGCGCTTCCCCGAGAGCTTTCTGGACGTATACAAAGAGACCTGCCCCTTTCCTCATGCTTTCGTCTTTTATTTCCGAAGTCAGCGACACAAGGCTGTCAAGCACATTCCGGTCACGCACCTGGAATACCGACAGCTGACGCACCATATCGGCAAAAGCCTCGTCATCGCCGCTCCGGCGTGCCACGTCAAGAAGTTTCCATGCCACTTCACTCTTCGACTGGGTGGGAGACAGGTCAAAAACGTCATAAAGTATACGTATGCTGTCGGACGCTGTCTTTCCAAGTCTCAATGTAGACATCATCCTGTCGGCGTCTTCCTGCTGGCTGGCAAGCGACGGACACACGGCACGCGATGAAAGAGCGCATGCCATAAATAAAAGTAGGGATAATAATTTAAAGCGGTTCACTTAGTTTAGCCTTATGGAGTTGTGCAACTTTTTTAAGGAAGCTGTTTTTAAGAATCAAGATTCTTTTCCTTGCTTTTAAGTGGAAAGAAAAAGCTTAAACAACTTCTATGAAAAACGTTCCGAAATCATTTAAATTCCCCCGCAGGAGAACTGAAATACAAAATTACTGTTTTTTTACACCTCGGTCACTATCATACTGTGAAAAATTAGTTAAATTTTTCATTCAAGCTTACGTTTCACCTCATCCACGTTTTTTATTCCGTATATATGGCTGATTATCTTCTGAAGCTCCGAATATGAATGCACACCGAAAGAAAGCTGGCTCGTCACTATCGAATCCTCGCACGATGAGTTATAGGAATCGATATTGAGATTAAGTTTGTTGGATATGCAATCCACGATGTCAAGGAAAAGATGGTAACGGTCTACCGCCTTTACCGTGACCGTCACGGGATAAAGCGTGTCGTCCGGTTCAAACTCCACGCTCACTATATCATCTCCGAACTGTGAGGCGAGCCGTATCGCTATCGGGCAGTCTCTTTTATGCAATGTCAGGACTCCGTCTTTGCCACGGAACCCGACCACCTCTTCTCCGGGAATCGGCCGGCAGCAGTCACAACGCCTGAACTTCGGGGGAGTAAGCGTCGACACGTAAGACTTGATGGCATTCTTTGCCTTATAGCTCACCACCGCCTCCAGCCAGTCGGAGACGGGATGGGAGTCTGGTGAAGTGAAAATCTCAACCACATCCCCGCGCCGCAACGGTGCCTTGATCGATGAAAGAAATCCGTTGATACGCGCATATTTCGCATGGTCTCCTAATGTGGTCGAAATCTCATAGGCGAAATCAAGCACCGATGACTTCTGCGGAAGCACCACCCCTTTGCCGTGAGGCGTGAACACCATTATGTCGTCGTTGTAGAAGGTAGATGTCACTTTTTCCATGAAATCTATACCTTCCGAATGCTCTCCTATCTCCCTCAGGACTCCACGAAACTTGTCGACCCACCTCGCGATATAATCCTGAGAACGGTCCGCCCGGTAGCCGAGGCGTGAATTGCGTGCCATACGCTCGCTGGAAATATGCACCTCCTGCCATCTCCCGAAATCGGCGAGAAGCTTCACATGGAAACTCTGATAGCCGTTCTCTTTGGGAGAATCTATATAATTGGATATTCCTCCGGGTTTCTCCTTGAAACGGTCTGTCAGCACCGAATATATACGCAGCGCTATCTCCTTTTCGTCACCTCCCTCGGGAGTCTTGAACACTATGTCGGTGAAATGACGATATTTCAGATGGTTGAAGTCATCCCCGAATTTGCGCATTTTCCGCCACACGCTGTAAGGCTCGCGATATTCCACACTCACCTGCACCTGTATCCCCGCTTCGGCGAGGGTTGCCTCAAGCTGTATGCGGAAACGTTCGAGACGCTCTTCCTGCTGTTTCCTGTCGGCGTCTATCAGATTCGAGATCTCTTCAAACTCGTGGGGGCAACGGAAACGGAAGCTCAGGTTCTCAAGCTCCGTTTTGACATGATAAAGCCCCAGTCGGTTGGCGAGCGGGGCATAGAAATAGTCGGTTTCTCCGGCTATCTTCATCTGTTTGTCGGGGCGCATCGACGAAAGGGTTCGCATGTTGTGGAGACGGTCGGCAAGCTTGATCATGATCGGGCGTATGTCGCGCTGCATCGCTCCGAGCATCTGCTTGAAATTGTCGACCTGCTTGCTCATGTCGTAATTTTTCTTCTCCTTCTTCGTCAGCACATTCACAAGAAACGCCACATCATCGCCGAAACGCGACTGGATCTCCTCAATGGGATGGTCGGTGTCTTCCACGACATCATGGAGAAACGCGGCTATCACCGAATTTACATCAAGATGCAGCTCTTCAGCGGCTATCGATGCCACGGCTATTGGATGGAGAATATATGGTTCGCCGGTTTTACGCACTTGAGGGGCATGTGCCTCGCGGGCGAGTTCGAAAGCGTCACGCAATCTTATAAGGTCAGCGTCCGCCGTGCGCGGTGTCATAACCTGTATGACGTGTCGCGCGCGATCCTCTATAATCTTGTCATAATCCATATCCATAGCCATCAAAGTTTCGGAGGTAGCAATCATTTGGCAAATATAACGATTCCTAAGCAAATTTACAATAGCCACAACATGTTCTCCACAAAAAAACCATACCGATTTGGCGTGAGAATATGTTTAGAGGCTGCATTTGGCATTGGATTTGCCATAGGAGGCAGACCTCGCACTACGAAGTAAGAGGTATCATCCGAATACCTTGGCGAGGAGGATGACCGCGATAAGTACCGGAGCTATGTATTTCACGATAAACATGACAGCAGGTATGAACTTCCCTGCCAATGTGCCGTGATTTGAAAGCTCCTTCCGGAAAAAATGTTTCGGCGCGAACCATCCTACATACACGCATGTCAGAATAGCCACCGCAGGAAGCATATAATTCGTCGCCACAGTGTCAAGGAAGTCAAACAGATTCAATCCTAAGATTCTGAAATCCGACATCACTCCCTGAGAAAGCGAGCAGAACGTGCTCAGCACGGCAAGAGGCAACATGACCCAAACACAGGCTTTCCTGCGGCTCATGCCGAAACGGTCTTGCATGAATGCGATCGAAACCTCTGCAAGCGATATGGTGGATGTAAGAGCCGCCACGGCAAGAAGAAGGAAAAACAACGCGGACCACAGCTGCGTCAGAGGCATACGCGCGAAGACCTCCGGCAACGTGACAAAGACCAGCGTGGCGCCGACAAGACTCTCCCCGTCAAGTCCGAACGACATTACCGCCGGAAATATGATGAACCCCATCAGCAACGCCACCAGCAGGTCGAGACCTGAAACCGTCAGTGCCGTGCTTGTAAGATTTGTGTTTCGCGGAAAATATCCGGAATATGTGATGAGGATACCCATTCCCAATGACAAAGAGAAAAAAGCCTGTCCGAGCGCGTTGATCACCACGCCGGGAGTGATCTTGGAGAAGTCGGGACTAAGGAAAAACGCAAGACCGTCATATGCCTTCGGGAAAGTCATCGCCACGCAGGCGAACACCAGCAAAAGCACGAACAACAACGGCATCATCACGTTGCTCATCTTCTCTATACCCTTCTGCACCCCCTTCAAAAGAATGATGAGGTTTATGGCGATCATGATATAGGTCATGACCAACGGTTTCCAGCTTCCGGTGATATACTCCCCCATCCGGGCATGGAAAGAAGCCGACATCGGATCGGCTGTATTTTCCGAACCCGCCACCGGTGCATAAAGATTGCCTGTGACCGACTGCCATAAATATTCGAGAGTCCATCCCGCCACAACCATATAGAACGACAATATCAGATACGAAGCTAAAATGGCTACCGCCCCTGTAAGCCACCATTTCTTGCGTGGCGACAGTTTCATGAACGCTCCCACAGCGTCGCCGTTCGTACCCCTGCCGAGAGAAAACTCCGCAAGCATCACCGGAATACCCAGCAGGAGCACGCATATCATATACAATATCAGGAACGCGGCGCCTCCGTTGGATTGTGCCTCCGCCGGAAAACGCCATACATTGCCCAGGCCGACAGCAGATCCGACAGTGGCTGCCACAAGACCGATCCGGCTACCGAATTTCGCTTTATTCGCCATACCTTGTCTTAGCTATTATTTCACATATAATGTCAACTATGCCATAATGCCACCTGTGCCAATCCTATTGAGAAGCGATATCAAGAATAAAGTCCGCTTTCATATCGCACGCATCGGCACATATCCGGCGACAGTCATTTAATATAACGCAAAATTAATAAAAAAGTCTCAAACCGTTACGAAACTTGGCAAATGACACCGTTCCGACCGTAATTCCATGACAAAAGGTCATTGCTTCAGACCGTTCATATATTCTGTCGGAGTCATTCCGAATTCATCTTTGAAACACTGGCGGAAATAAGCCACACTGTTCATACCGACCTTGAACGCGATCTCGGAGAATGTGTATTGTCCGCTCAGCAAAAGATCTTCAGCCATCTGCATTTTGGTCTTGCGTATATATTCATTCGGTGAGATCCCGGTGAGCGCCTTCACCTTGCGATAGAGCGTGGACGTGCTCATACACATGGTGCCGGCTATGAAGTTGACGTCCACATTCTCCGAGGGCAGATTATCGGTGATAGTCCGGTTGATCTTCTCCATAAACTTGCGGTCGACCTCGCTCAGCGATTTCAAGAGACGCTCCCTCTTGGCGACTATAGTGTCGTCGCCTTCGGAAACAACCGGTTCGGGACGGCATGCGAACCTCTCTGTCAGCTTCATACGCTGCAGGATAAGATTGTTTATACGGCTCTGAAGCAGCGACGAGCTGAAGGGTTTGGTAAGATAGCTGTCGGCGCCACCGGCGTAACCCTCTTCCCTGTCAGACTCACTCTCCTTCGCGGTGAGAAGTATCACCGGGATATGGCTTGTACGCACATCCCCCTTCAGCCTGCGGGTCATCTCCACCCCATCCATCTCCGGCATCATTATATCGCTCACCACAAGACTCGGCATTATCTCAAACGCCCGTTCAAGCCCCTCTTTACCGTTTTCCGCTGTCCTTACGTCATAAAGATCGGTAAACGATTGTTTTATATATTCCCGTATGTCTTCATTGTCTTCCACCACCAGAATAAGGGGCTTACGGTCGCCGACAGGAGTTTCCGGCTCGGAGGCGGTGTTGACCGGACTTTCTTCCGCAGATTCCTCCTCTATATGCAGCGCTTCAGGATATGCCTCGTCAGCAGGGAGGGAAACCACAAACTCTGTGCCTTTTCCCTCCTCGCTCGACACCGTGACTGTGCCGTGATGGAGAGTGACAAGATTCTTAACAAGTGAAAGACCTATCCCTGTGCCTGCCGCCTGATGCGGACCTTTCTCCTGATAATATCTGTCAAAAATATGTGAAAGCGCACTTCTGGAGATCCCGACACCGGTGTCGGCGACGGAAATCACTATATTTCCCTCTTCTTTGCGGCAATCTATTTTCACATTTCCCTTGGGTGTATACTTCAAAGAGTTGGAGATAAGATTATCCAGAACCACCTGCACCACCTCCTTGTCATAAAACGTCTGCATGTCGCCCGACTCGGTGGAGACCTCTACCTTGACATCCGAATTTCTGTTAAGCTCTTTATATTTCAAAGAAACCTCGTAGACCGTGGCGGCTATGTTGCCGCGCCGCACACACAGCCTCCGGTTCTGGGTCTCAGTCTTCCTGAACTCAAGTATCCTGTTGACAAGGTCAAGAAGACGACCGGCATTACGTCGCACCATACCAAGGCTGTTCCTCCCTTTTTCCGGAATGGACGGATCCTTGGCAAGATCCTCGAGCGGCCCCACGATAAGGGTCAAAGGGGTACGCAGCTCATGAGTGATATTAGTGTAAAAACGCAGTCTCTCGTCATTCAGCTCCTGCTCTCGCATATGCCTCTCCTTCTCGGTCTTAAGCTGCGCCTCGGCGTTGATCCGCTTGCGGTAGAGATAAAGCAGCGTCCCCACCAGGGCAAGCAACGCAAGAAGATATAACGTTTTTGCCCACCAGGACAGCCAGAAAGGAGGGGGCAACACTATTTTGAGCGACGCGGGTTCGCCCCAGTCCTGGTTTCTGACCCTGCATTTCACCTTGAATACATAAGTGCCCGGCGACAAGTCTCGGAATGTGGCGATATTCCCGTTGCGAGGCATCACCCAGGAGTCGGCTACACCTTCGAGCATATAGGCATATTCCACTTCTCCGGCAAGTGCGAAATTCCTGGAAGAGAAAAACACGTCGAAACTGTTCTGTCCCGGCTCAAGACGGACCTCTTTTTTTCCGGTCACCTGCACATCTATCCCTTCATTACGCATGTCGCCAAGCATGGAAAGTTCCACGATCATAGGCTGCGGGGCAGCCACCTTCTCAAGAACTTTCACCGGATTAAACACACAAAGTCCGCTGACGGCTCCGAAATAGATGTTGCCTTGCCGGTCAGACGCCACACTCCTTCCGAAGAAATTGCCGATAGGCACATGGTCCCTGTGGGTATAATTATAAATATCGCCTCCCCTCAGACAGCTTATCCCTCCGTTGGTGGAAAACCATATGCACCCGCTGCGATCCTGCACGACAGCAAGGATGTGGCTGTTGGCAAGCCCGGAGGCGCGGTTGTATACCCTGATATTGTCCGGAGAACCGGATATGTCGTCAAAACAGAGCAGACCTTCCCCTGTCGCAACGTATATACGGTTGTCGCGGGTGCGCAATATATGGTTCACTGTATTTGACGGTATTCCGGAATTGACATCGTATCGACGGATCTCTTTAAAATCACTGTCTGTCACGATCATACCGGCTCCGAACGTGCCGATGAGCAATGTGTCGGCTGAAAGAGGCAACACGCAGCGTACAAGATTGTTGCCTACCTCAAACGGACCTTCAAGCGCATCCCGCCCAGGATCATAACGCCACATGCCGCCTGACGACGCGAAAAGGATACCTCCACCGGAATCGGATGTAATATCCCGCACATCCACCCTCGATGATGCTGGAAACACCGGAATGAAACGTCCGGAACTTTTGTCATAGCGGCACGCCCCTTCATTGAAAAAACCGAACCACATGGCTCCTGACGGATCTTTATAGGAAGCCTGGACTATTGCGCCCGGCAGATTCCCCTTTTCCTTGCTGAATGTATTCACGAGCCTTTCTCCGTCATACATCTCGAGCACCCCGCTGTCTTTCCCGACCCAGATACGGTTGTCATTGTCTACCGAGACTGAAAGCACACTGTTGGCGGAAAGAACCTCTCCCCTCACCGTAGCCACACGGGCGGGATGCAGCCTGAACGGCGGCGCGTTGCGGCTTATGATATTCACTCCTCCTCCCCAGCTGCCTGCCCACACATTGGAATAATCATCCTCATACAGACATCTCACCGAAGGGCTCGAAAGATGGTTAGGACCGAAATCCGATCTCAGGGTAGTGCATTCCACGTTCTCCGGATGTGAGAACAGGCTGTCGGAAAGCTCCATCACCGCTATGCCCCCTCTTTCCATGGCTACCCACAGAAGATTGTTGGAGAATTGGCGTATAGCCCCTACGGAATGCCGGAGAGCAGCATAGAAATCGCCGAAACTCGTAAATGTATCCCCATCTTGATTATACAATACCGGACCCCTGTCGGTGCCAAGCCATACGTTGTTGAGCGAATCCTTATATACACAGTTAAGATGCGACGACGGAAGTCCCGTCGGATTGCCCGGATCCGCAATGAAATGGCGGGAAGTCTTTTTTTTGATATCAATTATAGAGAATCCGGCAAATTCATGCGCCACATAAAGATACCCGTCGCCTCCGTCCGCCACGCTCCACACGGAGGCGTCAGGCAGCCCCCTGACTGTCCCGCTGTTGAAATGGATGAATTTACCGGTGTCAGGATCCAGATAGTCGATGCCTCCGGAGAATGTCGCCACCCATATTCCCCCGTCTGATGCCGGAGCTACCGCCGTGACGTCATCCGTGATAAGCGAAGAAGGATCATCCTGCGAATGACGGTAAGACCGGAACTCCCCTTTCTCATAATCATATGCGTCAAGTCCGGCGCGTTGGGTGGCGATCCAGACTATCGGCCGTCTCGGGTCATCTATGATCCCGTTGAGTTCATTGCCGGTGATGGATGAGGATTCGGATATCTCGTCTTTATAATATGTCTTGAAATGATGACCGTCAAAACGGCTCAGACCCTCGTCTGTGGCTATCCATATGAAGCCGCGTTTGTCCTGCGTGATGCCGGTGACATGGTTGTTGCTCAATCCGCTTTCCACTCCGAGATAACTCACAGAAAACTCATCGCGGACAGCAAACGAGGTAACGGAGGAGAGCAGGAAAAGAATGAAGAAAAGCTGTTTCATGATAAGATATTGTCTCCACAGCTCCGCTGCTGACCATGGGAGCCATGATTGATTTTTCACTTCAAAGATAGCGTTTTTTTCTTTGATATAGAACTGCATTTCATTCACAAATGGAAGCTTGCATGATTTCCATATCCACCTTGCATGATTTTTTAACCTCATCCTGATGTCAATAATTTAAATTTGCAGCCGGAATGTGATCCTAACCAATTTCACGCATGATTCCCTGTATGAACTGAAATTTAATAAACATAAATATTAATTAATATCTTAAAATCGCATGAAACTGTTTTCAAAATGTCTCACTGCGGGTATTTGTCTCTCCGCCTTTATGGCGATCCCCGCGTGCAGCAGCGACGACAAATGGAATGATGTGGACGGGGCTGCCCCCGATCTCACTCTCTATTCGGAGCATGAGATGACAGAAGCCGGACGGACAATAAAGATCGCCGGACAAGTGACCGACAACGACGGAATCTCAACCATTGACCTTGTATGCAAGGCTCTCAATCTCAACAAGCGGATCAATCTTATAGAAATCTACGGAGAGCCACAGAAAACCTACGATCTCGACTATTCTTTCAAAATTCAGGAAAACGAGACAGGAGACGACTTTGTCATTGACGTCATCATCACCGACATAGGCGGACGCCAGGAATCCCGGCAGGTGAAAGTGACGATGGACGGAGATTTCACAGCCCCGGTATTCACCGCAGCTCCCGATAAGGAAGTGACTGTGATTCTTAAGCCTCAGACCGCGTTCAATCTCCAGTTTACTGTCGAAGACAACAGGGTGGTCGACTATGTGGAAATCGACATTGTCGACATAACTGCAGGCGAAGACATCCCTGAACCCGTACAGGGCTTCCCCCGCACAATCCAGGGGAACGGATCAAAGACTTTCAGCTTCTCCGAGAAGCTTGCCCTGCCCAATGAAGCCGCGACTCTAAAGGCTACCGTGACCGCATACGACAAGGAAGCCAACGAAGCCCCCCACGCCACTTCGATCTCTTCTCTCATCACTGTCTCCGAGCTTCCGGACCTCGCAGCCATTTATCTGGCTGACGTGGCTACCGCAGCCGAGCTCAACAGTGACGTTTTCGGTGTGCCCGTGGCAATGGATCACGTCGGTCCATACCGCTACAGGGTGCGCTATTATAACGAGAAAGCGGGGACGGAGATCTGTTTCCTTGCCCAGAAGACTGATTTCGGACCCATATGCTTCGGTCCGGATCCAAGCGATCCCGATATGCTCGGCGACGATCCCAACGAAGTGGGCAGGATAAAGCTTGACCGCGCCGGCGTATACTATCTTATCGACGTGAACACTCTTGACCGCACATATCAGCTGTCGACATATTCTGTGGCTGAGGCTGTCAATCCGGTCTCCCATCTCTCTTATGGGGGCAACGACCTCAACACATGGTGGGAGCTGAACGATGATAGCGCCATATGGTGGCAGGAATGGTGGTTCGGACCGACAGACGGTCCCAACGGTGACAACCCGGAAAAAGTGCCCCACATGACCCAGGATCCCTCAAACCCCAATATCTTCATCTATGAAGACTGGAGGCTCGAAGGGGGCGACACCATGAACTTCACTTTCCACAACTGGCATTCACACGGATGGTGGAACTTCACCGCATGGCGTGTGGATGATTCTTCCGACCCAAGCAAGTTCATGTATTACGGGAACTATATTCCGGCGACATCCCATTATGCAAGCAACGACGATTACTTCAACTTCAAGTATATAAATACCGATCCGGAAGAGTACAATTTCATGTATCCCGGAGCCGGGGCATTCAATCTCGGAAGCTGGGGCGACGAAAGTTACCGTAAAAACTTCGTCCCCGACAATTGGGCGAAACCCACGGTGCAGCGTTCAGGCACTTACAAACTTATTTTCGACGCACACACCGAGCGTGCACGCCTTGTGCCACAGAACTGATCTCATCGCCCACATACTCGTACTGATTCATCTGACGCCGGGAGATTCCGGAAATCTCCATGATCTCCCGGCATACATTTTAGACAATTTCCACATTTCGATTTTCATATCATGAAAAAGTATATTCTTACTTTATGCTTCGCGCTAATCTCCCTTTCCGTGATGGCGCAGAACATTACCGTCCGCGGAACGGTCACATCTAAGGCGGACGGGGAGCCCCTGATCGGCGCAACCGTGCGCGTGCAGGGCACAAATCAAGGCACCGCCACCGATATTGACGGAAACTATATGCTTAACAACGTGGCATCTAACGCCACTCTTATCTTCAACTACGTTGGATATAAGGAGATCTCTGTTCCCATAAAAGGACAGACCACAATCGACGCCGCTCTCGAAGAGACTACGTCATCTCTTGATGAACTTGTTGTCGTTGGTTACGGCGTGGCTAAAAAGAGCGACCTCACCAGCTCTATCTCCACTATAAAGGGAGGTGAGATCAACGAAATGGTGGCAGGCAACGCGATGGACGCGCTTCAGGGACGGGTGCCCGGCGTGCAGGTGGCATCCGGTGGCGGACCCGGGACAACTCCCAAGGTTATGATCCGCGGTGTCACATCTGTCAACGGCTCAACACCTCTTTATGTGGTTGACGGTGTGCCTCTAAACACTTCCAACATAAACTTTATCAACAACAATGACATCGAGAGCATGGAGGTGCTCAAGGATGCTTCCGCCTCCGCCATCTATGGTACAAGGGCTTCAAACGGCGTTGTCATCATCACCACAAAAAAAGGCAAAGCCGGCAAGACTCATGTGGATTTCTCGGCATCCGTGGGATGGCAGCATATCGACAAGCCTTCCATCGCGGGAGCCAACGAATATGAAAAAGTGTTCAACGCCAGATATGCCAACGACGGCAGGGTGGCTCCATGGAACTCCCCTTACGTTGATTATGCCGATGTAGACGGAACTGACTGGTGGGACGAGGTGGTCAACAACACTGCGCTCATCCAAAACTACTCTCTCAGCGTTCGAGGCGGTAACGAAAAATACGTCTACAGTCTGTCTGTAGGTTATTTCAAGAACAACTCTCAGTTCGACTACGGTTATTGGGACAAACTAAATGTGCGTCTCAACACTGAATACAACTTCACCGATTGGCTGAAAGCCGGTCTTGACATCGCCCCGAATATGGAGAAATGGGAAAACTCACCCGAACTCTTCTCCGCCGCAATGGCGATGGACCCGACCACTCCTGTTTTCCGTCCGGAAGACCAGTGGGATCCGGCAAACCCGATGAACAATTATCAGCGTTCCTACAACAATCAGGAATGGAACCCTGCGGGATCGCTCGCCCGTATGGACAACAAGACCTCCAAGATGCAGGTGCTCATGAACCCCTACGTGGAAATTAAACCGATCAGCCAGCTCATCCTCCGCACTCAGTTCGGCGTAAACGCATGGTATCAGCGTAATGACTACTATAATTATGCTTTCCATATCGACGCTCTCGAACAGAACACCAAGAACAGCGCGGGTAGAAACTATTCCGACGCCCTCAACTGGACGTGGAACAATACGGTGACATACATCGACACGTTCGCGGAGAAACATAATCTCACGGCGATGGCGGGATTCACTGCTGAACGCTATGCCGACTGGTGGGCAAACGCTTCCCGTCAGGACATACCGGGGTCAAGCGACCTCCTTCATGAGGTGAGCGCCGGCACAGGCGACCAGTTCGCTTCCGGCAGCGCCACTTACCAGACTCTCGCATCAGTGCTCGGACGAGTGATGTATAATTTCGACAGCCGCTACTATCTTACCGCCTCAATCCGTTACGACGGAAGCTCTAAATTTGCAAAAGGCAACAAATGGGCGGCGTTCCCATCTCTTTCCGCCGCATGGCGCCTTTCGGAAGAAAGCTTCATGGAAGGCACCCGCGGATGGCTTGACAACGCGAAGATTCGCCTCGGATGGGGCAAGGTCGGCAACCAGGCAATCAATCCCGGTCTTTTCATTTCCACTCTTGACAACAGCGTAAACTACGTCTTCGGATCAACACCGACACGCTATCCCTCCACTATCGTGGGACAGATGGGAAGCCCAAATCTGAAATGGGAGACTGTGGAAGATATCGACTTCGGTATAGACCTCTCCCTCCTTTCCAACAGACTCGACGTGACTTTCGACCTCTATCAGAAGACAAGCCACGACATGCTCTACGCGCGCCAGACACTCCTGATCACCGGCAATCCGGCATGGATGGGTGCCGTAACCCAGAATATCGGTAAGATGCGCGCACGCGGATGGGAACTGTCGCTCAACTGGCATGACAAGGTCGGTGACTTCGGATATGACCTCGGTCTGCAGCTCTCAGGAGTTCGCAACAGGGCTATCAAATTCTCCGGCGACGGTCCGGTATGGGCAGGCGGCGGACTCCCCGAAAGCATAATCAGGAATGACGACGGAGGACTAATCTCCCGATTCTACGGATACCAGGCAGACGGTCTTTTCCAGAACTGGGAGGAAGTATACGCCCACACCGACGAACACGGCACACTGATCCAGCCCGACGCACAGCCCGGAGATATCCGGTTCCTTGACCTGAACCACGACGGACAGCTCAACGAGAACGACAAGAAATATATCGGCAATCCTTATCCTGACCTGATGGTCGGCTTCAACCTCGGTCTCAATTACAAGGGATGGGACTTCCTCGCCAATTTCTACGGTACGTTCGGAAATGATATCTTCAACCTTCAGAAGGGAAGATATTCCGGCACAAGCGGACAGAACGTATATGCCGGCACTCTCGCCAAGGCATGGAACGGTGAAGGCTCAAGCAACGATATCCCGCGTCTGTCTTACAACGACCTCAACCAGAATTATACCCGCGTGTCAAGCTTCTTTGTTGAAGACGGCAGCTATTTCCGTTGCAAACTGCTGACTCTCGGCTATACCTTCCCTGAGAAATGGCTCGGTGATTTCAACCTCCGCCTGTATTTCTCAGCGCAGAATCTCTTTACCTTCACGAAATACACCGGAATGGATCCGGAACGTCCCTTCTATGACGGCGGTGTGATCGAGACAGGTATCGACCAGGCAAAATACCCCACACCCAAGACATTCCTCTTCGGCGTTGACTTCAAATTTTAATTAACAATCACATCAATTGGTAATTAAAGAACCTAAACAGAAAAATAAAATGAAAAAAATAATATATTCTCTCGCAGTTATCGCCGGGATGTCTTCGCTCTCCTCTTGCAACGACTTCCTGACTGAAGACATTCGCGGCACCGAGAACCTCGACACTTATTTCCAGAGTCAGGAGGAGGTTGACTCTTACGTGGGCGGATGCTATTTCCAGATCGCCAAAGGTGGCGGATGGTGGCAGATATATAATACATGGCTCATGAGCGACATGACTACCGACGACCTCTGGGACGGCAACACAACCCAGGACGACGGTTATCAAGACATAACCCACTTCATGCCCAACGGTCAGAACAGCGGCATCCTCCAGAACTTCTGGGGCGCACGCTATCAAGGCATAGCTTCCTGCAACCTCGGCATGGAGCGCATACCGAACGCTCCGATGGATGAAACTCTCCGTGCACAACGTGTAGCCGAAGTACAGTTTTTGCGTGCTTTCTTCTATTTCGATCTCGTGCGCAATTTCGGAGGCGTGCCTATGGTGCTTGAATATGCAAAATCAGTCGACGGAATCGAGCGTTCTACTGAAGCTGAATGCTACGAATGGATAGAGTCCGAACTCAAGGCGGCTGCCTCAGCGCTGCCTCAGCGCAGTCAGTATGCTGCAACAGATATGGGACGCGCCACAAGAGGCGCCGCTCTCGGCATCCTCGGTAAAGCACAGCTTTATCAAGGGAAATGGGAAGAGGCTAAAGCCACTCTGAAAACCATCATCGACGAAGGTGAATATGAGCTACTTCCAAACTTCGGCGATGTCTGGAGCGTGAAATACAACAATAGCAAGGAATCTCTCTTTGAGGTGCAGCAAATGTATAACGGCGACCAGTATGCCACCGGCGGATGCCTCGCCGTTGTAACCGGATGCCGCAACGGCGTGGGAGACGGATGGAGCTGGGGGCAACCCACTTCCGATCTTGAAAACGCGTTTATTGCTGCCGGCGATACCGAACGTCTGCGCTGGACTATAATCAAGACCGCCTGCACCGAAATCGCGGGAGAGAACGAGTTTAACCGTTTTATCGAAAACAATACATCTCTTTGCAAGATCACTGACCAGAAGTTTGTAGGATATAAGGAAGATTTCGGCTGGACTGACGACACTTATTATTCCACCTATATCATCGATCCCGCCCAGCATAAGTCTGCGAGAATCATACGCAAGTATTTTCTCCCTCTCGAAGACCGTCCGGAAATCTATAATATCGACAAAATCCCGTTGAACCACCGTGTGCTCCGATATGCCGACGTGCTCCTCATGTATGCCGAGGCATGCGCCGAGACCGGAGACAACGCCAACGCACAGAACGCGCTCAACCAGGTGCGCAACCGTGTCGGACTGGCTCCCGTCACTTCCACAGGGACAGCCCTCCGCGACGCCGTAAGGGCTGAAAGAAGGCTCGAGCTCGCTCATGAGCAATGCCGCCTTTACGACCTTCGTCGTTGGGATTGCGAAAACGGCAAGAAAATGATGTGCAACGTATTTGGACCAAACGGATCTTTCGTGAAATACAACACCGGAGACAACGCCGATATGTATGAGGCGTGGAACCAGGGTGAGCCAAGCAACAAGGGATACCGTTTCCAGGAAAACCGCGACCTCCTTTATCCGATACCTCTATATGAGATACAGCACTCCAACGGGGCTATCAAACAGAATCCCGGCTGGTGATCAGAAAGGTAAAATCCGGAATTTTTCTTAACAAAAATAATCTTAAGGTAAAATTGTAGTTAAGTTAACCGGGGGCATGCCGACGACAGAGCCGACATGCCCCCTTTTTTTAACCGGCATAAAAGCTCTCGGGATCCTTGTCCCGAAAAAATCTTTAAAAACAATAATTCATGAAACTGACAAAATATTTTCTTTGCGGGTCGCTTGCCCTTTCTCTTCTTGCCTGCGGGTCTGACAATCCGGGGGAATCTACAAAACGCCCTGCCGGAGAGGATCCCTCCCCTGCCCCGGTTCCCGGAGAGGATGACGATGTGGTGTCGCCCTCTCCGTCATTCACCCTAAACACACGCAAAGTATCTGTAGACCCGGCAACCACCTATCAGGAGATGGAAGGGTTCGGAGCATCCGACTGCTGGCTCCCGAATAAAATCGGTCAGTATTGGAGCAGCAACCGCCTTCAGATTGCTCGCTGGCTTTTTTCGCAAAACATATCTTCCGACGGACAACCACAGGGAATCGGGCTTTCGATGTGGAGAGTAAACCTTGGTGCCGGCACTGACGAAATCGGGGCGGCATCGGGAATAAATGATGACAACGCCAACAACCGCGCCGAAAGCTACCTTTCAGCTTCAGGCAGCTACGATTGGAACAAGTGTGCCGGACAGAGATATTTCATGCAGCAGGCAAAAAACAATAAAGTGGAAAAATTCGTGCTGTTCAGCAACTCTCCGCTCGTGCAATACACAAAAAACGGACAGGGACGTTCCGACGAAGGCGCATATTCGAACCTGAAGGATGACTGCTACGGACTTTATGCCGACTATATGGCGCAGGTGGCGGAGCACTTCATTGCAGAAGGTTACAATATCTCTCATATCTCTCCCGTCAACGAACCGCAATACAATTGGGAAGGAAACGCTCAGGAAGGTTCCGGATGGCAGAACTCTGAAGTGGCGCGACTCGCCCGCGAACTTGACGACGCTCTCGGGAAACGCAATCTTTCCACATCCATTCTGATCGGGGAAGCCGCCTCCTGGGAATATACCTATGGCGGAAACAACAGCCGCGAGAACACTATCAATGCTTTTTTCGATCCATCTTCAGAATCGTATGTGGGCGATCTTCCTCATATTGAAAAAGCTATCGCAGGACACAGCTACTGGACATTCGACAACTGGAACACCATGCGAACCGTACGTTCACGTGTTAAAAATGCGGCAGACGCCAAAGGGATAAAGGTATGGCAGACGGAATGGTCTATGCTCGACAAGGAACCGTCCGAACTGGGAGGCACATACGATCAGGTCAGCGAATTTGATATAGCGCAATATATGTCGCGCATCATCCACAACGACATCACTGTCGCAGGGTGTTCCTCATGGAGCTACTGGACGGCGATGTCGGTGGAACGCTGGGGACAGAAAAACCGGTTTGAACTGATAAAGACCACTCCGGCGGGCGGCGAATACAGCAACGACTTCACAGCGGAAGGAAATGTCAAGGCAACCCCCAACCTGTGGGTGCTCGGCAATTACAGCCTCTTCATACGTCCGGGCTATAGACGTGTCGGTCTCACCCTCGATGAGTCGAAAGATTTCTTCGGCACGGCATACATATCACCCGACAACAGCCGACTCGTGATCGTGCTGACTAACTATGATAAGGAACGCGGTGTCAGTCTTGACATGGCGACTCCCGAAGGTACAAAGTCAGCATTCACATATACCACAACCGCTACAAAACAACTCAAGCAGGAACGGTTTAATCTGAACGATAAAATCTTCATCGATCCTGCGAGCGTGACAACCGTGGTCTACAATTTTTAATTCCACATACCCCCATGAACAGATTCATCATCAATATTCAAAGAGCCGCCTTAGGCGCGGCTCTTTGTCTTTCTTGTGCCGGTATGCAGGCACAAGTCAGCTTCGGCAAACCAGAAAAATTTAATGAAGGATGGCTTTTCAATCTCAATGATGTAAAAGAGGCATCTCAGCCGGAATATGCCGACTCTACATGGCGCCATCTTTCTCTTCCCCACGACTGGAGCATAGAAGGGACATATTCTCCCGATCTCGCAAGCGGCACAGGATACCTTCCCGGTGGAATCGGATGGTATCGTAAACATTTTAACCATACCACGTCTGAATCCGGCGACAAGACCTATCTTTATTTCGAAGGGGTCTACAACCGTAGCGACGTCTACATCAACGGACACCTTTTGGGACACCGTCCCAACGGTTATGCATCATTCATGTACGACCTTACACCCTATCTTAAAGAAGGAGACAATGTCATATCTGTGCGCGTAGACCATAGCCGCTATGCCGATTCCAGATATTACACCGGATCGGGAATATATCGCGATGTATATCTCGTTGAGGCTCCGGCATCGCATATCTCGCAATGGGGAGTGGGATTCGAGACAACTGCCGTAAAAGGGAAAAAAGCCTCCGTCAAGACAAGCGTCTCTATCGAAAACCCTGAAAAAGGGATGGAAGTGAGAACGTCTATAATAAACGCGGAGGGAAAGACTGTGGCATCGGCACGAAAAAAGGCATCCGCAGACAATTTGCTGACAATGACCGTACCGGATGTCAGTTTGTGGAGCCTTGAATCTCCCTATCTTTACACTCTGCGCACAGAATTGTCTGAAAATGGGAAAGTGATCGACTCTTCCGATATTCCTGTCGGCATCCGTACTCTTGATTTCAATCCTGATACCGGATTTGCCCTCAACGGTAAGAATATGAAAGTGAAAGGAGTCTGCATACATCATGATGCCGGAGCGCTCGGAGCCGTAGTGCCGGAAGAGGCATGGGAACGCCGTCTGCGCAATCTGAAAGCGCTTGGCGTCAATGCGCTGCGCATGAGCCACAACCCTCAGGCACCCGCTGTCTATGACCTCGCCGACCGTCTCGGGCTCCTTGTCATGGACGAGGCGAGCGACGAATGGGAATTTCCGAAACGCAAATGGATAAAAGGATGGAACAAGGGTGAGCCGGGTTTTGACGGGTCATATGATTTCTTCGAGGAATGGATAGACCGTGATGTCGCTGATATGGTGCGCCGTGACCGCAACCATCCTTCCGTCTTCCTCTGGAGCATAGGCAACGAAGTGGACTATCCCAACGATCCGTATTCCCACCCGGTGCTCGACGGAAACAATTCAGCCATCTCCCAGCCGATGTATGGAGGCTATAACCCTGAAGCCCCGGACGCGATGCGCATCGGGGAGATCGCGAAACGCCTTGCTAAAGTGGTGAAAGGGATCGATACCTCTCGCCCTACCACCGGAGCGCTCGCCGGCGTGGTGATGTCGAATCAGACAGCCTATCCGGAAGCGGTGGATGTGGTGGGATACAATTATACGGAAGACCGCTATGACCTCGACCATAAGACATATCCTGACCGCGTGATCTACGGCAGCGAGAACCGCTCTGATTACGACGCATGGAAAGCGGTAAGAGACAAGGATTTCATTTTCGGTCAGTTTATATGGACCGGAATAGACTACCTCGGCGAGTCCGGAGCATGGCCGTCAAGAGGGCTCTATACCGGACTGCTTGACTTCAAAGGGGATCCGAAACCACGTGGAATGTTCCGCGCCTCTCTATGGAGCGACACTCCTGTCACATACATAGGCACATACCCGAAGCCGGATCGTGGCAACTGGCTGTCGATAGATGCTTGGGACAATTGGAATTATGAACCCGGAGATACAATCCGGGTAGTATGTTACACCAACTCTCCAAAAGCCCGTCTCCTTCTTGACGGCAATGTGATCGGACAGCTCAAGGATAAAGATGATTCGACAGGGATAATCTTCTGGGACATACCTTTCTCTCCGGGAGAACTTTCTGCGGAGGGGATCGGGGCTGACGGTTCGGCTGAGTCGCGGTATGCGATCTCCACTTCGGGAAGACCGTATGCGATCAAGGCTCATGCCGACCGGGAATCTTTCGGATCTCCGGGAGAGGTGGCGCATGTCATGATCAATATTGTCGACGAGAACGGGATTCCCGTAAAACTTGCCGACAATGAAGTGTCGGTCAGAGTATCCGGTCCTGCCGAACTTATCGCTCTTGAATCGGGTGACAATTCAGATATGGGGAACTATCGCGACAACCGTCAGCGGGTGTTCAGGGGAAGTCTGATGGCATACGTGCGTTCGATCGATCCGACACGGCTTCCGCCGGTCAGGAAAGGGATGCACCGGCACGGAGGACGTGAAGAGCACGCTGATACGGACACAGACGGTGCCGTCACTATCACATTGTCATCGCCATTGCTCAAATCCACGACCCTCACCATCCCGACTACACAAAAGCAATAATCCCGGATATTCTTCATACAGGCTCAGGACTCTCGACGAAGTTTTGCGCAGACAACATTTTTTTGTAATTTTGCACAAAATTATCACAAAATGTCAAAAATAGGCAGCATCATGACCGCAAAGGGGCGCAAAGCCCTTCTGTTGGGGAGCGGAGAGCTCGGGAAAGAAGTGGCTATCGAACTTCAGCGCCTCGGTATCGAAACCGTGGCTTGCGACAAATATCCCGGCGCGCCCGCCATGCAGGTGGCACACCGCTCTCACGTGTTCGACATGCTCGACGGCAAGGAATTGCGACGGATAGTCGAGCTGGAACGTCCCGACCACATAATTCCGGAAATAGAAGCGATCGCCACTCCGGTGCTTATCGAACTTGAAAAAGAAGGATTCAACGTGACTCCCGCCGCAAACGCGGCTTGGCTCACAATGAACCGCGAAGGGATACGCCGCCTCGCGGCTGAAGACCTGGGCATCACCACATCTCCATACCGCTTCGCTTCCGACTTCAGGGAATTTGAAGAGGCGATAGCGGAGATCGGCATGCCTTGTGTGGTAAAACCCGTGATGAGCTCCTCCGGACACGGCCAAAGCGTGGTCAGAACCCCCGACAGCGTAGAGGCGGCATGGAAAGAGGCTCAGGAAGGAGGCAGGGCGGGTGCCGGAAGGGTCATCGTAGAAGGATTTGTAGATTTCGATTACGAGATCACATTGCTGACTGTGCGCAGCGTGTCGGGAACCGTATTCTGCGAACCCGTAGGACACATTCAGGAAGACGGTGACTACAGATATTCATGGCAGCCTCAGCCTATGTCGAACGCTGCTATCGAATCCGCAAAAGAGATAGCAAAGAAAATAACCGACGCCCTCGGAGGATACGGCATATTCGGAGTCGAACTCTTCGTGAAAGGGGATGAAGTGATCTTCAGCGAGGTTTCCCCGCGTCCGCACGACACCGGTATGGTCACCATGATTTCCCAGGACCTTTCCGAATTTGCACTTCACACCCGCGCCTTGCTTGGACTCCCGGTGCCGGAAGTAAGATTCTACGAACCTTCGGCATCGCGTGCCATAGTGGTGGAAGGAGATTCCAAGTGCGTTGAATTTGACAATCTTGAGCAGGTTCTTTCAGAGCCGGGAGTGCAGATACGTATCTTCGGCAAACCCGAAGTGCACGGACATCGCCGTATGGGAGTGATCCTCGCCACGGCAGCCACAGTGGAAGAGGCACGCGCGAAAGCCTCCCGCGCATACGACGCCCTCAAAATAAACGTCCTGTAGCCCTCCCCTCTCCATTACCCCCGGCAATCGAAACAATATCGTGAGGGTGTTGACCTTGAATCAGGTCAACACCCTCACGATATATTTTATCCCCCACCCCTATAAAAATCATTTACCATTCCTACCCTGCCATCACCACCTCACACTGAGCACAGCAAAAAAATATGTAAAATTTATCCTTATATCAGATCTATGGCAACTCCATCATATCGAAAAACATAAGGCGGGTATGGTCTTTCCTGTCTTTTTCAGTCAGTTCAACAAACCCATTTTTCTGGTAGAATGACATTGCAGAAAGATAAGCATCGACGGTAATAAACCTGAAAGCAGAATAATTTCTATCTGAATTTAACATATCCTTTATGATATTCATTAACTTGGTGCCTATATTCTGACGACGATATGCTACAGACACGGCAAACCGACCGATCTTTATTGCCGGATAACTGCTGAATTGCTTGCCAACTGGAAATTTATTTTTTATTGTTCTCCATTGGCTGTTCGTAACTTCCTGACGACTTATCTTATCATTTAAAATACAAAAGTATGCGACAAGCCTACCTTCATCTAGTAAGATAAAGGAATTTGCAATACGCTTGTCAAGAAACGATTTTGCGTCTTCAACAAGGAAGTTATTTAAATCGGAATCGCCACAGTCAAAGCCTGAAAGATTGCTGTCGGGTGTCAGTCTAACCAGTTCCATTAATTTATATACAAATGGTGATTGTCTTCCTGGCATCTTCCACAGCTTCCTTAAGCTTACGGCCATTTTCGGCACGTTGCTCCCTACTCATGCTTTCAACCATCCGCATTCTTTCTAAAAAGCGATCGGAATCGGCACCGGTAAGAATAGGTGTTTCTTTGATTGGTCTTGCCATGATAAGCTTTAGTTTTGGTTTATACTATGCAAATATACAACAAATTTCTGACTTATTTAGATTTAGAAAAAAATTTCATTGATCTGACATGTCTTTTCATAGATCTTCATCAATCAACTCCAAATAAAAATCATTTACCATTCCTACCCTGCCGGTATAACAATACGAAGCCCCCTCTCCTACACTCCAAATTTATAGAAAATCAAATAAAAAAACCGACAGCGATGGCTCCATATACCGATTTTTTTGCTAAATTCGCATCCGAGAAACAACATGTGTTGATTGCCCGTACTTCCTCATTCAAACTTGGCGGTTTAGAATTTAAGGTGAAGAAAGGCAAAAGAAACACACCGTATGCCGTACCCATATATGAGGGAAAGCGAAAAAACCGGTGTGGGGCTATTGCTTTATCGACCTTAGAGGTACGCCAAGACCCGAATGAGCGAAAAAGCGACACGCCCCGCACCGTTGTCATAAAAATAATGACGCCAATATATGGAGTATCCTTTGATTTCAGAATATAGGGAGGCAATCCTCTCAGCAGAAGACAATTTTAATGAGATGTCATCGCTCAGGCCAGTGCTTGACAGTCATGGCAACCCGGTTATGTCAAGCGGCAACT
>CAMWID010000010.1 GCA_947174235.1 uncultured Porphyromonadaceae bacterium | reverse complement strand
ATATTTGTACGAGTTTTGTTCCGTTTTCGGTTGCAAAGGGAATATCAAAATGATATAATTGCAAATATTTTTGATATAAATTATATCAAATTGATAAAATATTTTATAAACACTTATATATCAAATAGCTATGAATGACGATATTATAGGGCGTATTAAAGAGATATTTGAAAAAACAGGATTATCTCAAAATGATATAGCTTCAAGGATTGGGACTTCTCAATCTGCTATCTCTGCAATGCTGAATGGATCTCGAAAAATATCAGTTGGCACACTTGCGAAGATATCTGATGCATTTAATGTGGATTTAGATTGGCTTAAAACAGGCGAAGTGAGAGGCGAGGAAGAAGAAACTTCTCCCCAGGTTTCTTACACTGAGGGGGCTCCTTATTATGACGTGGACTTCTTGCTCGGCTTTGACGAGATTGGCTCTCCTGACAGGGAGAATCCTGACTACCTGATCCGGATGCCGGGATATGAGAAGGTGACTTTGTGGTGCAACGCCTCCGGTCATTCGATGGAGCCGGAGATTAGCAACGGGGATATCGTGGCTCTTCAGAGGATAGAGGATTTCTCATTTCTTCCTTATGGCGACGTCTATGGGATAATTACCACCAACGGGATGCGCACGATAAAAAGGCTTGGTCGAGGCTCCAGGGAGGGGTATTACAACTTGATCCCGACCAACAAGGACTACGACGAGCAGGAGATTCCCATTCGCATGATAGCCATGGTCTACCGAGTCATGGGCGCCATGAAGCCTTTCTAACCCATCATTCCATCCTCAAATAACCCCAATACTAACGAACAAAAATGGGAAAAAATCAAAAGCGAAACCTTAAAATTGTTGAGGACTACGATCTTTATCATATGCACATGGAGAAAGAAAAAGAAGTCCCTGAAAATTTTTATGTTATAAAGGAAAAGGAAAACCACCCTCAGTCTTATGCGGGATCAATTGATGTCAATTGTGAAGTGCCATATGGCAAAACGGAACTGCAATGCGAGATCAGAGAGGCTTCGTCATATAATTATTCGTTCTCATATATGACCGATATGTTAAAAGATCGGATCTTGGCAAGACTCGATGTGGGGAATGGCACTCATAGAAACCGGGCTCCCGGAATACCACTTCAGTTGACAAGCGTACCTACCCCGCATTACCATTACTACCGTGAGGACGGTTATTTTCTTGCCTTCCCGTTGGACTGCGTGGATTATTCAAGTGAAGACGCAGTTAAATTTGATTTTTACAAAGGGTATTCTTATCTTTGTAACCAATTGAAATTTTATGGGAATGGGGCTAAGGATTTATATTTTGATTTTTGTCCTGAAGGGGTGCTGCCTTTTCTTGATGACGTTAATGATCCCAATGAAAACGTCTTGTTCGACGAAATAGATTGAAGTTATGAAAACAATATTTTCTGAAATCACATATGCATTCAATTCTCTTTGGAAATCTAGGCAAAGAGGTGGAAGCCTGGAAATAATTACCCCGTTTCCAACTTCTACTGATATGTATATATCCGTTTTCTTGACGCAAAGAGGCGATTTCTGGATAGTGTCTGACGGCGGATGGATGCACGGGGGGATGTACAATTGTGAAATCCCGTATGCTGATAAGATATACGATAGGGCTCTGTCTTTTTTTATGGACGACTACGGGATCAAGACAACTCCCGGCGCAGAAGGGAAAGGTCTTTATTACTATAAGGGAACTAAAAACAGGGATCTTGTTCCCAACATAATCTTTGATTTAGCTAATTTCTTATCAGTGGCAGTTAATACATCGTTGGTTGAGTTCCGTGACCAGACTGAATCAGATCGATTCAGCAGACATGCCAAGAACTTCTTAAAATCAAAACTTTCGGACGACAGGGTCACATTTAATGCAGTGTTCAGCGATAGTGTACCGATGGCAAGATTCAGCGCTGTTGTTCGAAATAAAAAGGGTAGAGGCTCATTAATAAATTTTATTTCTGGAAGAACCCAGAACAATATCCGCACAGGGTTTGCAAGATCAAACATGAATTTTGATCTTCTGGAAGATTCAGGGATTGGAGATCTGGTTGAACACAAATTCGTTCTCATTGATGACTCTGTCACTTCAATAGCTTCCGAAAAATTAGCCCCCATGATACAGACATGCAAAAAACGAGGAAGAATCCCGATATCATGGGAACATTCAAGAGACAGGATCATAGCTGAGCTTGCGGTTTGATATATATACAATATTTGCTGTTTGTATCTTTCGGGAATAATTCAAATCAAAGGACATGGGATCTTGATTTTGATTTTAAAGGAACTTTGATTTATTTTGATATGCCATTCTCAGCTTTTGAGGATGCAGACGATCTTGAAGATTTTGAACTCTAAATATAATAATTATGACTACTATGACAATAAAAGATTATATTGTTAAATTCAATGACTATGCGAAGGCAGGTGATGCCGTGTTCTTTGATTCCTGTCCTCTTATTGATACAGGGGAGACAATCGTGTTCGATATGACAGGTCTTGACGGGGTTTCCACCGTGTTCCTTAATACAAGCTTTGGACATCTTATGGATGTATACGGCATTGAAAGGGTGAAAAAATCTTTCAAATTTACCAACATATTGCGCACACAGGCTGAGCGTATCAAGAAATATTTTCAGGATTACGCAGAGGTCAAGGCGACTCAGGCATGAACATCCGGATAAAACAAAAAGAAGGTCGTGAAGCTGAAAACATCACGACCATCGATTTCCCAATTTTTGTCGCTTTCCCGACAATAGAAGTTGACCCGAGTCTATAAATCAAGAGCCGGTGGTATCCAAACCGTAACGACCATAGCCGGGCAAGGCAACCTTCCCCTCCTCTATGTAGGTCTTAATGGATTTGGCTACCAGGATCGCGTTCGACCCTTGCGCCCCCGCCTTTATGGCATACCTGATGCATCTCTCCCGGACAGCCTTCTCGCTGCGCATCGCCCCGAGTTTCTTGATCTTTTCAAACATACCGCGAATATACAAAATATTCCCCGACCGCCCCTCTCCACAGCGACAAGAATTCCCGCTCCCCGACATCCGCGCCGTCCGCATAATCTCCTCCCAAATCCTCTGACCCAACCAAATATCTACGGCTCGTCCGTTGTTATATAAATACAGACCTTTAAAATTTACATAATATGACCTTTCAAGATCTCGACGTGATCAAGAGCAGGACGCTCTTCATGAAGCAGGGGCTTCACTCCGGTGAGGTGCTTCTCGTTGACCCCGACGGGGGCGACATGTATTTCACGTTCGAACTCAGATATACCGCCGAGGGTTCCGCCGGCTCCACGAGATTCTCGTCTCGTGACTCTCACCATGCAGATGTGATTATCGACACACGACCCAACGCGATCACCGAACCGTCAGAACCAATCAGGATAGGCACCTATGGAGCGGACAACAAACCCCTTTACCTCGGGTTTGTGGTGCAGCCTCAGATAGGCGACACAGGGCTGCACAACGTTATCGTCACATTCTATACCGGAAAGGAGGTTTCCGATGGCGATAAGTGACAGATACAATGTGACAATCAACAACACGATATCCGACATCTCCGTAAATGTCGTGACCATCACGGAAGACAGGCTGGAGAACGTCCTGATCAAACACGTTGACAAATTGCGCCGCAGCAAAGACTACATAGGCGCGATCGCCCTGACCGTCTCCCTGCTCATTGTGCTTGTCACCTCGGAGTTCAGAGACAAATGGCTGGATGCCGGCACATGGAAAGGTTTCTTCATCTTCCTGTTCATCGCCTCGGTGGGATATCTTGTCTACACCCTTTATAACCTGATCAGGAACAACGACAGCGTGGAGAGCATCATGAAAGACATCAAGAGGAGCACCTGACGCCGGTTCACATCCCAACCTCCGACCCTCCTCCGACATCCTCTGACCTGAACAAATTAACCACATCATGAAAATAATAAACTAATATGGAAAAGAAATCGTTATACTCTCACAAAGAATATTCTTCCGATATGAGAGTGACAAGCGAAATGGTATATAGAGCCAACGCCCGTTCTATGGCAAAAGCGGGACGCTCCCGGTCTTTTGACCCGGGACGCTCTGTCAATTCCGACGGCTCCATAATAGTCTCCGCAAGATATGGAGGCAAAATTTATTCCCAGCATATTACTCAGCAGCAGTTGAGGCAAAATTTCGGTAAGGCGATATCCTCTTATGTCAAGAAAGTATAGCTACATATTCTCCAAGCTTGTCGAAAATGATTCAGACATTGTGGGACATATCGCTTATGCACTCTATAAGTTCAACAGACACAAATCTTAAAAACATCGGACCGCGAACTGCCTGCCCGGTGTTTTGTTTTATGCGAATATTGAGGGGATTTTGTTGACCGCCGCCTGTTTGTTCTTGTCGAGAATCTTTGCGTAGATCTGAGTGGTCTCTATGCTTTTATGTCCAAGCAGCTTTGAAACGGTGTAGAGATCCACGCCGATGTCAAGCATCATGATGGCGAATGTGTGCCTGCCGGAATGAAACGTGATGTGCTTATCTATGCCGGCTGCATTCACCCATGCCGTGACGTTGATGCGCGCTGTCTGCACCACTGTAAGATTAGGGAACACCTTCTCATCTTTCTTGCCTCTCTCTCCAATAATGTCTACAGCCTGGGGAGTGAGATCAAGATATTCATGCCCGCCTGTCTTCTGTTGTGTAAATACTATTCTGGTTGATTCTCCATACTTCTGAACATTGCTCCACCGTAATTTTACAATGTCGCTCCACCGTAGACCGGTGAGGCATGAGAAAAGGAATGCCCTCGCAACCTCCTTGTCCGGCGGGGGAGTGGCGGTGAGTTTCCGCAATTCCTCAACTGTGAGAAATTCCCGATCAGACTCCGGCTCCTTAAATCTTTCGACTGTAGCTGAAGGATTGGAAGCAATCATCCCCTGCCTGACGGCAAGATTTAACACGGAACATAGTTTCTGAAACATCAGTGCCTTTGTCCCTTGACTGATCGGTTTAGGCTCAACATTACGCTTTCTTGTGTCAATGTCCCATTGCCTGGCGGAAAAATCAAGATAATCACGAAAACCCTGGACCCATACAGGTGTGATATCCTTAAAAGAAATGGATCGGTTAGGCTCGTAGCGCAACAGATGAGCCATACAGTTCTTCCAACTTGTTTTGGTGGTCCCTTCCTTACGATTGATCAGAGATTCTATAAAGTCATAGAACAAGACCTTCGAGGAATCCACAATGTCCAACCCGAACTGTCGTGACTGCATCTCCACCACTCTCTGAGCCTTCATTGCCTCGGCAAGTCGCATTGTCTCTTTATTTGCCGCCTTGTCTGCCCTGGTTACTTCCGGCATAAGATACAGCTTGAGGTATTCATACCTCCTGACACCGTCCACGCAGATGTCGAGGTAAAGCGAGACCCTGCCGTTGGGTCTTTTCCTTTGTCTTAGATTGACAAAATCCTTTGATTTCAAAATTTCTCCCATGTCGCGCGTTTTTATAGTTTGGTGCGCATTGGTGCGCATAATTTTCAGCGCACCAAAAACGCACCATAAATGTGACATAACTACAACGTGGGGAAACCATACTTTATTTTTATAACAAATCTGCAACATCCATAATTATCAAAACGTTATGTTGCCGAGATGTTCTAAATATGGTAAGAAAATGCAAACAAAATAATGTTAAAACTCGCTGGAGAAGTGGAACCTGATTTTTGGGAAATCGTTGCGCGCCATTTGCAAAACATAGTTTGAGTCAGCGAGGAAAACGTCTCTGCCTTCCTTGTCAACAGCCATGAACTGATGTTTGCGTTTTTTGAAGGCATCCAGAGCTTCTTTGTCATCACTCTCTATCCAACATGCTTTATAAAGACTTATCGGCTCCCAGCGACATTGCGCTCCATATTCGTGAAGCAATCTATATTGTATGACTTCAAACTGAAGCTGGCCGACTGTCCCGATTATTTTTCTACCATTAAAACTATTGGTGAACATCTGCGCTACGCCTTCATCCATGAGCTGCCGTATTCCTTTGTCAAGTTGCTTAGCTTTCATAGGATCGGCATTCTCAATATATTTGAACATCTCGGGAGAAAATGAAGGCAAACCCTTAAAATGTAGCTGTTCTCCTGAAGTCAAGGTATCTCCGATTTTAAAATTACCGGTATCAGGGATTCCGACTATATCTCCTGGAAATGCCTCGTCCACCACACTCTTTTTCTGTGCCATAAATGCGGTTGGTGCCGCGAACCTCATCATTTTTTCGCTGCGTACATGGCGGTAGTTTACATTCCGTTCAAATTTACCGGAGCATATCTTTACAAAAGCGATGCATGACCTATGGTTAGGATCCATATTGGCGTGTATTTTAAACACGAAACCGGAAAAACTTTCTTCAGTTGGCAATATCTTCCGTTCAAGAGCGTCTACTGGCTGGGGAGCGGGGGCTATCTTGACGAAACAATCCAACAATTCTTTTACTCCGAATGTATTCAAAGCCGAGCCGAAAAATACCGGAGCGACTTTGCCGGCAAGATAATCATTGACATCGAACTCAGGATAGACACCATCTATGAGCTCAAGATCCTCACGTAGCTTTTCCGCATCAGATTTTCCCACAAGTTCATCAACAAGAGGCGAATTGACATCCTCGATTTCAACCCGTTCACTTATCGTCTGTTTTGAAGGAGTAAACAAGTCGAGCCCTTGTTCATAGATATTGTATACACCTTTGAATTTTGCACCTATATTTATAGGCCAAGACAGCGGACGTACACCTATCTGCAATTCCTGTTCGAGTTCGTCAAGGATATCGAAGGGATCACGACCTTCTCGGTCAAGCTTATTGACGAATATAATTACAGGAGTGTTGCGCATACGGCATACCTCCATAAGTCTTCTGGTCTGAGTCTCGACACCCTTGGCTACATCAACCACAATGATGACGGAATCCACGGCGGTAAGAGTGCGGAACGTATCCTCTGCAAAATCCTGGTGTCCCGGAGTATCAAGGATATTGATTTTGTAATCTCCGTAATTAAAACCCATTACAGAAGTTGCAACAGATATTCCGCGTTGTTTTTCAATTTCCATCCAGTCAGAAGTGGCGGTTTTCTTTATTTTATTGCTTTTGACAGCGCCGGCAACATGTATGGCACCACCAAAAAGAAGCAATTTTTCTGTCAGGGTGGTTTTACCGGCGTCTGGATGGGAAATGATTGCAAATGTCCTTCTTTTAGCAATCTCTTTATTAAGTTCGTCGCTCATTATCTAGAGGTTGGTTCGTAATATATTTAAATTAACGTGCATCATCAGTTTTGTGATCAGTAATTGATGCGAGGATAGGCATAATTGAAATTGCGATTGACTGTGTTTTACAATCCTTTCAGACAATAACATGATTCCAGTGATATTTCCTGTGCATCATTACTTTTCACATACTCCTGATGAGATTGTTGTATGTAAAAGACCAAACAACTTAATTATCCTGATTGTCTTCAAACAGCTCGTTATTATAGTCTTTTTTATAGTAATGTGAAAGCAGAGCAAGGAACTTGGAAATCTGAGCTGCCGCTGCATTGGTCTCTTCCGAAATCTGCTTTCCCTGAAGTCTTAGCATCAATATTCCATAAAGAGCATTGAAACAAGTCTCTATTTCTCCAGACTTGTTTTCACCTGCCTTTGCCCGCAATTCAACTATAATTGGCAACGTATGATAAAACTGTGCCGAATAAGCGGCGAACTTAGGATCAGCCAGCAATTGTCTGTGGAGATCTTCCAGCGCGAGAATAACATTTTTATTTAATTGGAGATGTCCTGACTTCACAACATCTTCCCTCCGCATCATGTCTATCAACGACTCATACCATTCCCGCATTTCTTTTTTTTGCTGAGGGGTAAGATCCTGATAAAGATCAATGACAGAAGCCTGAATCTTGTCAATATCCAGATTGTTTGCACGGATAATATCCTCTATCTGCCACATATAGAGGAGGTATTCCGCAATATTTTCTCTTTTTTTTACAGATGCTGTTATCATAATCGAATTGCGGAGCTATTTAAACTCCTTATCAAATTGCAAATTTATATATAATAAAACGAGTGAGCAAATTATTTCGCATCAACGCGTGTTTTTTCACGCTTTTCATGCTCAAGGCTCTTGCCATGAGTATTTCCTATTCCACTGTTTTTTGATAATGAATCCTTATCAAGAACTTCAGGAGGAGCTATGTCAACTACAGCCGGAGTGACCGGATCACTTACCGGAGTCTTTAAGACATCGTTGAACGACAGCTGAAAGAAACCGAGCACTACACCGCCCAATAATAATTCCCCTATCAGACACCAACAAAATTTATAACATTTCTGCCTAAATCCGTGAACAAGCCGTATGACTGATATCACCGCTATTAAAAGAAACAGTAGCCATGACACCCAGAATGAGAACAGATTGCATCCGGTACAGATGTTGATCAACAAAGGGACCGTAAGAATCCAGGATACCGTAAATATGGTGTTGCAATGAGAAAATTGGGGCTTATCCATAGCTAAATATTTTATTATTCCATACGGAAATATAACATATAAAAAGATATTGAGGTTTTACGATTGTTTATACAAATATAAATGATTTTTCACGTTGTTATTATAATGGCAAGTCTATGGTTATTCTTCGTCATCGTACTGTAGCTTTTAGGATACACCTGACTTTACCATTAATATTTATTCATTATGGACAATAATTTGAAATATACTCCGGAAAACATAACACATCTCGAGCCAGACGAGATATTTGTGTTCGGGAGCAATCTTGAAGGAATACATGCGGGAGGTGCTGCAAAGGTCGCGCTCGAGAAGTTTGGTGCAAAAATGGGCTGTGGTGTCGGCATACAGGGACAGTCTTATGCCATACCTACTATGCAGGGAGGAATCGAGACCATAAAGCCTTATGTCGACAACTTTATCGACCTTGCATATGAATGGGATCAAAATACATTTTATGTCACTCGCATCGGGTGTGGTATAGCAGGATTTAAAGATGAAGAAATCGCACCCTTGTTTGACAGGGCGTACGATCTTTACAATGTAAGACTTCCGGAATCTTTTGCGAAAATAATACGTAAAAATCGTATGATAAAAAATAAGCGAAGATGAAAAAACTTACATATATATGGCATGATTGCTTCGTCTATGAAACCGAAGAACTGATAATCATTTTTGATTATTGGAAAGATGTCACCGCATCCACGGGAGATACTCCGGATTTCATCACACACGCGTCAGAATCGGATAAACAGGTGTATGTGATTGTCAGCCATCATCACAAGGATCATTATTCAAAAGAAATTTTCGGATGGTCAGAGATAATCCCGAATATTAAATATGTGTTGAGTAAAGATGTGGCGAAACACGCCCGCCATATTTTAAGGAGTGATTCAATTTATAACGGAGTCAAGCCTCCGTCAGATTCCGTAAACGTGATTTCAAAGGGAGAGTCTTATTCCGATCAATTTCTGACAATTGAAGCATACGGATCAACCGATATCGGAAATTCATATGTCGTCACCGTAGGAGAGGAGACAATTTTTCATGCAGGAGATCTCAATGCATGGATATGGAAGGACGAATCCACGCCACAAGAAGTGGATGAGGCTATTGCAGATTTTAAAGCAATATTAACCGATATCTCAGACGCTCATCCGGAGATCGGTATCGCGATGTTCCCGGTTGATTCACGTATAGGAAGTGAATATTACACCGGAGCAAGACTGTTTGTGAGACATATTTATGTCCGGCATTTCTTCCCTATGCATTTCGGACTGGGAACAACTTCCAGTGAGCAGCAAAAATATCAGAGGGATGCTGCCCGGGTTGAAAAATACGCAAATCCATCAAGAGGTGAATACATATGTCTGCAATCACCTTACTCGGCATTCATTAAATATTCTAAGGATTGACATTCTTCACAGAACATAAGTCACACAATCCGGATATGACATAATTAATATTCTCTGATATAAATCCCGGAGGCAGGATGACCTGAGGTATTGACGTGGCCGGCAGACAAATGGTCCTGCCACAAGACTTGCATCTGAAATGAACGTGCATGTCATGAATCGAATGGTCATCCGCTCCACGGCATACTTCGTATTTCAAAAGCCCGGATCCATCATCAATAGAATGAATGATATCGTGATCAAGAAACGCTGCCAGCGTTCTTGATATGGTAGACCGGTCTACAGTCTCAAGCCCCGCTTCTATATCTATGGAAGACACCGGAGATGTCATTGTTTTCATAAAACGGTATATCAACAACCTCACGGCAGTTGGTCGCACTCCGGATTTTGATATCCTTGCAACATCATCCGACTTGGAATCATTGTTAAAACAATCTTTATTTTCTTTCATAACCACGTCTATTTTTCACCTGCGACAACGAAGAATCCTTGCAAAAAGCAAAGGTGTTGAATCAACGGATTTCTGCAATAGGAAGGAGGACAGTTCTCCATCCCCGTAGCTTGAATCCGAACGTAAGAGCTTTGTATCCATGTCGTATTTGGCTTCATGTAGAAAAGACAATTCCAATCTCTTCACATAGAACGAATCAAAATCTTCCAGACTGAACCTATTAAGGAGCAGTATAACATATCTGACAGTATTTACATGACGGTATGAATCCAGATCACAATACATGAATCTATAATCAAACGGCGGACACGTAGCCTTCAAAGCTCCATGAAGATTTTCG
Organism: uncultured Porphyromonadaceae bacterium; assembly: GCA_947174235.1. GTDB lineage: Bacteria > Bacteroidota > Bacteroidia > Bacteroidales > Muribaculaceae > Lepagella. The sequence goes on along the minus strand of CAMWID010000010.1, from coordinate 47,637 downwards.
CCATCTTCTCCATATATTATGGTTGTATGTTTTGCCTGTCTCTGGATAGGGGGATTTTTCCCGACCACCAGCTCTTGAGCAAGGTTGAAATGGGAGAGTCCAACATTGACATGTGTATCAGTATCCATGACCATCCATATGGATCTGGCATATCCTAAGATATTGCCATCCGAAGAAGAGATTGAAAAAGCACGTTCTGAGAAATGTCGGTTGAAGCTTTCAATCCATGTGGAAATCTCATAGGATTCATTCACTTTTGGATATTCTTCCATTTCTATGGTGAGCCGCGACAACACCCATCCGGCATGAATGTCGTTCATCGAAGGATTGCCGATACCAAGACTATTGGCATGAGCCGTGGCGATATCAATTAATTTAGCCACCAAAATGGGGAGAGCCATTTCCTTCTCGGCATTAGCCTCTCCGGCAGAGAGAAAGTGAGATTCTGTATAAATAGGTTCCATTTAATATACGTTTTGTGGAGAGATGCAGACAGTCTACAAGGTATGCATACAATTACCTGTGAACGTTTCTGCAAAATTAGTAAAAATATATTATCTTTGCAGTCGCTTCCCAAAAGAAAAGCGATCTGGTTTTGATTCAACTAAAGAAAAGAATAAAATATTCATTGACTACACTTCCGCTTCTTCTCTTATTGAGTTGCAGCAGCAGCCGTCATGTGCCGGAAGGGAGCTATCTGCTTGACAAGGTTTCAATCAATATCAATGATTCCACCAATACGTTCAACAGCCAGGAGATGATGGCATATCTCCGTCAGATACCTAATCACAAAATGTTGTGGAGCATAAAATTCCGTCTTGGAATCTATAACATGAGCGGCAATGACTCCACAAAATGGTGGAATCGATGGGCGAGAAAACTCGGTGAAGCTCCCGTCATATACGATTCAATCCTTACAGAGACAGGGAAGGAACAATTACGAAAGGCTATGGTCAACCGCGGATTTCTTGAGGCTGCCGTCATAACTGACACGGTAAGAAATGATGTAAAGAATAAAATTCAAGTCACATATACATTAGACGCAGGTCAGCCTCATGTGATCCGGACAATCGATTATGATTTTCCTGACACCACATTCCATGACCTTGTGATGGGAGACAGCTCGTCATTCATCATAAAACCGGGGCAACCCCTTGATAGAAATTTGCTTGAAATGCAGAGGGAGATGATAACCTTATCTTTACGAAACAAAGGTTATTATAATTTCGCAAAAGAATATATCACGTTCAATGCCGACACCACAGAGGGGAGCAAATCTGTAGATTTGACCATGACCCTTCATCCGGCATATAAAACCGAGGTTGAAGCGGGAGAACTGCCGTCGCATGAAAAATATATGATCCGGAATGTCAGATTCATCACCGATTATGACGCGTCGAAAGATGAACAGTTATCTAAATATCAATCCGCTGATACAGTCTGGTACAAAGGGATGACAATCCTTTATGGTGAAAACAAATACCTGCGGCCATCCGTGTTGTACGAAAACTGCTTTATTCAACCCGGAGAGGAATTCCGCCAATCAGAAGTGGACAGGACATATCAGGCTTTTTCGAGATTCGGGATATTGAAATTCATCAATATCCGTTTTGTCCCTCAGGGTAGTCTTGACAATATAGGGCTGCTTGACGCATATATATTGCTGACTCCCGGGAAAAGCCAAAGTGTAGAACTACAGCTTGAAGGCACCAACTCAGAAGGAGATCTTGGTGTCGCCGCGTCAGCTACATACACCCACCGCAACATAGCGAAGGGGTCGGAAACCCTCACTGCAAAAGTAAGAGGGGCTTACGAATCGTTGAGCGGAGATCTTGACGGATTGCTCCACAACCGTTATATGGAATACTCCCTTGACCTCGGATTGCATTTCCCAAAGTTCAAGGCGCCGTTTCTTTCGGAAAGATTCAAAAGAAGAATCAACGCGACTTCGGAGCTCGGTGTGTCCATGTCATATCAGGAGCGTCCTGAATATACAAGGATAATATCTACCGCAGGATGGTCGTATAAATGGATATACAATAAAAACCGTAATCGATATGTACTTACACCGATCGACATAAACTATGTCTACCTTCCGGAAAGTACAAACAATTTCATAGACCTGATAGCCCCTGACAATCCCTTGTTGAGATACAGTTATGAAGACCATTTCATAATGCGTACCGGTTTTTCATTTTATCATTCCAATAAAAAGACAGAAATGCCTTTTGGCAACATCAATCAGCGAGACATATATACGATAAGAACTAATTTTGAATTTGCCGGAAACCTCCTGTTCGCTTTAAGCAATATATTTGAGCACAGATCAAATTATCGAGAAGACCCCTATAAAGTTTTCGGCATCCGTTACTCTCAGTACATCAAGCTTAACAGTGATTTTTCTTTCTTAAGAATTTTGGATTATCGCAATTCACTCGCATTCCATGTCGGTTTTGGAATAGGGTATCCATATGGCAATTCATATGTGCTGCCATTTGAAAAACGGTTCTACGGAGGAGGCGCCAACGGTGTAAGGGGTTGGGATGTCCGCACTCTTGGACCCGGAAGCTATCCCGGCACTAACTCCGTGAGCGACTTTATAAACCAGTGTGGAGACATACGTTTCGATATGAGTGTAGAGTATCGCGCCAAACTATTCTGGATTATTGAACTGGGAGCGTTCATAGATGCCGGGAATATATGGACTATCCATAATTATTCCAACCAACCCGGAGGAATGTTCCGGTTTAATTCGTTTTATAAACAGTTGGCGGCGGCATACGGGCTGGGACTGCGTTTCGACTTCTCATATTTTCTTTTGAGATTTGACATGGGAATGAAAGCGCACAATCCTGCAATGGGACAGGAACACTGGCCGCTAATACATCCGGACTGGAGAAGAGATTCTTCATTCCATTTTTCAATCGGATACCCTTTTTAAGCAATCCGAATAAAAAGATTTTAACATGAAGAAATTAGCTATATTCGATCTTGACGGGACATTGCTTAACACCATCTATGATCTTGGTGAGGCATGTAACTACGCATTACGTAAACTCGGGTTCAACCAGCATCCAATACCCGCATACAATTTTATGGTAGGTAACGGTGTCAGGAAACTTATAGAGCGGGCGCAACCGGATGCCGATGAAAAAACAATAGAGGAATTGCTGTCCATATTCAGGGAATATTACGACCTGCATTGCATGGACGACACCAAGCCGTATACCGGAATTCCCGAGCTGCTTAATGACCTTACTGAGAAAGGAGTCGCGATCGCTGTGGCGTCCAACAAATATCAGAATGCGGTGACGCGGATAGTGGAGCATTATTTCCCTGACATTAAATTCGTGTCGGTACAGGGGCAACGTGATGGAAGACCTTCAAAACCGGACCCCTCAATAATATTCTCAATTCTTGCTGAATATCCCACTCCTAAATCCGATGTGCTTTATATCGGAGATTCAGGAGTGGACATGGAAACCGCACGACGCGCCTGTGTGGAATCTATTGGGGTAAGCTGGGGATTCCGTCCGGTTTCAGAACTGCGTCAAGCCTATGCGGACAATATAGTAAGCGCCCCGTCAGAAATTTTAAAATTTCTTTCTGACCCTTTCTAAACAGGTGATAGTTCTTTTACACGATGCGCCCTGAGCGTTACACCCTCTACAGTAAGTCCTCATGCAGACGATCGCATGAGGACTTCTTTTTCAGCCTGCGGATGGTTATGTGCCGGCTATCCGTCGAAAGCGTATGAGACCGGAGTTGCACGCTTATTGCTTCTTTCCAAATTCCGGGTCAATTTGAAGTCGCGAGCAAACCCAAAGAGTGCATATACACGAGAGCATAACAACCCAGAAGAAATTTACAAAACCTTCCGGTTGTCCTGCTGAAGACATTGATGCGAACATATCATATATCCATCCCGCGAACATGCCCGGGATCATCATCCCTAATGCCATAAATGCTGTGCAGAAGGCATAATGTGATGTCTGGCTGTCGCCACGGCTAAAATAGATAAGATAAAGCATATAAGCCGAAAAGCCGAAGCCATATCCGAACTGTTCTATGAAAACCGCCGCCGATATGAATAAATAGTCTGTAGGCTGCATCATGGCAAGTATACAATAGAAGCCGCACGGAAGCGTAAGAGACAATGCCATAGGCCACAGCCACTTCTTAAGACCATTACGGGATATAGCAATTCCTCCGGCGATACCACCCAAGAGCAAAGCAATCACGCCGACTGTACCATTGATAAATCCTATTTGCGCAGTAGACATTTCAAGACCGCCCTCAGAACGGGGTGAGACGAAGAATGGTTGCACAAGTTTGAGACAAAGAGCCTCAGGCAACCTATATAGAAGCATGAATGCCAATGCTGTCCATATATGACGTTTTTTGAAGAATGTGATAAATGTCATCCCAAAATCTTTGGCAATATTTTTTGCACGGACATCTCCTACAGGACAATCGTTGACTGACTTTGGCATAATACGACTGTGGTAAATCGCTACCGTCAGAAAGAAAGCAGTCAGAATACCAAACACTATTGACCATGCGATCGGTATATCACCAGTGGATTCTTCAAGGTTACCCGCCAATATTACAAGCCCACCTTGCCCCAACACGCTCGCGACTCGATAAAATGTAGACCTTACTCCTACAAAAGCCGCCTGTTCATGAGGAGAAAGTTCAAGCATATAATATCCGTCTGCCGCTATATCATGCGTAGCTGAGCAGAATGCTATCAACCAGAAAACAATGAGGGTCGACATGAAGAAGAAACTTGTCGGCAACAAAAACGCTACCGTCGCCAGTCCAATGCCAATTGAGAATTGCATTGTCACTGTCCACCATCGTTTGGTTCTGAAAAGATCTATAAACGGACTCCAGAAAGGCTTTATCACCCAAGGCAGATAAAGCCATCCTGTATAGAATGCCATTTCGGTCATTCCTATTCCAAGATTTATATACATCAATACAGTGAGCGTATTGACCGCAAAATAGGGGAGACCTTCAGCCAAATATAATGTAGGGATCCAACTCCATGGGGAAGCCTTGGAGCTGACTTTTGCAATTGTCGCAGTCTGTTCAGCCATGTCACATTAATAAAATATCTTGAGCAAGGGCGACATCGGAATATATACTTCCAATCTCTGCCACTGTCAAAGCCATAAAATCATTTTGACGGGGAACAATTATAATCCCTGCCATATCAATGCATCCCGGACTTACCATACGTCGCTTGTCTCCTTCCGCGAAATAACATGACGGACGGTGTGCCTTGCGTGGAATCACGATGAAGCGTAACATCCCCATTTGATCCATCCAGAAAAATATATTTACCAAGGCAGGATCTGTCAGCGAACCGTCAGAAGAAAGTCCTCCGATATGCAGTCCTGCAATCAATGTTTTCATACCGGAATCATCTGGCTGGACAACTCCTGAAATGAAACCAAAGGGAAGTTTCAATCCAAATTGAGAAGAAAGCATCAGTCCGGGATTGTCTGAAGAATGATACGTCTCAGACAATCTTATCAGAGGCAGCTCATCTTTTAACACTGCCTGTAGGTGCATATGGTCGGGAGCGGAAGCACCTGCCGCCGCTCCGTTAAAAAATACAGCCATACCGGGAAGTTTCAAAGCTATGTCAACGATGTCATCAGGAACATGTTTCTGCGGGACATGACTACGTGATACAATTGTGAGGTGGACAGGAAATATTGGAAACGGATTCACGAGCATTTCCCATCCGTCAAGGATCGGATATGTGATCTGCTCTTTCGGACGGTTGACGCTACAAAGGAAACACGGTCTTTGCTTGATTTTGTCAGCAGCCACGTCAGCCCCGGTAGATGAGATTCTCCCGGGATTCCATTGAATGCCTACGCACATGTCTCCAAGCATTATATTTCTTCTTCTGACACTCGCAAGAGCATCGTAGTTTCGTTTCGCATCGCTCCAGCAAGACAGTTGCGTCTCGATGAAATCCTTTACATCCTCATGACTGACCATAGGAATCATTTTTCTACATTTGCCCTGATGCGGGCAATAAGTTCCACTGACCGCAAGAAATCCTTATATTCATTATGTTGGTTAACCTTCTCGATAGAAAGGTCAGCATCACTGTTGCCATTCCATCGCCTACAGCAATATATGGGTTCATAAATTCTGCCAATTGCGTATTCCCTGCTGACACGCAATCCCATCGCATAGTCTTCGCCATAACTTACATTTGGGAAAAGAATATTACGTGCTATCGGGGTGAAAAAAGCACGTGGTGCGCCAAACCCGTTTATCCGTAACGCGTTGTTCGCCCCGTTCAGTGCCGTCCATTCCTTATGGTCGATCACTCCGGGAGGTATAGGGTTCAAATCAAAGTCAGTCATGGCATATGAACCAATCACCATCGCGCATCTATCCTCGTAAAATTTATTCACTATCTTGGTTATCACATCATCAGAAGGATAAATGTCATCGGAATCAAGCTGAATCGCAAACCTACCGCAATATTTAGAAAGGAGAGCTTTGTTCCAGCAACCACCTATCCCCAGCATTTCGTCTTCACGGACATTTATAAGCACAAGTCTGGGATCAATGATGCTCTCCACCGCCTCCCGTGTACCGTCTGTGCTTGCATTATCCACCACAATGACATTAAAATCAAAATCTGCCTTCTGCTTCAATGCCGAAATAACGGCATCTCGTACAGTCGCGACTCTGTTTCTTACAGGAATTATTACGGATGCTGTCACAGGAAACTCTCCGGCTGAGATATCAGGTCTTGTCGGAGTCAGAGAAACAAGGCCGTCTATGTCTGCAAGATAATCCGAAAACACCCTTTCCATGTGTGCCTGATAAAAACTGTTACGTGGATTAACATAATCATGTTGCTTGTCTCCGCTTTTCCTGAAATCGACCTTTTCGACAGTATATAAAAATTCCGGAAGAGCGGCGACTGTTTTCCCTATTGACATTCTTAACCTCAGCGCATACCATCCGCCATCAGGAGAATCACTCTCTTCTGAAGTGAAATTTTCGGACGCGGCAAGCACGTCAGCCGCGTTAAGAAGAACTACGCTTCCAAAATCAAAATCATCTCTTACCGATCCGAACTGGTAATCAATTACCGGATGAGGTATGATTTTGTCACCGTCCTTCTCTCGGAAAGCACAATATGTGATAGATGCATCCGAATCCGCAGAAACTTCCTCCATGCGGTGCTGGAAATTGTCATCAAAAGTTATTTTTTTATCATCAAGCTGCACCAGTATAAACTGTTCAAGAGTATTCTTGAATATCTCGTCGCGCAACGTCTCGACATTAGTGAATCTAATCAGTTTCATTTCCGATATTTTATTTTTCAAAGTAATCAAGAATCTCTCTCATAAGACTATTCCTTTGCTCGTCATTTTCAATCGACTCAAAGGGCACGCTCATTACCGCACCTTTGCTTTTACCATTCCTGGTTAAGATACCGGCTGGATTTCCGCTGTCGGAAAAGGTCATGAAAACTTCAGCATCCACATCTCCTGAAGGCACTATGAGATCAGGATTCTCTACTATATATCGTTTGTCATTTAGCGTCCTGCAGTATGACAATGTCCTTGCTGTCATCTTGGAACCCATTGTTCCTGACTTTGTGGACAGATGACCGGAATACGAAGAAGAGCCTTCCCCTCTTGTTATTCCAAGAACTTTTCTTGCAAAATCACGGCTTCCTTCAGCAGAACGGGAATCATAGAGATCACTTATCACATATTGTCCGGACACCATAAGGTCACCACCTTTGGATGTAAATCTGGAAAGTTCTTCCTGAAGTTTTTTTGAGAATGCGAAAAATCTCAGTCCTGTGTTACCGTTTCCTGTGATTGTCAATTTCTGTTTTCCAAGAATAAGATCAATTATTTCGTAATCATTAAGTCTGACATCCCCGGTTTCTACAGCTCCGACACTTGAAGAGACAAATCCTTTATTTGATGCCGCTATCGCTTTCCCGTGCAGATAAGGGAAATCAAATGTATTTCCGGCGATCACCTGTGCGGCATAATCGCCACCGGATCTGCCGAATGACTCTCCGGCATTACGCCTGAATTCGGTCTGGTATCCGATAAAAGAGATATCTTTTATATATGGAACTCCAAAATCTTCAGTCGCATTAAAGCCTGCCTCTCCGTCAGGTGTGGTGAAATGTTCCGGTCCGCTTATACGTGTAAACCCGTTTATGATCAAGACAGGCTTTCCATTTTCAGCTCCTTCACGCAATGCAAGGATCTCAGAAGGGAAGGAGAGTCCGCCGTCATTCACAGCCACAATCTTGAAAGAATGTATATCATAATCTTCCACAATTATCTCAAAGTGCGTTGATTTTGTTTCTCCCAATTTATGAAATCCAAGTTCATCAGCAGTCCGCTCAAAAATTATATATTTATTCGGTTCCGCTGTAGGTTCAAGCTTGTCGTCAGTCTTTTGCCAACTTAGCCGATAATGTTTTTTCCTTAGCTTTTCGATAGCAAAATTTTTGACGGGAAGAGGTTGTACGACAAACTTCCTGTCTTTTCTCTCAGATACAAACCTACCGATAGCTTTATATATCGACCTGCTTACCGAAAACCGGAAGGCAGGATCAAGGGCATACCACATATCGGCAAAATTCTGATGACTCATAAACTCAATAAGAGCAGTCGGCACTTCGGGCACGCGGGCTTCTACATAAGATTTATCCCACATGGAACGTCTGGTCCAGTTAGGCTCCCACGTCTGACGTATATCATTTACAATCTGACGCATAAGCATATCGGTAAGCGTCCGTGAGTTTGTGCGTGGTGTACCGTCAATGTAATAGTCACCTCCGTTGGTATAAAAAATTCCCAAAGTCCCCACAAACGAATCATCCGCACGTTTCCCGGCATCAGAATGAAGCGCCATAGCGACATCAACAGGAATATTAAGACCAGGATGGTTCGGAAGCACTCTTGACCCGCCGGCAAGATAATTTACCCAATGCCCTCTTGATGTATAATCGTCCTTATAGTCATCTGTTCCATGATACGGGGAATACACATCTTCAGGCATTCCTGCCCATTGCAGCCAATATCTTGCTCCTTCCAGAAAGCGCGGTAGACCGGAAACTTTAAAATTCGTTTCCGACACAAACTCTGAAAAAAGAGTATTCGGCTGAGCGGTTTCATCAATGGTTACAATCTCATCATTAACGTCACCCTCTTCAGCCGTTCCTTCAGCTATTTCTTCCGACAAATCCGGGAAGTTGCCCGGCGTAGAAGGATTTTTATAAATATCCGATCTGCTGTCACTACGAGCGATATTGCCCATGCCTCCACCTATTTTTACAGCATCAGCCGTCACTATCATACCTGAAGCTTTATCTGACAGATTGGACAATGTGACTATGGGTTCGGTATCGCTGTATCCAGCCTCGAGAGGGAAGGTCCCGAGATAAATCCAGGTGCCGCCTCCCATACTCTGATTTACGCGGAACTCCCGGCTGCCTCCGGAATAATTGACAGTATAATGGGCATCAGTTGTAGAATTAGGGACAGTTTCATAACTTACATATACCGCATATTCTCCGTCTTCTGGAATGTCTGCATACCATGCCGCGACAGATGGAGCACCGGAGGTAACTGTGGATGTCTGTCTGTATGTACCGTTTTCAAAAGGATTTTCCGTGTCACGGAAGTCAGGAAGGTCGTATATGAAACCTTCCCCGTCTCCTGTGCTCCATTGCGTCTGCCCACACATCTCTTTGTAATATGGCTGGGAAAAAAGATATCCCTCATCATTGATATCATTGTCAACGATAACTTCATTTTTATTAGTGTCGCGCTCGCGTGGAAGCATGACATATGCACCGGCATTTTCAAGCATTGGTACGACATATGGCAGTATGTAACTCATGGTATGAGTGTCTTCTGTGACATGAAAAAGTTGAGGCCGCTGCCAAAGCCATGCTCCACTGCCGGGCTTATAATATCTTCCATGACTTGCCCAAAGAGCCACTATATCTCCTTCCATGCCTTTCCTGGCATTCACATATGGATCTGCCGCCACAACAAACGGCATGTTTTTGCGATATTTTTCAGGCAATTTATCTATGGTGGTGATATAATATGAATAATTCTTGTCGCCTACATTAAGAGAAACATAGTAGTCAGAAATGGAATCCGGAAGAACAGATGTTATTTTTTCCCGCATTCCTTTTACAAGATCAGATGTTACCGGAAGATATGTAAAATTTTCATTAAGTGACACTTTCGCGGTCTTGGTCCCTTTATCTGCTTTTACACTGTTCACCCGGAGCCCTCCGGGATTAAGATTTTCAGGTATCCATGCGACGATTTCAGAGTTGACCAGAAGTGTCAGAGAATCATTGAGCGGAGTCTCTACAGGGGGGACATATTGTTTATGAACAATGGATTTACTTGTCTTTCTTTTCTTTGCTGTTTTTCTTTTCTTATACGAGCTTGATTTTTTCTTTGTCTTTTTCGCGACAGTCTTTTTTACAGCAGTCTTTTTTTTAGCAGCGGCAGATGTGCTGTTTTTCTTTACCACTGCATATGACTGTACCGCCCCGACACTTGCAAAGGCAATGACAAAGGCGATCGTTAAATATAAAAACTTCTTGAATTTCATACAAGGGGATTGATTTTTCCGTCGCCGGAAACATTTCAAGTTAGGATGATCACTACAAATGAAATCAACGCCCAAACGGACGTTGAATCAATTTCTACAAAATTAAATAAAAACAGCCATAGAAAAAAATGAAAATTTGTTAAAGCATTATTAATAAACTGATCTATTGAATGATGCATTATTATGGAAATATTTTTATATTTGATGCGCAGACAATTTCATTATTTCAAGGAAATTAATTATTTTTGCAAAACAAATCTCTCTATACTCTCGAGAATAAACATCAAACTCAAACTAATAACGAGAAAAAATGGCAACCAAACCTTTTCATTATCAAGAGCCCTTTCCTCTTGGACCAGACACAACAGAGTATCAACTAATCACAAAAGATTACGTTAAAGTTGAGAATTGGAACGGACATGAGATGCTTGTGGTAGATCCTGAGGCCCTTACAGTCATAGCCAACGTTGCAAGCCATAATTGCTCATTCATGCTCCGGCGTGAGCACAATGAGATGGTGGCCAAGATTCTTCGCGATCCGGAAGCATCAGAAAATGATAAATTTGTAGCGCTCACCATGCTTCGCAATGCAGAAGTCGCGGCTAAAGGGGTGCTTCCGTTCTGTCAGGATACCGGCACATCAATCTGTTCCGCCTATAAAGGTCAGCATGTATGGACAGGCTGTAATGATGAAGAAAAGATCTCGCTTGGAGTCTACAAGACATATACGGAAAATAATCTGCGCTACTCCCAGAATGCCCCTCTGACAATGTATGACGAAGTCAATACGGGTTGTAATCTGCCTGCACAGATAGAGATCCATGCCACTGAGGGTGACGAGTATGAATTCCTCTTCGTTGCCAAAGGGGGAGGCTCCGCCAATAAGACATATCTGTATCAAGAGACAAAGGCTATACTAAACAAAAAAACACTTGTACCGTTCCTCATCGAGAAGATGAAAACACTCGGTACTGCCGCCTGCCCTCCCTATCATATAGCATTTGTCATAGGAGGCACATCAGCGGAAATGAACCTTGCCACGGTAAAAAAAGCTTCAGTCAAATATTATGATAATCTTCCGACCGAAGGGAATGAATACGGACAGGCATTCCGTGACGTTGAATTGGAAAAAGAACTGCTGGAAGCCGCACATTGTCTTGGCCTGGGTGCACAATTCGGCGGTAAATATTATGCCCATGACATCCGGGTCATACGTCTTCCCCGCCATGGCGCGTCTTGCCCGGTAGGCATGGGGGTAAGCTGTTCAGCCGACCGCAATGTCAAAGCAAAGATTAATAAAGAGGGTCTATGGATCGAGAAACTTGACGAGTTCCCCGGGGAACTGATCCCTGAGGAGATGCGCAATGCCGGAGAAGGGGAAGTCGTGAAGATTGATCTTGACCGTCCTATGAGTGAAGTGCTCGCCGAACTTGACAAATATCCCGTTTCGACCCGTCTGTCATTAAAAGGCACCATCATTGTCGGCAGAGACATAGCGCACGCAAAGATCAAAGAACGTCTTGACGCAGGCGAACCTATGCCGCAATATCTTAAAGATCATCCTATATATTACGCCGGACCTGCAAAGAAACCGGAAGGGATGCCATCAGGATCATTCGGTCCTACCACAGCAGGGCGTATGGATTCCTATGTTGACCAGTTCCAGGCAGCAGGAGGTTCTATGATCATGATTGCAAAAGGCAACCGTAGCCAACAGGTGACTGATGCATGTAAAAAGCATGGTGGCTTCTATCTGGGATCTATCGGAGGTCCGGCAGCTATCCTCGCAAAGAACTCGATAAAAAATGTAGAGCTTCTTGAATATCCGGAACTTGGAATGGAAGCGATCTGGAAAATTGAAGTTGAAGATTTCCCTGCATTCATTCTTGTCGACAACAAAGGGAATGACTTCTTCAAACAGATTCAACCCCGTTGTCCACTTGGCGCCTGCAAATAAGCAAGCTCCACAGACATACAGGAAATCGCAATTAATATAAAATTTGTATCGCCGGACCGGCAGTCTCCCTCTATCAGAGATTGACTGTCGGTCCGTATCATATCTGTCATTATAGCCTAATGATGAATTTACATTCATTTTTGAATGATTTTTACACCACTTCTACAATTATATTATATAATTTCGCACTGAAAACCATAATAAACTCGAACATACAGTTCAATATGAAACACAAACCAATCATTGCCTTATTAACCGCATCGTTTGTGGCGTCATCCGCATGCGCGGCAATCATAGACCTCCCGGTCTTGTCTGTTACGGCAGAACAAAATTATACGGGAGGTAAATTTGAAGCAGGCAACGGAACATTTCTTTTAAACGGAAAACCTTTCGTGGTGAAGGCTGCAGAGCTGCATTATCCCCGTATTCCCAAACCATATTGGGACCAGCGTATAAAACTGTGCAAAGCACTTGGCATGAATACTATCTGCCTATATACATTCTGGAACTCCCATGAGCCGAAAGAGGATCATTTTGATTTTACAGGGCAAAATGATCTTCGGGAATTTATAAGGTTATGCGAAGAAAATGATATGAAGGTCATTCTTCGTCCGGGACCATATGTATGCGCGGAATGGGAAATGGGAGGCCTGCCATGGTGGCTTCTCAAGAAAAAAGATATCCGTCTGCGCGAAAATGATCCATACTTCCTTGAAAGAGTGGATAAATTCCAAAAGGCTGTTGCCGATCAGGTGTCTGATATGACGATCGCCAACGGCGGCCCTATCATTATGGTGCAGGTGGAAAACGAATATGGATCTTATGGCGAAGACAAAGAATATGTCGGAAACATACGTGACATGCTTCGTAAGAATTTTGGCGATGAAGTGACGCTTTTCCAATGCGATTGGTCATCAAATTTTCAGCTCAACGGACTTGACGATCTTATATGGACCATGAACTTCGGGACAGGAGCCAATATTGACCAACAGTTTGAAAAACTTAAGTCACTGCGTCCGGAAAGCCCTCTGATGTGTTCTGAGTTTTGGAGTGGATGGTTCGACAAATGGGGAGCCAACCACGAGACACGTCCTGCGGCAGACATGATTGACGGTATAGACGAAATGCTATCAAAAGGGATCTCATTTTCCCTTTATATGACCCATGGAGGCACCAACTGGGGACATTGGGCAGGTGCAAACTCACCTGGATATGCCCCGGATGTGACATCATATGACTATGACGCACCTATCAGCGAAAGTGGTCAGACAACACCGAAGTATTGGGATCTCCGAAAAACTCTTGCCAAATATTACGAAGGGAAACTTCCTTCGGTGCCGAAGACAATAAAACCCATATCAATAAAAGAATTTTCTTTTACAGAAGTCGCACCGCTGTTCCCGAACCTTCCCGAACCTCATAAAGACAATAATATCCGCACAATGGAAGAATATGATCAGGGATTCGGCAGCATACTTTACCGCACAACGCTCCCTGAACTTAAAAACGGGGGAGTGCTGACTGTAAATGACGCGCATGATTATGCGCAGATTTTTATCGACGGTAAATATATCGGTAAACTTGACAGGCGCAACGGTGAAAAAGAACTGACATTGCCCTCCTGTAAGAAAGGCAGCCAGCTTGATATTCTTGTAGAAGCGATGGGACGTATCAATTTCGGACGTGCGATAAAGGACTTTAAGGGTATCACCAAAAATGTCACAGTTCAGGAAGACAGGGACGGTCACAAATTTATCTGCGATCTGAAGAATTGGGAAGTTTTCAACCTTGAAGACACTCCGGAGTTCTATGAATCTATGGAGTATCTTCCAATAGGGACATTCTCTGCCGGCGAAAACGGCAGACTTCCCATCGGAGTCTATAGGGGAACCTTTAATGTGACAAAGCCATCGGACACCTTCCTGAATTTTGAATCCTGGGGTAAAGGTCTCGTATATGTCAATGGTCATGGAATCGGCCGCATATGGGAAATCGGTCCCCAACAGACGTTATATATGCCCGGATGTTGGCTAAAAAAAGGTGAAAATGAAATAATGGTATTCGATATCGTTGGTCCGCGTGAAGCGAAATCAGAAGGATTGACATCACCGCTACTTGACAACCTTCAGGTGCAAAAGCCTCTGACACACCGTCTCGAAGGAGAGAATCTTGACCTTTCGGGATTAGCTCCGGCACTTGTAGGAGAATTTAATCCCGGGAACGGTTGGCAGGAACGCAAGCTGGAAGCGCCTGTCAGCGGGCGATACCTCTGTTTTGAAGCTCTCGACGCTATTGACGGCAAAGACAATGCCGCAATCGCCGAATTTTACGTGCTGGATGAAAACGGGGAGAGGCTTTCTCGCGAACCATGGATAGTAGACTATGCCGACAGTGAAGACGTAAAGAGTGGCAATCGTTCAGCAGACAAGCTGTTTGATCTGCAAGAATCGACCTACTGGAGCACCATTCCAGGTGACCAATTCCCTCATGCCGTTGTCATAGACCTCGGAGGAGAGAAAAACATCTCAGCCATTCAATATCTTCCAAGAATGGAAAGCAATGTACCGGGTGCCATTAAGAACTTCCGTGTATATGTAAGCAAGACCCCTTTCAAGAAATGAATATAGGCAGCTAAGGGCTTCGTCCTAAAATAAAATTCCCACGGATGTGCGGCTGTATAACATCAGCGATATCCGTGGGAATTTTATTTAGAGCTTTTATTTTCAATTACAGCAGCTCTACAGATCTCTTTATAAACGCATTGAGGCTTTCTCCTTTGAGAAGTTGATTCTGCAGCAACGCGAGATCTATAATCTGACGGACTTTTGGTTGTCCTTCGGCATATTTGCGGATAATATCCTCTTCCTTTTTACGGAGGTCAGCCACCTTGTTTTCTTTATCCGAAAGATCCGGTGTTGTCTCCTTGTTGTCTGCGGCGCTTTTTCTGCTCTCCGAAATTTCATTATTTAATGTTTCTATCTCTGAACGAATCGGAGCGATCTCATTCTCGAGGGAAGAAGTGGCGAGAGACACGATGTTTTTTACAACAGGCTGCTTTGTATTGATAACTATCTCGTAACTGTCAGGCAGATCTCCATAGAAATTTGCGCCCGGCTGCATTGCCGCCATCTCTTTCATGCGTCGCATAAACTCATTCTGTGTCACAGTGGCAGGCGCGTCGGTTTCTGACAGAGCTGCAAAACTTACAATGAAATTAGATTTCTCTATCTCCGGAATCTGAGATTTTATCAATGTGCTCATAAGATCTGTCTGTAATGGCGACAAACCGGCATCATTGCTGTCACTCTTTACTATAAGTCTTTCCGGTATGTCGGAATCGACGCGAACAAAACGGGTCTTTTCAAGCTTTTGCTCCAGCAATCCGACAACATGAGGATCAAGCTGACCATCCATGATTATGACATTATAGCCCTTATTCTCCGCTGCTTTTATATAGGTGAATTGAGCTGTCTTGTCGGTGGCATATAGATATATTACAGTATTGTCTTTGTCAGTCTGTTCAGCTTCAACGAGCCTGCGATATTCTTCAAGTGTATAGTATGTATCGTTCACATCTTTCAACAGGAAGAAATTCTTTGCCGCATCATAGAATTTTTCATCCGTGAGCATCCCATATTCGATAAAGACTTTGATGTCGTCCCACTTTTCTTCAAAACTCTTCCTGTCTTCCTTGAACATTTTGTCAAGTTTCTCCGCAACTTTCTTGGAGATATAGGAAGATATTCTTTTGACCTGACGGTCCGCCTGCAGATAGCTTCTGCTCACATTCAAAGGTATGTCGGGAGAATCGATAACACCTTGCATCAATGTCATAAATTCCGGCACTACACCTTCGACCTGATCAGTCACATAGACTTGATTGCAATACAACTGGATTCTATTTTTCTGGACATCAAAGTTAGTGCGTATTTTCGGGAAATACAAAATTCCGGTCAATGTAAACGGATAGTCTACATTCAGATGAATCCAGAACATAGGATCCTCATTACCGGGCATCAGTTCATGGTAAAACTTCAGATAGTCCGCATCAGTAAGATCCGTAGGTTTTTTAGTCCACAAAGGTTCAGAAGAATTGACAACCTTGTCTTTATCCGTATCGACATACTTTCCGTCTTTCCATTCCTGCTCTTTACCTGAGATGACCGGAACCGGAAGAAACCGACAATACTTTTTCAGAAGGGTGTCAATACGAGCCTGCTCGAGAAAGTCCTTATTATCATCATCTATATAAAGTATCACATCCGTGCCGCGTTCAGCCTTGTCGATATCTTTCATTTCATATTCTGGACTTCCGTCGCAACTCCACTCCACACCTTTTGCATCCTGCTTATACGAAAGAGAGCGAATGACAACCTTCTTCGACACCATGAATGCCGAATAAAATCCAAGTCCGAAATGACCGATAATACTGTTGGCGGTATCTTTATATTTTGCCAAAAATTCTTCGGCTCCGGAGAACGCGATCTGATTTATATATTTATTTATATCATCCGCATCCATGCCGATGCCATGGTCAGAAACTGTCAAAGTCCCAGCTTCCTTGTCAACTGAAACTTTTACATTCATCTCTCCGAGTTCACCTTTAAACTCACCAAAAGAAGAGAGCGTCTTGAGTTTTTGAGTAGCGTCTATCGCATTGGATACGAGTTCCCTGAGAAAAATCTCATGGTCACTATAAAGGAATTTCTTAATAATGGGGAAAATATTTTCTGTGGTAACCCCAATTTTGCCTGTAGCCATAATTAAGATTGTATTTAACGTTTTCTTTACAAAAAGAAGTGGCAAAAATCGTGCCATATTATTAAAACAAGCTTATATCGGCACTTGTTTGACCTGATTTATTCGGCTTTTATGGTTGAGGCAGGAGAGATTCCAGCCACAAACCTGGAAGGGAGAATCAATACAAGATATGTGACAATCAATACCCCCGCATTAAGCAACAATATTGAATGCCAGGATATGATCACAGGCACAAAATCTATATAATAAGATTCCGCATCCAAGGGAACAAGATGTGCCTCTCGCTGAAGATACAAGAAAGCAATGGCGAGAGTATTTCCTACAAGCATACCCCATAGCGCAATCCTTATCGCAAGCCATATGAATATTGATCTTATTTTAGATGTAGGCGCTCCCATCGCCTTCATAATTCCGATAAACCGTTTCTTTTCTATAATGATAATCAACATGCCGGAAACAAGAGTGACACAGCCTACAATCATCATAAGGACAAGCACCACTGCCACATTCGTATCAAGCAGGCTTAGCCAACTAAAAAAATTGATACCTTGATTATATGCATTATCAACTCTATAGAAGCGGAAAATACGTCCATCTGCGAGAGCCTTGTTCAAATGATTCTGAACCCTGATGGTGTAATCTTGAATATTGTCAAAATTGTCAGTCGACAACTGTAGGGAAGTGCCTTGATTTTCGCCTATGCCTCCCAATTGTTGAACAAGAGACAGTGATCCGAATACTATTACATCATCATATTGCTCGAAATGGGAATTGTAAATGCCGATGATCTCAAGTCTTCTGACCCTGACATCATCACTTATAAAATATGTGTCGATTTTATCACCGACGCCAAGACCAAGCTGAGTTGCCGCTATTCTGGAAATGACAATTTTCAATTTGTTGTCAGGATCATGAAAATCGACAATTTTTCCTTCATCGAGATTCTTTTCAATAAATTTTTTTGCATCCTCTCCGCTTATACCCTTAAGATACACACCCTTAAAATCAGAATTAGTCTTGAGGATCGCAGGGATCGCTGCTTGTAAAGAATATCCGGTTATAAAAGGGAGTGAGTTTAATTCCTCCTCAAGCGATGGAATGAGAGTCAGAATATTGTCTTCATCCTGTGTCGTCGGAGTGGCATAGAGAGACAAATGGCTGTTGAGCCCTATTACCTTATCACGGATTTCCTGTTTGAAGCCAAGTACGATAGATATAGAAAGGAGCATTACAGCAACCGAAAGGGCAACCGCC
Source organism: uncultured Porphyromonadaceae bacterium (assembly GCA_947174235.1). Classification (GTDB taxonomy): domain Bacteria; phylum Bacteroidota; class Bacteroidia; order Bacteroidales; family Muribaculaceae; genus Lepagella. The sequence goes on along the minus strand of CAMWID010000010.1, from coordinate 29,009 downwards.
GCAACCGCAACCGACACCGCCGGGGCATTTCTTTTGCCCCCGGCAGAAAGAGACAGACGTCTGGCTATATATAGAGGATAGTTGTACAATTTTATACAAATTATAAAGTGACGAATCAGTATAGACAATACAAAATTAATCAAATTTTATCACAGGAACGAACTGAAAAAATTTTTAATAGAATTTTATCAAAAAATTTGGTCAATAAGAATCCAAGTGTTAATTTTGGAAGTGTGAATTGGCTGCAAGCCTTCACATCATATCTAAATAACACTAAAGTATCTCAATATACTTTAATGTGAAATCAAAATCTAACCTTAACCATCAAAATGGAAGAGAATCTAATCAAAACATGTCTTCACGACCGTCACGTATCATTAGGGGCGCTTATGTCACCGTTCGGCGGGTTTGACATGCCAATCCAGTACAAAGGGATCACTGAAGAACACAATGCGGTAAGACAAGAAGTCGGCGTATTTGATGTAAGCCACATGGGAGAAGTGAGAGTAAAAGGTCCCGATGCATATAAGTTTGTGAGTCATATTTTCGTAAATGATGTCACAGATGCTCCCGACGGACAGATATTCTATGGGATGATGTGCTACGAAAACGGCGGTACCGTCGATGATCTTCTTGTCTACAAAGTAAACGATGAAGAATATTTTCTGGTAATAAATGCTTCCAACATAGAAAAGGACGTGAAATGGATACTTGGGAATTCAGAGGGATTCAATGTTGAGATCGCTGACCAGAGTCCATACTACGGAGAGGTTGCCATCCAGGGTCCGAAGGCGGAGGAAACAATGGAGAATGTCCTCGGCATCCCCGTAAAGGACATAGCGTTTTATAATTTCAAGACTTTCCAACTGGATGGGGAAGAGGTTATAGTCAGCCGCACCGGATATACCGGAGAAGACGGATTTGAAGTATATGGAAGCCATGCCTTCACACAAAAAATCTGGGACAAACTGATGGAAGCAGGGGTACAGCCTTGCGGGCTTGGATGCCGCGACACCCTTCGTTTTGAAGTGGGTCTTCCGCTTTATGGAGATGAACTCAGCGCAGACATAACTCCCATTGAAGCGAGCCTCAGCATGTTTGTCAAACTTGACAAACCGGAATTCATAGGAAAAGAAGCCTTGGCGCTACAAAAAGCGGAAGGTGCCAAGCGTCGTATTGTTGGTCTGGAACTTGAAGGCAATGCAATTCCCCGCCACGGGTATCCGGTGGAAGTTGATGGTATACAGGTAGGCGAAATCACTACAGGCTATCGCAGCATATCCACAGGCAAGAGTGTGGCTATGGCAATGATCAACAAGCCGTTCGACAAGCTTGGCACAAAAGTGGAAGTGCGTATCCGCAAAAAAACTTTCCCAGCTACCGTTGTAAAAAAACGCTTTTACGATAAAAATTACAAAAAATAAACAAAAGCTGGAATCATACAACGAGAATCCGGATTCAGCAAACATTCTTATAAAATTATAAAACACATTAAATATGAGCAAGATTTTAGACGATCTGCGTTATGCAGATTCACACGAGTGGGTAAAGCTCGAAGGAGATATAGCGACTGTAGGGATCACTGACTACGCACAGCATGCACTCGGCAATATCGTATACGTAGATATGCCGGAAGTTGGAGATGAAGTTTCTCAGGGCGAAGACTTTGGGGCAGTAGAGTCTGTGAAAGCAGCCAGCGACCTCCTTTCTCCCGTAAGCGGCGAAGTAGTTGAGATCAACGAATCACTTGAAGATGAACCGGAACTTCTCAACCAGGACGCATTCTCCAACTGGATCATGAAAGTGAAAGTATCTGATCCTTCTGAAATCGAGAATCTTCTCGATGCTGCAGCATATGCTAAAGTTTGTGAAGAATAACAACAAATAACACTGTAACGGGATTTTGCGTGAAACAACAGATTCATGCAAAATCCCGTTGAACTTTATCTCAACAAAAACTATGTCAGATAAATTTATGCCCCATACCGAAGAAGATATCCGTGCGATGCTTGAAAAAATCGGTGTGGCTTCAATTGATGAGCTATATGGAGATGTACCGGAAGAGGTGATCTACCGCGAGGATTACAACATCCCATCTGCCATGTCGGAGATCGAGCTCAGACGACATTTCAACGAGCTCGGATCCAAAAACAAATCGCTGACAATTTTTGCGGGCGGGGGAGCATATGACCACTATGCGCCATCAGCCATAGGACATCTTCTTGCCCGCAGTGAATTTTATACTGCCTACACACCATATCAACCGGAAATATCACAGGGTACTCTTCAATATATTTTTGAATATCAGAGCATGATCAGTGAGCTGACCGGCATGGAAGCAACTAATGCATCCATGTATGACGGAGCGACGGCAGCCGCTGAAGCCATGTTCATGATGGTAGCGTCAGCAAAGAAGAAAAACAGGGTACTTATTTCCGACACGGTATCAGAAAGGGTAGTAAGGGTTGTAAAAACCTATGCAAAATTCCACGGAGTAGCCCTCACCGTAATTCCTGAAAATGATGGCGTAACCAATCTCGAAGCTATTTACAAGGAGCTCGAAGAGGGAGATGTGGCAGGAGTTATAGTCCCCACTCCTAACAAATACGGCATAGTGGAAGATTTTACCGGACTCGCCGACAATATCCATTCAGCGAAAGGGAGCCTTGCAATATTCGCAGACCCATCAACTCTGGCAGTGCTACGGACTCCGGCGGAATGGGGAGCCGATGTAGCGTGTGGCGACGGACAATCTCTTGGCATGCCTCTTGCTTTCGGCGGTCCTTATCTGGGATACATATCCTGCAGCAAGTCCATGCTCCGTAAAATGCCCGGCAGGGTAGTGGGAGCTACTAAAGATGCGGATGGCAAGAGGGCATACGTACTCACTTTGCAAGCTCGTGAACAGCACATCCGCAGAGAGAAAGCTACCAGCAATATCTGCTCCAACCAAAGCCTCATGGCGCTCTATGCCACAATTTATCTGTCTTTGCTTGGCAAGGAGGGTCTCAAGGAGGTGAACCGGCTATCTTGCGACGGAGCGCATTATCTATATGACCGTCTTATTTCCACAGGAAAATTCACGCCTGCGTTTGACAAGCCTTTCCTTAAAGAGTTTGTTTTGAAGACAGAACTTGATATGGAAAAAATTAATGCACGTCTTCTTGAGAACGGCATTATGGGCGGTTTGCTTCTCGGTAATGGCCTCGTGGAGTTTGCTGTGACAGAAAAGCGTACTAAAGAAGAAATTGACACACTGGTTAACTTAATGGTGGAGGGATAAGATATGAAAACATACGACAAACTTATATTTGAACTTTCACGTCCCGGAAGAAAAGGATATTCTCTGCCTGCTGATAATTTCGGTGTGAATGGAATGGCGGAGATTCCTTCGGATCTTCTCAGAAAGAATGAAGCTGAACTACCTGAAGTGAGTGAACTTGAGGTTGTTCGTCACTTCACAAATCTTTCAAGCAAGAATTTTGGTGTTGACACAGGTTTCTACCCGCTCGGCAGCTGCACAATGAAATACAACCCCAAGATCAACGAAGAGGTTGCGGCTCTCCCGTCTTTCAACAATATACATCCCCTTCAGGATGCTTCTACTGCACAGGGTGCACTTGAACTCTACTACAACCTCCAGAAAATGCTCTCAAATATCGCGGGGCTTACTGAGTTCACTCTTAACCCCTATGCCGGTGCTCATGGCGAGTTGACCGGACTTATGGTTATGCGTCAGTATCACATATCTCGCGGGGACAACAAGAGAACTAAAGTCATCGTTCCAAACTCAGCTCACGGCACAAACCCGGCTTCTGCAATGGTGGCAGGTCTTGAAGTTGTGGAAGTGAAGTCTAAACCTAACGGTTCTATCGATGTTGAAGATCTCAGACCGCTTCTTGACGACACTATTGCAGGTATCATGATGACAAACCCAAACACATTGGGTATGTTTGAGACTGAAATCCTCGAAATAGCAAAACTCGTTCATGAAGCAGGAGGTCTTCTCTATTATGATGGAGCCAACTTGAACCCGCTTCTTGGCAAGGTACGTCCCGGCGACATGGGATTCGATATCATGCATATCAACCTTCACAAGACATTCTCTACACCCCACGGTGGTGGAGGTCCCGGTTCCGGGCCTGTAGGTGTCGCTAAACATCTCGTGGAGTTCCTGCCCAATCCGAGAGTGAAGAAAGGTGAGAATGGCAAGTTCTTTGTTGACTTTGGCGAAGAAAGCCTCGGTAGCGTTTCCACATTCTTTGGCAACTTCGGCGTGATGATGAAGGCTTATGCATATATCCTTACACTTGGTAAAGAAAATATACGTAACGTAGGTCCTCTGGCTACTCTCAATGCAAACTATATCAAGGAGAGCCTGAAAGACGATTACCTTCTTCCAATCGAAGGTGTATGCAAACACGAGTTTGTATTCGACGGACTGAAAGACAAATCTACCGGTGTGACCACGCTCAATGTGGCAAAACGTCTTCTCGATTACGGATTCCACGCTCCAACAATCTATTTCCCGCTCTTGTTCCACGAGTCAATGATGATCGAACCGACAGAGACAGAGAGCAAGGAAACACTCGACGACTTTATCGAGGTTATGCACAAGGTTGCCAAGGAGGCTCGCGAAACCCCCGAAGAGGTAATCAACGCTCCTCTAACTACTATTGTGCGTAAACTTGACGAGACAGGCGCCGCAAAGAATCCTATTCTAAGTTATCGTGCACTTAAAGAGGCTGCGAAATGAAGACCGACATTATAATTATCGGTGCCGGCCCCGGAGGATATGAAACTGCTCTTGCCGCTGCAAAACGCGGCAAGAGTGTAACTCTATTCAACGGTGAAAATCTCGGTGGGACCTGCCTTAATGAAGGATGTATCCCTACCAAGTGTCTTTGCCGCAATGCCGAAATTGTCTCCAATTTCAAGAATGGAGAAGAGTTTGGTATCGACGATTTCTCATTTTCTGTTGACTATAACAAAATTCTCGCTCGCAAAAATAATGTGATTGAGACTTTGCGCGGTGGCATAGACATGATGCTTAAACAGGCAAAGGTGAATGTAGTCAACGCTTTTGCTTCTTTCAAAGATGCAAAAACAGTTATAGCCAATGGCGAGGAATACACTGCTGATAATATCATCATTGCATCCGGCAGCACGTCAAAGTCTCTTCCAATTCCCGGACACGACCTCGAATGTGTCATGGATTCCACTAAGATTTTGAATATCGAGTATATTCCCGCCTCATTGACAATAATAGGAGGTGGCGTGATCGGTATGGAATTCGCCTCAATATTCAGTCAGCTTGGATCTCAGGTCACAGTGATTGAATTTATGAAGCAGATACTTCCACCATTTGATTCCGACATTGCAAAACGTCTTAAGCAAGCTTTGACCAAGAAAGGTGTCAAAATAGTGACAGGTGCTGCAGCGAAGGAGATTCGTCAGAACGAGTTCTACGAAATTGAAGTCACATACGAACTGAAAGGCAAAGAGGAGAAAGTCGTTTCAAGCGATCTTCTTATGGCAGTGGGGCGTGCACCACGTGTCGCAGGTCTCAACCTTGAAGCTGCAGGTGTTGCATATTCTCCTAAAGGTATTCCTGTAAATGACAACATGCAGACCAATGTGGAAGGCATCTATGCAATCGGAGATGTCAATGCCCGCATGATGCTTGCTCATGTAGCTTCGTTCCAGGGTGTCCGGGCTCTCAATGCAATTGACGGGAAACCGGATAATATCCGGTTTGACATTGTGCCTTCAGCTGTTTTCACTGTTCCTGAATGTGGAATGGTTGGAAAGACTGAAGAACAATGCAAAGCGGAAGGTATTGAAATCAGAGTGGGGCAGAGCTTCTTCCGTGCAAACGGAAAGGCATTGGCAATGGGTGAATCAGAAGGTCTTTGCAAGCTTATCTTCCGTAAAGAAGACGGAATGCTTCTTGGCGCACATATCATGGGTGTTGAGTCTGCCGACCTTTCTCAGCAATGTGCCGACATGATGAACCGCGACACAACGTTGACAGAATTGGTTGATACAATATTTGGTCATCCCACAGTCAGCGAAGTAATCCTCTCCGCAGCACACGCTGTGAAATAATCATTTGATTTATTTGTAGCAGGTACTTATTATAAAGATAGGGTATTACAAATTAATACCCTATCTTTATTTACGAGGATACATCCTACAATATACCCATTGATTTGGCAATCCGACAGGCTTCATGCGTATTCTTCACTTGGAGCTTGCAGATTATTTCCTGCCGGTGGCGGTTAACGGTATGGATGCTGATGTTTAATTGTGTGGCTATTTCCGCGCTTTTCATTCCGATGTCTATCATCTTCAGCACCTGACACTCCCGGCAGCTTAAAATTGTGCTGTTGCCTGAGGCTGTAAGCTCTTCTGTCAGTCCGGTAATCGAATTTGCCACAAAGCTCTTTCCTTTGAAATCAAATGGTAACGGACCATAAATACAGATGGCGTATCTAACATTTTCTCCATTCTCGTCAAATACGTAGTACATCCGGTGCAATACATCGTGAATATCTCCGTCGACAAAACGGAATCTCAATCGTGAGATGAGATAATAATCTGATTTTTTACTTTTGGGCAAATGCCTCAAATAATGAAAGAACCGGAGTTCTGCGATATATTTCTCATCCTGTTCATCTGGCGACATAAGAGATAATATTCTATTTTCCCAGATTGAATTTTCTTGCCTATAATCGCCAATATCAAGATTGCGTGCGAATCCTCCGGTTATTATGTGGCTTTTACCGTCTGCCATGTCACTGACAACTGCCAACACATTTTCAATGCGCACTAAAAAACGCACATGAGCAAGAATATCCGATAAAGGAACGCATTCGCAGGGTCTGTTTTCAGTTCGCAATAATTTATCAAGCGTATTCCGATTCTTTAATAAATGGTTATTTCCGACCATTGCACATTATTGTTTAGCCATTTAACTTTGCAAAGTTAATCAAACAAATGGTTATAGACAAGAATGACATAAAAAGAAAAAATGCTTGCTTGTATGATATACGATGCCAACAATGATCCGGTTCTTATTGCCGAGCGTCTTTAATGCAAGGAATTTTGCCGCGATTGTTTATAATACTGAATGTGTCTTAGTTGATTATTTTTTTGGGGTTTGAATACATAGGTTACGAGGGCGCCTACCATCATAACTATTATCGAAACAATCAGAACCAATGATGAGCCGCCTCCCTTTAGCAAGACTGGAATAAAAAACACTCCCAATACCGCCCCAATCTTTCCAATAGAAGCCGCAATACCTGACCCCAGCCCTCTTATCTCGACAGGGTAGACCTTGGAAGGGAGAACATACGTCATAAGATGTGGTCCAAGATTCAGGAACAATTCAAAAGCCATAAACGCAAGAATGGAAATCCAGCTTGACCAGTGATTATTATAAGCCAATAAGAGGATTAACAACGAAAGTCCGCTGAAGAAGAATCCGATGATCTGTTGTTTGGCTCCATTCATCTTGGGAATAAGGAATAATCCGATAATAAATCCCGGAAGTATTATACATGATATCCAAAGCGTAATCTCCACCGAACTCGCCACATGTATCAACTGAGTCTCATGTCCGGATACGTGCTCAATCCCCAAAGCCATTACCAAAATAGGGAGGAACACTCCGATACCATATACACCTAATCCCTCGCATGCCCAGGGTATACCTGTAAATATTACATTCTTCCAATTCTGCTTGATAAAAGTCCGGGTAGAAATATTATCTGATAATTTTGTCGCAGCCGGTTTCATCTTTTGCATCGGTTCAATACCAACATCATCTCCTAAAAAATCATGAACCGCAGCCTCTGCCTCTTGCGGTTTCCCATTTGCCATAAGCCATGCGGGGCTTTCCCAAAAGCGGATTCTGACTATGATCATCAACCCTGAAATCGTGACCATTATCCACATCAGCCTCTGCCATAGATCTGCACTCTGCAAATCTTTCACTATCAGGAAGCAGACTCCTGCAGCTATGATATTCCCCAATGCACTCGCAGCTTTAGCGGCTCCTACCATAGTAAATTCCCATTTTGATGGCATAAGCACTGAAATATAGTCTGAATCAAGACTGTATTCCCCGCCTATGCCAAACCCCATCATAAACAGACAGATTATCAAAACAGGAAGAGAAGAGAAAATTAAAGACATAATGGAAGACACGCATATCAACAACGGACAGAGACGGAAGAATAAAAGATAGCCATATTTATCCGACAACTTGCCAATAATCGTGGAACCGACCATAATACCTATCAGATCCATAGCACCGACCAAACCTTGCATAGCTGGCGACAATTCCGAATGTGCCACAATCTGATAGAGGGGGATAATGACCGATACGATCGTGGCAAGACAAGTGCCGATCAATTGCCCGAGTGAAGCAATTGCCACAATTCTTATATGTCGCCAAGACAATGGAGCGTTTTGAATCGAATAATTCATATTACAGACAGATTTGTCAACTATGGCTTTTGGTTATACTGCGTCAATATTTACGTATTCCCTATTTGGATTCGGGCTGAAAAAATTTATAAGCAGGCAACAGGAAAATCCAAGTTCCCACACAGAATGGGCCTGTGAGAGTCGGAAGTCCCATAGGGGCAAAGAAAGCATTCATAGCCGCCTGAATGAACACGGTCACAATCGTACCCAACACAGCCCATATGGCACTTCTCCAGGAAAAATTACAGAATGTAGCACCAAGCGCTATCGCGGTAAGCACTGGAGAGAAACCATAAAGCCCGTCAGATATATCAGTAGCCGGTCCATTCCATATAAAAGCTATGAAAAGAGCTATCGCAGATCCCACAGCCGCCCACACAGCCGCCCGCCAGCTGCTGACAGCGAGACCTGCAAGAAAAAACACACCGCACACCCATGATTTTATAAGAAATACCTGAGAAATTCCACGCAGCCAATAAATTACCAAATTTCCGAAATCCATTGAAACTTTTGCGGCATCTCCATGAGGAAATTCAGGACTTCCCATATACATAGCCGGGAATCCATCAAACAAGCGTGCCGAAAGCAAAAATATCCAAGTACAGAACACAAACGGGAATGTAAATGACGACACATGCCATCTACTGAGGACATTATCCATTCCTGAGCGTGCGATTGTTGTCAGAGCCGAACAAATAATCAATCCAATCCACATCCATACCGTAGAGGCGAGAAATGTAGGGAAAGCACAGCCTACCAAAACGCCATTGAACCCCCATAATCCATTAGCACCTTTCTGATCAGGCAAACGCAGAATGTATCCGGTCAGCGTTGACGCAAGTACGCCCACCAACGCACCCCATGCCACCAACGGGAACCCTTCCATATAAGCTCCCCAAAAAATGCCGATAAGAAACAACACTCCGGTCCACATGTTGTCCTGAAACATTACCTGCCCGATACCTCGTGCCACAGTCACCGGAAAATCCTTGACTGATTGCTGGATAAAAAATTTATCAAATGCCATTATTATAATTATTTAAATGATTGATAATTCTAAATCTATTCATTCCCGGACTGCTTATCATCAGAGACATATCCAAGATGATGTGGATCTGAATGAATAAGCGGTGTGGTAAATTCTCCTTCTCCATACTTTTTCCCTTGCTGGTTATGTTTGGTAAGTATATTAGTCACGTATACAGTAAATATCGGAAACATCATCATGCCAAGCGCAGCCAACAATACGGAAAGAATCTTTCCAACTGTTGTGACCGCCACGATATTTGAGCCCACAGTCGTGGCATCCATAAACGCCCACCACAACGCCGAATCATAATCTGTGACCAAAGGATTGACTTTATGTTCAAAAAGATAGAATGCCAATGACGCAAAATATACTGTAAACAAAAGTGTCGCCAGATATGATATAAATAACCCGGTCGCTTTGTTATATGTAAACCAGCTGATGACTATCGCCATGGCATATCCTCCCCGTATAAGGGGAATGTAACGTAGACAATACGTGATCTGCTCATCAAATTGCCATCCATAATGTATAATTATAGAATTATAGGGGATTGATACAAGAAAGAAAAAGAAATGTGTTCGCAGATAGCCCCATTTATCAGGCGACAAAAAGAACTCAACAAAAAAATCAAGTAGGAAAAGCACACAGACCCAGAATTGAAATTTCATGAATCTGGGCACTTTATAGAATGCCTCATTATGAAAAGTATCAATAGATATACCCACAACAAGGAAAATGGAAAGAAAGAGAATAATAATATGAAGGACAGCGTATACTCCCTTTTTCCTGAATATTATGTTGAGTCGAGATTCTTGTGTTAACATAAAATGTGGAATTAAATTTATTCTTATGATTGCTACGGTTGCAGAGACCATAGAAACGGTACTTTATGTTAACAAACAGCACAGTTATTTTGATTAAATAATATTAATGATTATACCAAACCGACACAAAACAGGCATATTCCAAGAGCGCGTTCCATACGAAATAACCTTTTAATAAATCATGGAAACAAATGAGTGGTAAAACGGAAATTTGCTTCTGTGAAAAAGATTTTCAATAAATTTGCAAGCTTTTTAAATCATTACTATATTTGGGATAATATTAAAAAACTTTATGAAATTCATACATACTTCCGATTGGCATCTGGGTCAGACGCTCTACAGTTATGACCGGACAGACGAACATCTATATTTCTTCAGGCAACTGAAAGATATCGCAATTACTCACAGACCAGACGCGTTGCTGGTCAGCGGTGACATTTTTGACGTTTCCTCTCCGTCCGCATCTTCTATGAGAATGTTCACTGACTTCATCCTTGACCTCCATGATTCAGTGCCGGACATGACCATAATAATAACATCAGGAAATCATGACAGCGCGTCAAGAATAGATGTCAACCGCAATCTTTGGAAAAAAACAGGAATACATGTTATTGGCAATGTCCGCAAGAATGACGGGAATTATGATTTCAGCGACAATATGATTACCATTCCGGATAAAGGTTCAGTGCTTGCGATTCCTTATATCAATCGGGCGTATATGCATGATGAAAGCTCTGAAAAGGAGAGGGCACAGGAAGAATGCTTTTTTAGAAATGCATCCGAGTACGTTTGCAGAGTAAATGATGAAGCGAATCCATGCATTCTGATGGCACACCTTACAGTTGAAAATTGTGACATGACAGGTCATAGGACACCTGAAATTGGGAATATAAACAGTGTGAAACAATCAATATTCGGACATAATTTTGATTATGTTGCGCTCGGGCATATACACAGGGCACAAAATCTGGACAGAACAGGAAAAATCCGATACTCCGGCTCCCCGGTGGCAATAGGATTTGACGAAGAATACCCACATACAGTATCCGTTGTTGAGATTAAGAAAGGGGAACCTCCGGTTGTTGAGGATATCGAAATCTATCCGCTGAGAAAGCTGAAAACATTCCCGGATAATCCGGTAGATTTTAGAAAAGCTGTACAGCAACTTGCAAAATTGCCTTCAGATGATAATTCATATATCAGATTGAATGTAAAACAAGAAGAGGATCTTCCCTCCGACTGCATGGAGCAAGCCTCATCAGCCACAAAAGACAAGTCATGCCGCTTCTGCATCATTAAATTCACAAGACCTGATAATCCGAAACTTGATAAGGGAAATATGAGCCTAAATATATCACAGTTCTCAGAACTGGAGCCAGATGATATTGCCTGTCGTTATTTCAGGGCATGCGCACTGCCTGATTCTCAAATAGAACGATACCTTTCCATGATTTCTCAACTTCAAAATGAATATGCAATCGACAAATCTATATAGTCATGATAATTAAATATTTAAAAATACATAATATCGCCTCTATCGCCGATGCCGAGATAAACTTCAGTGAAGGGACGATAGGCGACACCTCTATTTTTCTCATATCCGGTGAAACTGGATCGGGGAAAAGTACGATACTCGATGCCATATGTCTCGCCCTATATGACAAGACCCCAAGGATGTCGTCGGTATCAAAAGAAGAAATCGGATTTGTCCAAAATGTAGACGACAAATATTATTTCAACGACAATTCTCAATTTCTCAGAAGAGGGACGGGAGAAGGTTATGTGAAATTACTTTTCGAAGGAAATGACGGAAAGGATTATGAGGCATGCTGGTATATCCAGAGGAATTACAAGAAACCGGACAAACGACTGCAAAAACCCAACAGATCTCTTTCATCGATCGATGGGAAATATGCCGAAACCAACAAACGTATCATCACTGATAAAATACGGGAACTGACGGGACTGGACTACGACCAATTCTGCAGGACAGTTTTATTGGCGCAAGGTGAGTTCTCAAAATTTCTGAAGAGTGACAGAGGGGAGAAATCCGGGATACTTGAAAGACTTACCGGAACTGAAGTATATTCGATTATAGGAAAGAAAATCGCAGACCGCTATCTTGAAAAAAAAAGTATATGGGAGGATGCCAAACGAGATGTCAGAAATATCATACTTTTCGACAAAGAGGAGATCGAATCAAGAAAAAACAGGATACATCATATTGAAGAAGAATCCAAACGTCTGTCAAAAGAGAAATCCGACACAGCCAAGAAATTAAACTGGATAAGAGAGAGACATCGGCTTTCCCGTCTCAAGGCTACAACGGAAAAGAAAATTGAAGTGTTGGAATCAGTATTTAAATCGGATTCGTTTATTTATGAATGCGGGATACTCAAAGACTTCAAACTCTCTGAAGAAGCAAGGCAGCTATATAAAGAAAGGACAAAATGCATCAATTTGATTAATACAAAAGAGAAATTATACTCACGGTTACAAGAGAATCTCTCTTCTTCTCAAAACAGCATTTTAATGCAACAAAAGAAGACGGATGAGATTCAAAATGAGCTTAATCAGATAGCTCTGAAGGCAGAGTATTTTGATCTTAAAACAATAAATGAGGAATTGTTCCAACTGAATAACCGTTTTCAATCAATAGGGGAATTATGCGGAATGATCAAAAATGCAGAGATCGCAAACACACGCCTTAAAGATTTGACAACAGAAGCAGATACAAAACGCAAGACAATTGAAGAATGCGACAGAATAATAGAATCGCTTGAGTCCCCATTGAAGTCAGCAGAATCGGAACTCACTAAAGCCACTGGCGATCTTGAAAAAATAGAACTTGCCACCTCAGATGCCGTAAATGCAATTCGGATGTCGGTCAAAGAAGGTGATATTTGCCCCGTGTGTGGGAATAAAATTGAAAAAATAATTTCAGATGATGCCTTTTCGTCACTGCTTGATACATTACGCACACGTAAAAGGCATTCAGAATCCGCACTTCTGAAATTGAGATCAGATATTTTTTCAACTAAGCGATTAAAAGCAGAAAGCCAAAAATCTCTTGAAAACATAGAAATCAGCATCCGAAAACAATCTGAGGCTGTAGCATTATGCCAAAAAGCTGTCAATTCACAAATAACCAAATGTGAATATAGCACAACCGATCATACTAACCTATCTGAAATTCTGGATAAAGACCGGAGAAACCTTTCTCTCAAGATTTCTGAAAAAAGAAAAATCCAAAAAGAAGCTGAGAATACACACAGACAGGTTTCTTCTTTGCAGAAGTCACTTGACAAGTCAAAGAATAATCTCGAGGCACTCAAAGAGGAATTCATAAAAATATCAACAGCAATGACTGAATGGAAAACAGATAAAAAATTTAATGAAGAAAGGATGCACGCTCTCACCATAAGCATACGTAATTTTCTGAATGACAACAGCCATATCAGTGAAGACCGTCTGCAAACTCTTTGCAACATGGATAAGGGCAGCATTGAAGAGATTGAAGCGAATCATAAGAAAATACATGACAATATTAATTTAGAAAGGGGAGCTTTTGCAAATCTATCGGTACAACTCTTAGATCTTGAAGATAACAAACCAGAGATCACGGAAGAGGAATCCGAAGAGGCATTGAATGAAGTCGTGGCATCTGTTGAACAGAATCTTAATTTAATGCAAAGAGAAATCGGACAGATAAAAGAACAACTCGCAACAGATATGACGGCAAGAATTGAATTTGATAAGAAAATTAAAAAAGAGGAAGAAGCCAGAAAAGAAAAAGAAGAATGGGAGGGTTTATATAAGCTCCTTGGTGATACTGATGGAGCAAAATTCCGGAATGTAGCACAGAGTTTCATTTTACGTTCTCTTCTTGAGAATGCCAATGTATACATGCGAAACTTCACAGACCGTTACACACTAACTTGTAATCCCGGTTCGCTTGCCATATTGGTAAAAGATACTTATCATCCAAGCGATCCTCAGCCCGCAAGTATACTTTCAGGAGGGGAGTGCTTCATGGCTTCGCTTTCCCTCGCGCTTGCCCTGTCAAACCTACGTAGTGGAGGCAGTCCTACGGACATACTATTTATAGATGAAGGATTCGGATCTCTGTCGCCGGAATATCTTGAGAATGTAATGGATACTCTGGAAAAATTACATCAGATCGGCGGAAGAAAGGTCGGGCTTATAAGCCATGTTCCCGAAATGAAAGAAAGGATTCCTGTGCAGATTCAAGTTGACAGGGAGTCGCCCGCATTAAGCCGCATAAAAATTGTGGATTATTCTTGAGAGCATACAAAATTAGGGTACCGCAGGAAAGAAGGGTACCCTAATTTTGTATGACATAGAGGGCTTATAAACTGTTTAAAATTTATTTTATCTTGTCAATGAGGTCTTTGACGGCATCTTTATGATATTTATTCAGTCATTATGGAACCCCATGACTCCTTTATAAATATCAAAAATCTGCCTGTCAAATCCTCTCAATTCCTTCGACAAATAAATTTAAACAATTTCTTAGTCTTTACCAATCATTGAAAGGAATTCTTCCTCAGAAACCAATGGGATTCCAAGTTTCTGACATTTTTCATATTTGGATGGTCCCATATTTTCTCCGGCAAGCACAAACGTTGTCTTTTTAGATATGCTTCCTGAATTTTTTGCACCTTCCCGTTCAATAATATCTTTATATTCATCCCGAGAATGATGTGAAAACGTACCTGAAATTACAATCGTTTTCCCTTCAAGAGCATTTCCGGCAGATTCCATTTTCTCAGGAGATAGCTGCATCTGTACCCCTGCCGCCCTCAGTCTCTTGATATTGTCTACATTTACCGGATCTCTGAAATAATCGTAGATGCATTTTGCAATTACAGGACCGACATCCTGTATCTCTGTCAACTCCAGCTCAGTAAGCGACAACAAGTTGTCCATCGATTTCACAGATCTTGCCAACCTTTTCGCAGTTGTCTCTCCCACATTGGGGATGGAGAGGGCATATATAACCCTTTCAAAAGATACGCTCTTTGACGCTTCGATACCGTCAATTATTCTTTTGGCGGATTTTTCACCAATCCTTTCCAAAGTTTCAAGCTTTTCCTGAGTAAGATCATATAGATCAGCTATAGTCGCCACAAGTCCACAATCGAACAGCAATTCTGCGGTTTCCTCACCGATGCCGTCAATATCCATCATCCGCCGGGCGCAGAAATGCTCAATCTTACCTGTAATCTGGGGACGGCAACCGTAGTGATTCGGACAACACCATGCCGCATCTCCATATATTCTTACAAGGGGCGTACCGCACACGGGACAATTGGATACAAATTGTATCGATGGAGATCCTGCTGTTCTTTTTGATAACTCCACCCCTGTGATTTTTGGAATGATCTCTCCACCTTTCTCAACATATACCCAGTCTCCCTCATGTATGTCAAGTTCCTTTATGATGTCATCATTATGTAAAGATGCCCGCTTTACAATAGTTCCGGAAAGAAGGACAGGTTCAAGATTAGCTACCGGGGTGACAATACCCATTCTTCCGGTTTCAAACGATACAAAACGCAAGGGCGTGCATGCATTCTCGGGATTAAATTTATATGCCACAGCCCAACGCGGAGACTTTGCCGTAAATCCGAGATTTAACTGCTGGCGTAATGAATTTATCTTGAAAACAAGTCCGTCTGTCGCCACAGGAAGTTCATTCCTGTGGACATCCCAATAATTTATAAAGTCATTTACTTCTTCAAGAGAATGCAGCAGGGAGACATTTCGGGAAACTTTGAACCCCCATTTTCTGGCAGCCTCCATATTCTCATAATGATTATCATACGGAAGGTTGTCACTCATAAGGTAGTAGAACCGTGCGTCAAGGTGACGACGTGCGACTTCCCGTGAATCTTGCATTTTCAAAGTGCCTGAGGCGGCATTACGGGGATTGGCAAACAATGGTTCTTCATTATACGCCCTTTCAGCGTTAAGTTTTTCAAATACATCCCAAGGCATAAGAATTTCACCACGTATTTCAAACTCGTCAGGCCAATCACCCGGTTGGAGACGCAATGGAATGCTCCTGATGGTTTTGACATTCGCTGTCACATCATCACCCTGCGTACCGTCACCCCTTGTTACGGCACGCACCATCATTCCGTTTTTATAAGTAATTGATATCGAAGTCCCGTCAAATTTCAATTCACCTACGATGGAAAACTGCTCCCCACGTAAGGATTTACGTAAACGTTCAAACCATTCGTCAACCTCAGAAATGGAATAAGAATTTGACAAAGACATCATAGGGCGGACATGCACCACATGTTCAAAACCTTTGGTTAGATCTGACCCTACACGCATGGTTGGAGATAATGGATCCGAAAATTCGGGAAAATCTTTTTCAAGATTCTCAAGGTCTTTCATCATCATGTCAAATTCCTTATCAGAAATCTCAGGGGAATTCAACACATAATAATTATGATTATGACGATGAAGCTCCTGTCTAAGTGCTTCTATCTGTGATTTTGCTATGGCTTTATCCATGTCGTTATGTTATTTTCGTGGAAAAAGTTTCCGGATATTGGTAAGTTGTTTTGCAAAGTTTCCTCCTGCCACAACTATTGATACGGCAAGAAGTATAAGGATTATCCCGAGGGCAATCCTTGGAGTCAGAGTCTCGCCAAAGACAGCAACTCCAATAACTACCGCTGTAAGAGGTTCGAGAGCACCGAGAATGGCAGTAGGGGTGGGTCCGATAAGTTGTATGGCAGATGTTGTACATAAAAAGGATACCGCAGTAGGGAGTAATGCGAGTCCTAATAGATTTATCCATGCAACGATTCCTTTGGGAAACACCATTGTGTCTGAAAAAATAATTCTACATAAAAAGACCACTGTTCCAAACATCAAGACGTAAAATATCACCTTTAATGTAGGCATGCTTCGTAATTTTGTCTGGTTGACACCCACAATGTATATGGCATATGTAAGTGAAGATGTCATCACAAGCACAGTACCCATAAGGCTGACAGTGGAGCCATCGGCATTTTTATATAAAAGACCTATCCCTACAAGCGCCATAACTATACACAGACCTGTGCTGACGGTAAATTTCTCTTTAAATCCAATTGACATTATCAATGCTACCATAATTGGATATACAAAGAGCATCGTCGATGCGATCCCTGCCTCCATATAAGTATAACTGAGGAAAAGGGAAAGAGAGGAAAACGCCAAAAGTATACCCATCAGAAATAGCTGCATCGTCTGCCTTGGTGTGATTTTAAATTCGTGTTTCCCTCTACGGAAAAGCAACATCAATCCCATTATCGGGATTGCAAGCAGATACCTGAAAAACAATACCGAATCCGGATTCATCCCTTCCTCATAAAGAGGTAGGGCAAAAAGAGGATTTGTGCCATAACTCGCAGCAGCCACAGCACCTATCAAAAAACCTTTCGCCTTATTACTGAACATATGCCAACAATTTAAGATAGATATAAAACTTGAAGAAACACAGATAATTAAATTATATAGGGGTATTTGACCGACCATAGGAATAATGCTTCCGCCGGCATGGAAATACCGGCGGAGCATCTGTCCCTTCGTAAAATTATATCTTTAAAGTCCTGCACGGAAATTTTCTTTCTGCCAACTTCCACTAATGTCCCTACCACAGCCCTGACCATATTTCTTAAAAAACGGTCAGCTGATATAGTAAATACTATTCCATCTACAAACAAACCTGAAAAACCATTAGAAATGTCGTTATCCGCGACATCCCATTTTGCATGTCGCACGTCGCATATGTTTGTCTTGGCATCTGAATGCAATTTTGCAAAAGACGTAAAATCTTCAGTCTGCAACAACTCTGAGGCGGCTTCATTCATCATGTCAATATCCAGACGTGAGGGAGAATACCATGCATATGGATATAAGAAAGCCGATTTTTTGAATGTCACGAAATATTTATATGTTCTTTCAACCGCATCAAACCTAGCGTGTGCATCCTCTGCCACTTCTATCAGATCATCTATAGCTATATTTCTACCAACCAACCTATTTAGAGAGATAATCAATCTTCTTTTATCATCAACAGGCTTGGGTAAATCAAAATGTGCAAACATTTCCCGAGCGTGAACCCCGGCATCTGTCCTGCCTGCACCGACTATAGAAACCGGGAGGCGTGTGACCACAGACAACGCCTCCTCGATTTTTTGCTGTACTCCCATAGCATTCGGTTGTGACTGCCATCCATGAAAACTCTCTCCATTATACGACAGTCTCAGAAAATATCTCATCTTTATCTGTATTTTACATTAATCACGCTCGAGATAAGTTATTCCATACAATCCTGATTTATAATTATTCAGGAATTGTCTGCCTTCCTCCGGCGTAATGATCCCCTGTTTCATGGATTTAGAAACCCATGTCTCAAGATTTCTTACGAGCTTTTTGGGACTGTATTCCACATAATCAAGTACATCCGCCACAGGTTCTCCATCAATTATTTGTTCAATGACATATCCTTTGTCATTTACTGATATGTGTACAGCACTCGTATCTCCGAAAAGATTATGCAGATCTCCAAGGATTTCCTGATAAGCGCCCACAAGGAACACACCGATATAATAATGGTCGTTTTGTTTCAATGGATGAACAGGCAAAGAATAAGACATTCCCTGAGGAGATACAAACCTGTTGATCTTTCCATCAGAATCACAGGTGATATCTTGGATCGTACATCTTCTTGACGGTTTTTCATCCAAACGCGCAATAGGCATGATCGGAAAAACCTGATCTATAGCCCACGAATCCGGAAGACTTTGAAACAAAGAGAAATTACAGAAATATTTTTCAGGAAGCATCCTGTCAACTTTCTTAAGTTCTTCCGGCGGATGCTTCATGGATCGTGTAAGATCATTGACATCCCTTGCTACAGACCAGAATAGTTTCTCGATCTGTGCGCGCGTCCGAAGGTCCAATAAGCCGAGGCTGAAAAGATCAAGCGCTTCCTCACGAATCTGCAACGCATCATGCCAATCCTCAAACATAGTAGTCGGATTTATACGATCCCATATGTTATATAGCTCTTTTGCCAGTTCATGTGCGTCATTGTCAATCTCCTCATTGTCGTTCCAGATAGGTAGTTGGGTTGTCTCCAACACCTCAATAATCAATACTGAGTGATGGGCTGTAAGAGACCTGCCGCTCTCGGTAATAATATTCGGTTGGCGCAAATCATTTTTTACACATACGTCAACAAGTGCGGAAACGGAATCGTTGACATATTCCTGAATGGAATAATTCATTGAATTCTCTCCAAATGACGAACGTGTACCGTCATAATCCACACCTAAACCACCACCTATGTCGACAAACTCTATGCAGAATCCCATTTTCGAAAGCTGCACATAAAATTGCATAGCCTCACGGAGGGCATTTTTTATCCTTCTGATTTTAGTTATCTGACTGCCTATGTGGAAATGTATAAGCTTGAGAGATTCAGTCATATTATTCTTTTCCAAGAATGACAGGGCATCAAGCAATTCAGAAGAATTTAGTCCGAATTTGCTCACATCGCCACCAGACTCTTCCCATTTACCGCTTCCGGATGATGAAAGCTTGATTCTCATTCCAATATTGGGGACGATATTAAGGCGCTTCGCTACATCCGCAATGAGTTTTAGTTCATTAAGTTTTTCAACTACAAGGTAGATTCGTCTTCCCATCTTTTGAGCGAGAAGAGCCAACTCCACATAATCTTCATCCTTATACCCGTTGCATACAATCAGAGAGTTGGAATGTGTGTTGACAGCAAGCACAGCATGCAATTCAGGTTTTGATCCGGCTTCAAGACCGATGTTATATTTATTGCCATGGCTTACGATCTCTTCCACCACCTGACACATCTGATTTACCTTTATAGGGTAGACAATATAATTCTGTCCCTCATAATTATATTCTTCCGCCGCTTTTTTGAAACATGAAGAAATTTTCTGGATCCGGTTGTCCAGAATGTCAGGAAAACGCAAGAGCATGGGAGCAGATACATCGCGTATGCGAAGCTCATCAATGACCTCTTTTAAATCGACAGGTGCACAGCCCTCTCTTGGGGTCACCTGCACATGTCCTTTCTCATTTATTGAGAAATATTTCAGCCCCCATCCACTGATATTGTAGATTTCAGCAGAATCTTCAATACGCCATTTTCTCATTTCTTACTTATATGATATGTTTTAGGTTAATAACAAATATGTGCCAATTTATTTTTGACTGGAGTGTTATTTAACACATCCATAATTTGACTCAAGAATCATCCTGGCAGACCATGACATTGATCAATTCAATTACGGCGGCCGAGGATTTCAAATTTTTCGACAATTATCTCGGTACGTCTTCGGGTTATCTTCATACGGTCTTCATACTCGCGGCTACGAAGATACCCTTCAACATATAATTGCGATCCTTTTCTCACATAGCGCTCCACGAACGAAGCATTCTGTCCACCAAACACGAGATAATGCCATTCAGTCACTTCTGTTCTTGTGGTTCCACGCACTTCATTAGTTGCAAGAGTGAGGTATGCGACAGCCCTGTCTTTCTCCGGATAACGGATTTCCGGATCGCATCCGACATTTCCAAGCAATATGACTTTATTTACGGACATAACAACAGGTTTTTATGCGAATATTTCAAATTATTTATGCAAACCAAGACGCCTGTGCAGAAGGTTTGTCAAGGAGCTCCCCATACCTTGAAGGCTTCAGATTAAGACCGACCTTTTCATGAAGAGCAAACAGCAGATTGAGCACATGTGTGCCATCTCCCGCTCCACCTCTTAAATAGCAATCTCCGATTGATTCCACTTCAATAAGCCCGGCTCCAGGCTTACTGAATGAAACCACGCATTTTTGTGTTCCTTCCACTTCCTCACTTCCGACTTTAGACAAAGTTGTAAATGTGAAATTATGATCGTCATACACGGAATCATACACCTTCTCCACCTCTGCAATAGCAAGCGGACATGCCATGGATGCACATATTCTTAAGGTTCTTCCATTACCGTCAGGAACAACCGTCACATTAATTTTACCGTTAAAACTACATTGCACACGCTTCAGCTGTCGCGAGATTTCCTCTACAGTCATGTCCACATTTATGTTCTTTACAAAATGTTCCGGAGCATGAACCTGCAATGATATCTCGTCAGGCAAAAGCAGGTGAGAAGCCAAAGGATGAAGCGCGATCAACGCTATTGCAGCCACATGAGAAGGGATAATTGCCATTCGCGCGCCACGCACCAATGGTTTGCGGTTGATTTCTGACAATCCATATTCCATTTCCATTGATGACCAATCTTCAAATCTTGCAGGAGAGATGTCTATTACCCGAAGGTGATCATAAGACAACGCTTTTTCTATCACGCTTCTGCCTACAGGAGAATTGTCAAAAATGAATACGGCATCAAGTTTTGACAAATCCAGCCTGTCTGAAAAATTCATACATCTTTCTCCAATAAAGCCATGATGACATGCAGTTACTTGACGCCCTGCCAATGATGGCGCATACAAGGTCTCGACATCGACTTCCGGATGATTGATCAGCAACCGGAGCAGTTCACCTGCATCTGGCTTATCCGCACCGATGATTCCAACTTTAATCATGAATCTAAAGTATGATATCAGAAATATCTATTCCTAAAATATCGGCAAAGAGTTCAGCAGCCCTTTGTCTGGATACATCTTCCCTCATCACGACAAGAATTGTGTCACTGCCCGGAATTGTACCCAATATCTCTTCCTTGCGACGCATATCAATATCATATGCAAGACCGGCAGCATAACCGATACGAGTTTTTATCACGACCAGATGACCTGAAAAATGCAACGACAGGAAACCGCTCTGATAATTCGCCCTTGGTGGTGCCTGTCCGAAAGAAAGAATCTTGTCTTTCAGGGAATCACTATCGGGCAACACATACATATACGTGCCTCGGTCTGTGGGTACTTTTGTAGTCCGAAGCATCTTGAGGTCACGAGACAAAGTCGCCTGTGTCACCTTATGGCCTTTTTGGGAGAGAAGGTCAGCAAGTTCTTCCTGACTTCCCACACATTGGTTCCGGATCAACTCAATTATAAGATCGATTCTTTTTTTTCTATTTTTCATTATTTCTCGTTTTGAGAGTTTCTTTTGTCAATTTCATTCTTGATTCTTGCCGCTTCCTCATAATCCTCTTTCTCCGCCGCGTGCATCATTGCCTCTGACAGCTGAGATATCGAGAGTGTCGAGAGATCAACATCTTCGTAAGGATTATGGGAGTCACAAGACAATTTAGCTTCTGATTCTACAGAACTGCAAGAAGAGTCGGCATCAAAGCCCGCCTCCCTTAGAACTGATTCAGATGTATAAATAGGCGCTCCAACCCTTATGGCAAGCGCCACGGCATCAGAAGAACGTGAATCTATGACACGCTCCGTGTTGCCATCAGAAAAAGTCAGTTCAGCGGCAAATACGCCGTTGGGGAGTTTATATATGTCTACCTGCACCAACGATATTCCGAAAGAAGCGAGAGCCGCCACCATTGTGTCATGAGTCAACGGACGCGGTGTCGCCACTTCCTGCAATTTGCATTCAATCGCCTGAGCTTCCGGAAACCCTATTATTATCGGGATCCGTCTTGTCGTTCCGACCTGCTGAAGTACAAGAGCATAGACTCCAGACTCTATCTGGTTATATGTTATTCCTATTAGTTCAAGCCGGTATCGTTTTTCCATATCAATCAAAAAAATTCTTTGGTTTTTGTTTCAGGAGTGCATACACTTTTCTTCCGATTTCTTCCACGTCTGCGAGACACCGGACTAATCATGGCGGATCCAAGACAAAGTGTTTTGTCTATCGAATAAACTATAGCAAACTGTCCAGGAGCGATACCTTGAACGTCAGAATCCGATAAGATCCACATTGATCCATCTTTTCCACGCTTAAGATGCCCGGAATAAAATTCCGGTGAATGGCGTGTCTTGAACGCAATCGCGATCTCTGCATCTTCATCCGTAGCGATCATGCCCAAAGGATCTCCGCTTATCCAATTAGGTTCTGCAAGAGGAATCTCTTTCCCATACTGGAGCTTTGTGTCATACCCGTTGGAAACATATATAACATTGTCTCTGACATTTTTCTTTACAACGAACCACGGACCTCCACTGAGACCGAGACCTTTTCTCTGACCTATTGTATAGAACCAATAACCTTTGTGTACACCGATTTTCTTACCGGTTTCAATTTCAATCACAGGTCCCTCTTTTTCGCCAAGATGTCGTGCTATGAAATCGGTATAGTCTATTTTCCCAAGAAAACATATTCCCTGTGAATCCTTTCGGGTAGCATTGGGAAGGGAGGCAAGCCTCGCAATCTCCCGAACCTCTGATTTATCAAGATCTCCGAGTGGAAAAATTAGATGAGACAGCTGCTCATAGGATATTTGTGCCAGGAAATCAGTCTGATCCTTCACGGGATCTTTAGCAGTTGCGAGAAAAAGCTTGCCATTGATCTCTTTGATGGAAGCATAGTGACCGGTGGCAGTCTTATCAAACTCCTTTCCCCATCGTTCTTCAAAAAAACCGAATTTGATGAGTTTATTGCACATCATGTCCGGATGGGGGGTAAGCCCCTCTTTGACTGTCTTGAGAGCATAAGACATGACATGTTCCCAATATTCCTCATGTAATGATACCACCTTGAAAGGCAATCCATATTTACGCGCAATCAAAGTACACATTTCGATATCCTCATCAGCTGAACAATCACCTTCGCCATTGTCCATTCCTATCCTTATATAAAACAGATGAAGTTCATGCCCCTCTGAAATCAACTTGTGGACGACGACAGCACTGTCTACTCCACCTGAAATCAACACTGCTATTTTCATACCTCTTCCAGCTCTCCCTCACTTTTATTCTCACTGTGGATTATATGTAAAGAAAGGAAATAATCCACTGAAATTTTACCCGGACCCACTAAAATCAGGAAAAAATACACACCAAGAAACATTATCGGCAAGTATCCCTGCTGATGCCAGTCGATCAAATATGAAGCACTGCTCACATAATCATGAAGGAGGTAATATTCCGCGACAAGCATAGCGAAGAAAGGAGGAGCTATCATAATCCGGGTAAAGAACCCGATCATGATGAAGAACGAACATATTACCTCTATGCATATCATTAAAGTCAGCGATGCAGCCGGACTCATTCCGAATACAGGGGGGAAATATTCATACACCTGACCAAAATGAGCTATCTGGCGTATTCCGAATTGCATCAACATTATTCCTACAAACAAACGTAGGAACAGTCTCCCGAGATTGGTATATGAGTATCCGGTAAAACGAAAATAAGTCCGTTTCAACAAGCCGGAAAAACTTAGCTTTCTCATCCCGTATATATTTATTGATTATAACTTTATTTGACCTCTTCAAGAACTCTGTTGACAGCAGTCTGAAGGGGGGTGTTTTTAAGAAGAATTTTGCCATCGGCTCCTATTGTATAAAT
This sequence comes from uncultured Porphyromonadaceae bacterium, assembly GCA_947174235.1. Taxonomy (GTDB): domain Bacteria; phylum Bacteroidota; class Bacteroidia; order Bacteroidales; family Muribaculaceae; genus Lepagella. The sequence continues at coordinate 4,101 of CAMWID010000010.1, read as the reverse complement.
AGAAGGCGCGATACGCATGTCATATACAGCCTTAAGATTATTGCCACAACCGACTGTCCATTTGGGTGAATAACCAACAACCTCTTGCTTCCAGTCATCCATTTTGTCTGGAATTATGAAAAGAATATTTATCTTTCCTTTATCTATTGCTTCTGACAATGACGCATTGGCTTCCATCCTGAGGCGAGAAAGACGCCAATCGGCATCTTTAGGATTACCAAAAATAATTATAGTGGGGGTCGCCATCGGGAAATATGTGACATTGTCTCCATTGACATTCTCAAATGAAAATTCGGGAGCCACACATCCAACTACAGTCTTACTGAGCACACTTAATTGATCTTCATATTTTTTCTTTCTTTGTGCAGGTATTTTTTTGTTTTTAACGAGAGTGTTAAGAAATTTCAGATATACCTCGTCAACCCAGACCTCCGCACGAGGGCCATAGATATTTTCTTCTGCAGCCTTTGTGAATTGCAGCATCAATATCGGATTTTTAGAAATCGTCTGCAATAATTTGTCAGTGGCTGCGACCGCCTTGTCTCTTGACGCCCATCTCAATGGAATAGAAAAAACCCGGAACGCATCGTTCAATGCGTTCTGGTCAACAGTAGTCTTTGATTTGAAATCCATCTGATCCCAAAAATGCTCTACAAGATAATCGGATTTGGCTTCCAACGTAGGCAGCTCTTCTGGAGCGGTAGGATACTCAAAAAGAGGTTCTATCTCTATTACTCCCTGTGCATTCATGACAAATGTAGCCGATGAAAGAGTGAGCATGGCTGACAATAAAAGTTTATGTATCTTTGATGTCATATTTCAGTATATTTCAAGTTTATTCAAATAAGTAAGGCTTTATATGATTCGCCCATGCGAGATAACCTTCTCCGGTAAGGTGCAATCCGTCATTTGTGTAACGCGGATCCAATTTGTCGGAATCAGCCACAGCAAGCGCAGGCCAGAGATCAATATAAACAATCCCCTTTTGTGATGCGAGCTCTTGAAGCCCTGAATTAAAAGAATTTATCAGATCTTCTTTTCCTCTAAGATTCTTATATCTGTTAAAATCATTATTTATGGGCATGACAGATTGAACATAGAGTTTGCTTTCTGGAGATTGCTCACATATTATATTGATCAATGTTTCATATTTTGACAATAATGAAGATAACGACACATTGTGTGAAACATCATTTATACCTATCAATAAAAATATTTTTGCAGGACGACCGGCAAGAATACAATCTATCCTGTCGGTAACCCCATCTATATCATCAGAATTTATTCCTCTGTTTTTAACCCTCAGATCATTAAATAATTCTGTTAACTCACCACCGTCGGTTATGGAGTTGCCTATAAAAATTATGTCGGTAGAGTTCACCGGGAGCGACTCAAATAATGAGACCCTCTGACGCCAATATTCACTCCTTTCCGCAGGGAAAGCCGAAAGAATATTGAATGCGACAAAAAAGCAACCCGTTGCTATAAAAGCTATCCTCTTCATGATCTTATGAGAAATTATAGAGTATGGTATCTGATAAGGCCTTCCATCGGATTTTGAGTCACATCCGTAACGTTGTATCCGAAATGGGATGAGGCTTCTCGTAAAATATTCTCAAAATAGAATGCCACGGAACCCGTAAAGCAAATTTCAAGAGATCGCGCATCTACATACATCGCGACATTTCGTTTCAGAAAGCTTGTGAATTCGTTAAGAACAATTGCGTGAATTGAAATGTCGGAAATATTTCTATATATAAACGGCACGAATGAAGCCATAAACCTGTTGGGGAATTGTTCTCTGTAAACTTTATCAAGCAGATCAGCCAATGTCAAATTATATTCATCCATGAACTTTTGACAAATATCATCCGGCAGCTGTTTTTTGTAGATATCTCCAATAAGCCTTTTCCCTAAAGCGGCACCGCTGCCTTCATCTCCCAAGACATAACCTAATGATGGTATTTGCGCCACTATATCCTTTCCGTCATACAGACATGAATTGGATCCGGTCCCAAGGATGCAAACGATTCCCTTCTTATCGAATAAAAGAGAACGTGCCGCAGCAAGAAGATCCGATTTAATAACACATGAAGCATCTTTCCATACCGAAAGAAGAGATGACATAACTTTGTCACAAATGCAATGTGTAGCACATCCCGCACCATAGTAATGTATCTCCTCAACGATGAAATCCGACAAAAGCATTCCGCGGGCCTTTTTAAACACCCTTTCTATATCCTCTTTTGAAGACAGCAATGCATTTACTCCTTCGGTTACCAAAGACTGAATCACATCGCCCCCGGCACCAATAAGAGTCCATTCAATATTTGTAGAGCCGGCATCGGCTATTAATTTACTATTCATGAATGATTTATATATCTTTCGGATTGTAAAAGAAGCAAAGTAAAGAATGCTTTTCAGGCCATTTCTTTAAGATCTGACATACCACAGAAGCCTCTAAAAGCAATCATTACACAAAATTAATAATAAATTTATAAGTATGCAATCATTTCTTTACAAAAAACAGTGTCATACAAGAAAAGGCATCCCTCTCGGGATGCCTTCACATTTTCTCTAATCTGACCACCTTTCCGGCCCGGCGGTTATTGTTTTCTTTGAATTGTCTAAAATTTTCAGAACCCCTCTGGCTCATCAAAGTTAGACCATTCACCGACAATCTGACGAAGCTGTGTGTCTCCGGTTGTACGTAAATCTGTGAGATTGACATTATAACTGATATTCAAGTGAGTCAGCATCTGGTCAAAGCTTACGTCAAGAGTCTGCAGCTGGTTGTTGCTGAGATTGACCCTCTGAAGGAATGAAAGATTGCTCAAATCCACATAAGTAAGGTCATTCCATTCCAGATTTACAAATGCCAAAGTCGGAGTGCCTGTCACAGTAAAAGTTGTGAGATCATTATAAGGCGCGAAAATATCATTAAGTGCCTTGCATCCGTTTATGACAAGCTGCTGCATGTGGTTGTCGTTGCAAGCAAGAGTGACAAGAGAGGGAAGCTCCTGAATATACAACTTCTGAATCTTGTTGCCCTGAAGATTAAGGTTCTCAAGTTTTACAAGACCGGCGAGTGTAATGCCTGACAGATCGTTATAACCGGCATAGAGCGTTTTCAGAGCAGGACATCCCTCTACAGAAAGCTGCTCAAGGCGATTGCTCATGCAATTGAGATAAGTAAGGTTTGAAGCGTTGCTGACATCAAGATCGGCAATATGATTTGATGAAAGATTCAACTTCTTGATAAAGGGTACTCCTGAAAGATCAATCTCCGCGAGACGGTTACGGTTGAGTTTCAACGTCTGCAATTGATCACATCCCTGCAGGGAAATATTTGCAATACGGTTCTTCGATGCATTAAGCTCTACAAGAGAAGGTGCTCCGGCAACTGTCAGTTCCGTAATCTTGTTATTGCTTATGTCTATTTTCTGAAGAGCCGGGAAAGCGGAAAGGTCAAGCGAGCCTCCAAGATCTTTGCCATCCCATTTGATATCCGTGACATGACCACCGGAAACTGTTATACCCGGAAGACCGGCAACACTACCGCCTTGGAAACCGAGTGCTTCGCCATTATTCCCACCCTTGGCAGAAGGCTGGCTGATGAAAGCCTGAAGACTTTTAGCTTCACTCTTTGAAAGATTTTGGCTCCACGCGCAAGAAAGCGACATAACGGCAGCCAAAAATAATACTGTTCTTTTCATAACTCGATAATTTAAGATTTAGAGAAATTTATGTTTGTTATATCTCTAAAACACCGGGTCAATAAATTGGTTTAATAAGCTGTGAATTTTTTTAGTAATTACTTGTTAAAAGTTAAATCAACTGGGCTTTGGACTGTTCATCTCATAGGCATTTGAGGTAGATTTTGAATGCATGGAAGATGGATGCATACTATTTTCTTAGATTCAATCTATATACTTGCTTGAATGGACAATAGGCATGATAAAATGTCGTTAAAAGATCAAAGAGCATAATCTTAATTGTGCATAGCCATATCTTTATGGTTTATGAAATGGCGTATATTTGATTATTTAATTAGGGTGTTCAGTTTGATGTTCCAAAAAACGTCATTCAAAACACCTGAAA
>CAMWID010000009.1 GCA_947174235.1 uncultured Porphyromonadaceae bacterium | reverse complement strand
GTCCCGAGTTTCTCTCCTTGTTTTTGAATCATTTCAGGGTCAAGGACCGCATCTCCGGTTTGAAATTCCGGGGTGTAGTTGCAGCCTTCGATCTTACGGCTACTGTGCATGACGAGGATCGGCACGCTGATTTTTTTCGCATTTTTGAAAAGTTTGCTTTGCGCTGTGTTGATTGCATTGACCCACGAAGCCGTTACCGGAGGGGAGTATACCATTTTCCAGTCGGTGTTATAGGTCCATTCCCCATAATATTCTTTCAGCAGACTGTATGCGTAACCGTCACAGTGTCCTTGTTTGATTTTTGCATTTTTGAAAATTCTGCCAAAAAAACCGACCACGGGAGCGCCTACGTTTCTCATGAAAGCGGAATAATTCCATTCAAGGAATGGACTGTCTGTCACGATCCGGTCCACTCCGATGTCGGTGCCTCGCATAGCCCCGAAATATGCGACTGTCAGTCCGCCGGTGGAATGACCGCCGAGCGTTATGTCGTTATTCCCGTCTTTTCTGATTTGGGACAGAGCAGAATCGATGTCCGCGAAATATTCTTTCTGGTCACGGATATTGAAGGGGTATTGCCATGGCTCACGGCTCCGTCCGTAACGGCGCAGGTCTACAGCATAGAAATTATATCCGGAGTCAACGAAACGTTCTCCCATTTCAGACTGGAAGAAATAATCGTTGAATCCATGGATATAAAGGAAAGCTTTTTTCGAACCGCCTTTACACAGTTTCCTTATAATTGTGGAGCGGCAGGGACCGTCGAAAGCCTCCCCCTGGTTTACGAATCTGGCTTCGTACCCGTCAAGAATATCTTGATGCCACGTCGTATCGGTTGTAGGAGTCTTGATACCCTTATATTTTTCATTGACATCCCATGCTGACGCAGAGGATACTATTATTGACAAAAGAATAAAGAAAGGGAGTTTACGCATATTCAGGAATTGAAATTGAGTAAAAATCAGACAGTGGAACCGGTTATGTTGTCCGGTACCACTGTCTAAACAATTGTAGATGTCAAAAAGTTAAAAACGACCTCTGCCGGGACCTCCGGGCGGTGGTCCGGCGGGACCGCCCCTTCTGCCTCCTTCACCGTGGGGACCCGGCATAAACATATCTTCGCCGTTAGGTCCTTTGTTTTTCTTTCGGAGAGTATTGAAATTCCAAGTGAGACCAAACATTATGTATCTTGTTAGATCATTGAACTCGCTGTCTACAATAGAATATGCGCTTACGGATCGGCTGATATTCTTTTTCTGACCGAGAATGTCGTAAGCCCTCACAGAGAATGACAGGGATTTGTCGGAGAGAAACGAGTATGATATCTGCGCGTTCCACAGCCATTGCTTTGAGTCATAGCCTTCTGAATAACCGGTGGCATTCGCAAAAGAAAGGTCTGTTGTCAACTCAAGTCCGAAAGGGAGATAAAGAGATGCGTCGCTGTTGAATCCGTAAGAATGGATCGTGCGGGAATTGTTGAGAGAGGAAGAACTGTTTTTGGAACTTGACAAAGAATTGGTCGCGTTGCTGTATGAATAAGTCGGATTGACGCTCATCTGGAAAATGTCGGATGAGAATGTGAGTCCGGCGGATGGTGCGAGCGACATATTTTTAGCAAGATTGAACTCCTCGTTGATATATCCCGGCGATTCCATGTAGCGAGCGTTCATCCGTGCGTTGAAACGCCATTTACGATTGGTGAACGGACGGGTGATCATTCCCATGGCAAAAATGTTGAAATTGCCGTTCTCATTGCTGTAGGTGGTTGTTCTTCCGCCGGTCTCCTTGTCGGTGATAGTTTTCGAGACTACGGAATTGACAGCGAAAGAGGCGTTTGCCATCAGGAATATGGATTGCTGTGAAGACATCCTGAAATCATTGAAATGAAAACCTATGTTCTGTGTGAACGTCGGTTTCAGATCAGGATTACCGATTATGATGTTCAGAGGGTTGGATACGTCTGCCACAGGCTGCAACTGAGTCATTGAAGGCTGGGTGGTGCGTGCCCGGTAAGTGGCGCGTATTGCCGACCGTTCACCAAATTTGTATCTTAGGTTGGCATAGGGGGAAACATTCATAACCCATCTTTCCGGAATATTGCGGGCAGAGTTTATAAGGTCTTCGCTCTTTGAGCTTGACGGGGAGAACATTACCCCGGCGTCAAGATTGAGGGTTTTGCTGACTTTCTTATAGCCGACCTGTACTTCCTGAGTAAAAAATTTGTTTCGGAAACTGTTGCTGAGGTTATCATCAAACACCGCTCCCTCCGGCACGTCTGTAAGGAGTGGTGGGATAAAGTCAGCTGGATTTTCCGGATCACCGAGATCGTAAGTCATTTTGTCGGCATTGTTCCACTGATATCTGATACGGTATGCAAAATTCAGGAAGTTCCCATTTTTTGCATTACCGAGAGGTTCTGTCCATGTGAGACGCCCGTCAACTGAATTTGACCATGTATGGTTGTCGATAAACCTGTAAAGGAGTTCGTCATCATCATGCAGGAGATAGTATTCAATGTCGCTCCATGTCGTGGCGTGCTGGCGGGTGTTGGAGAAAGTATATTGAGCCTGGAAACTTATCGAACGTCCCGGATGGTTAGGGAATTTGTGATTGTAGATGAAATTACCTCCCGTCTCCACGCTTGTGCCTTTGTTGGTCTGGGCATTGAGATTTCGGTTTACGCGTGTAAGCTCAGCATCGCCGGCTCGAAGTATCGAAGAATCGTTTTGGCTTGACTCACGGAAGTTGAGGCTCAGACGTGGTCTGAACTCGATTGTATTGTTATCATCGATGTTCCATTGCAGACGGAAGTCTGAATTAATGTTATGTCCTTTGTCGCGGCTGCGGGAACCGGCGTTCTGATAGCTTGTGGAATCCTCAAGGATATATTCAGTGGCGGTCTTGCTCATTGATTTCCTGTCGGAATGTGAATACAGGATGTTGCCACCTATCCGGAATATCTCTTCTTTACCCACATTGAAGTTCAGTCCGAGTCTCTGTGCCACGTTTATACCTCCGTTGCCCCCGAATGAACTGAAACGCCCTCTGCCACGGTCGGTGAATCCGTTTTCATTTATATTGTTAAGACCTCCGAGGAGAGTTATCTGGTTTCCGTCACGGAAGTTGTTGATTATAAAGCTACCCTGATATCTGCTGTCAGTTCCGTATCCTGCGTTTACGTTTCCGAACCAGCCGTTGTTCATATCCTTTTTGACAGTAAGGTTGATGACAGTCTCTTCCTCTCCGTCATCGACACCAGTCAGGCGGGCGAGATCACTTTTGCGGTCTACGACCTGCACTTTGTCAACCATGTTGGAAGGAAGATTCTTTGTCGCCATCTGAGGGTCGTCACCAAAAAATTCCTTTCCGTTAACAAGAATTTTGGTTATGCTCTTGCCATTGGATGTGATCGCACCGTCCGATCCAATTTCAACTCCCGGAAGCTTTTTGAGAAGGTCGTTTACTGTAGCGTTCTGGGCGGTGTGGTATGAATCTGCATTAAACTCGATGGTGTCTTGTTTTGCCACTACAGCGGCTTTTACCGCTGTCACCACCGCCTCCTGGAGAGTCACCGCGTTTTCAAGGAGTGTGATTTTTCCCAGATCTATTTTCTCCTCGTCGTCTTTGATTTCGATATGTTTGCTGACATCCTCCATTCCGGTCATGGAGGCTACAAGGACATATTTACCGGGTTCAAGTCCGGAGAACGAAAAATCTCCGTTTTCTCCAGTGAGGAGATATCCTTTCCGGACAGTGTCCGGGATAGAAACGATCTGTACAGCAGTTCCGGGAAGAGGGGCTCCGTCGGCGTCAGCTACGCGTCCTGTAATGTCTGCTGCCAATGCGGATGCTCCGGCAAGGGAGATGCATATAAACGGCAGTAGCCGTAATTTTTTCATTCTTGAGTCAGTGTTACGGAGCGTATAGAAGGCAAGGTCACATATCATTGCCGGATTAGCTCCTTGGGTTTCAAGTTTAGTTTTAGCATTATGACGAGTCTTGGTTAAAAAGGTTTAAAAAGGATGGAAAATATCTTTGGATTCTATTCATATGTGATCGCTGTGGCTTTTGCGGCGAATGGTTATAAATCAGTATTGTGGAGTAGATATATATTCTATAAATTTGCGATCGTGTTATGACAAATACAATTTTGGCGGTATTTGCCACATGGGAAATGCGGAATTGTCTTAATTTTGCATTTTGCAAGCTCTGCAAAAACAACTAATCAAACAAATAAATATTTATGAAACGTATAGTATTTCTTGACTACATCAGGGTGTTTGCATGTTTTCTGGTCATGCTTGTCCATGCGGCGGAAAATTTTTATGGGGCACCCGGCTCTACAGACATGGCAGGTCCTCAGTCGTTGCTTCTTTCTGAGGCAGACCGTCTGTGGGTGTCAGTCTATGACGGCTTCTCTCGTATGGCGGTGCCATTGTTTATGATCGTATCGGCGTTTCTGCTTGTCCCGATGCGGGAAGGTCAGGGGGCGATGGAGTTTTATCGCCGACGTGCGGTGCGTATATTGCCGCCATTTTTCATTTTTATAATTTTGTACAGCACGCTTCCGATGCTGTGGGGGCAGATCGACGGTGCGACATCCGTGCGTGACCTTTCACGTGCGTTTCTCAATTTCCCCACTCTTGCGGGACATCTGTGGTTTATGTATCCGCTGATAGGTCTTTACCTGTTTATTCCGATGATTTCTCCATGGCTTGCGAAAGCGTCGGCAAAAGAGGAAAGATTTTTTATATGGCTGTTTGCCCTTTCAACATGTATGCCATACCTGAATCGTTGGTGCGGAGAGGTATGGGGGCAATGCTTCTGGAACGAATATCACACCTTATGGTATTTTTCCGGTTATCTCGGTTATCTTGTGCTTGCCCATTATATAAGGGTGCATCTTGACTGGAGCGTGCGCAAAAGATTGATTGTCGGAAGTGTCATGACATTGATTGGGGCTGTATGGACGATTCTTTCGTTTTATATCCAGGCTGTACCGAATGTTCTTCATGAGACTCCTGTATTGGAGATAGGATGGTCGTTCTGTACCATCAACTGTCTTATGCTTACGACAGGGGCATTCTTGCTGTTTACATGTATAAAAAGGTCAGAGACTCCTAAGATCATCCTTCAGATTTCGGATCTAAGTTATGGAATGTATCTGATTCATATATTCTGGCTGGGGATGTGGACTTCCATACTTAAGGTTGACATGGAGATGCCTTCAGTGACTGCAATCCCAGCGATAGCCGTGTGCACGTTCCTCAGTTGCTGGATTTCATGTCTTGTCATCTCGATGCTCCCCGGGGGTAAGTGGGTGATCGGTACTTCCACACCATTACGTTCCGGTGTCCCATCTTTTGGAAGGGCATAATCCCTTCTCCGCAAAAGAGAGAAAAGCCGTCCGCGATAACGCACACCTGCTATCGCGGACGGTTTTTCTTGTTTAACTTTTGGGGTACGGTTCATTTTGACACAGCCCCATGTAATCAGCTACAAGGGAGTTCAGTCGGTAAGCCCGGTTTGTTGAAGAAGCCACTCCCGTGTTTCTTCGGGCATTTTCTGTTCTTGGATTATTTGAGGAAGTCTGGAGTATCTGTCTTTAAATGATGCTATGACCTCACGCTCTTTCCCGGGATTATACCCGATGGTCTCGAAGATTACGCTCAGAGGCCCGAAATCTTCTGTCACTTCAAGATCCGCATACCTGTTTTTAAGGTCGCCAAACAATCTTACGAAACGTCGCATGTCTCCGAGGGTGCCGTCTGTCATCATCGCGTTTTCAGGGAATGTCAGAACCACGTTGACACCCTTGTCGCATACGAGGTTATCAATATCGACAACCGTAGCAAGCTCGTCGGCGATATATCTGAAATCCACATTCTTGCCGTCAACAGTGACCTTTTCGGGAGGTAATGTCGAATTGATCTTGATTGCCATGTCGCGTTTTACCGGCATTCCAGGATATGAACCTTGTTTTGGAGACACCGAGACTTTCAGCGTGTTGCCTGTTCTGACGGATTTGATCTGTGTCAGCGAAAACTCCGTGTCATATCTGTCGTCATTTCCTGCATCGTCATAAAGCATGAATTCTCCGGAATCGCCTGGATATATATTTATAGACAAAGGGGAGTCATTGTCTTTGAGATTCCTTACGCCGGGGCAATGATTGGGAATTACGGAACCCGCCTTGATATATACGGGATATTCGTTCATCGCCATCTTGCGCTCGTATTCCTTTCCCCCTTTCAGCATGGTTCCGGTCGCTTCCTCATACCAGTCACCTTCAGGCAGCCAGATTCTGACAACAGAAAAACCGTTCTTTGCCGGAGATGCCACAGGAGCCACAATCATTTGGTCGCCAAACATGTATTGGTCAGGATGAGAATACGCCTCTTCGTTGTCAGGATAGTCATAATACATAGGGCGACATATGGATACGCCTGTATCGTAAGCCTTACGCGACATTGAATAGATGTAAGGAACAAGACGATATCTGTGTTTTACCGCATCCCTGATCAATCCTAATGTCTCACGGTCGAATATCCACGGTTCTTTGTTCAGCGGAACCTTTTTGTCAGCGTGTGTGCGCATGATAGGGCTGTATACGCCGAATTGGAAGAATCTGGCATATAGTTCAGGATCCATGACAGAATCTGTTGGCAGCTGTCTGAATCCGCCGAGGTCATGTCCCCAGTATCCATATCCTACATTAGATGCCGTGCTTGTGAAATAAGGCATATACTTTAGGGTTTCCCATGTAGTATAGCTGTCGCCGGAGAACCCAATCTGATAACGGTGGTTGCCGAGTCCGCCCCAGCGGTGGAAGATCATAGGCCGTGCGTCTTCAGTGTTCTTCATTTTATTGTAGAATGTATGGTTGATCCACCAGGTATTGCTGAGGGAATCGATTTTAGAGTCATAAAGAGACTGTTGCCAGTCAATCCACCAGAAACTCACACCCTCCTTTGTCATAGGATCCAGGATATTTTTAAAGAGACTGTTGATGAAGCGGCGGTCAGAAGAGACCCATGGCACATCTTTCTTTGTTTCAGGATCAATACCGTTTTCACGGGCAACCGCCGGGTAAGCCTCTTCATAATATTTCACACCGGATGCCGGATGAAGGTTGAGAGTCACTTTGAGATCCTTGTCGCGGAGATAGTTGAGGAATTTGGCGGGTTCCGGAAACAGCCGTCTGTTCCATGTCCACCCCGTCCATCCTCCATGTCCCTCGTCGGTGTAGTGCCAGTCCATGTCTATGACGAGAACGTCAACGGGGATGTCATACGTCTCGAAATTGTCAACGAGCTCCCTGAGTTCATGATCGGAATATGCCCACCATCTCGACCACCAGAAGCCGAATGCATATTTGGGGGGCATGGGTATTTTACCAGACAGCGTGGTGAAGTCTTTTAGCGCACCTTTATAATCAGAACCGTAGCCGATAAAATAGAAATCCTGAGCCCCTTTTTTTGATTTACGTTTTTTTACCCACGGTATGGTAGGGTCGTCATCAAGAAGGAATCCTCTGGAATCATCTATAAGGGTCCATCCGTCGCGTGCCAATATGCCTTTTTCCAACTGTCCTTTGCGGGTCATCCATTTCCCTTCTTTATTGGTCCATTGGAGTTCAGGACCGTTCCACCAGTCAAGAGTCCTTGTAGTGCCTTCAAGGTTATTTTCCTGTGTCTTTCCCGGAGTCCATGAAAATGGTTTCATCCCCCGCGCCGATTCTATGGTCAGGTTTTCGGAGGAGAAAGGGGCATTGCCTTTTTTGTAAGAAAGAATGATTTTCCTGGTTTCGATCTTTACAGTCTTCCCGTCGTCAGACACTTTTGCATCTGTCTCAGGATATTTGCGGTTGTATCCAATGAAACTGGGATCATCGTTAAACTTTCCATCAGGAGCATATTCCATCCTGATAAGCCCGTCAGCCACTATTGTGAACCGTTTTGTCTTGTCCTTATAGACAATGCCGTCGGATACATTTTCTGCTGACATAGGGAATGCCATCGCCATAAACATGGAGGCAAATGCAATACAGAATTTTATTTTTTTCATTATAATCGTTTTTCATGACATACACACACCAATCGGTAAAACGGATCCAGCCGATGAGGCAAATCATTCGGCTGACTTGTGCAAATTTAGCATAAAGATTTCAAACCGACAAAAAATGAGATATAAATAATGCAGGGATGTTGCAGATGTAATTTTTGTGTAATATTGTGATAGACAAATGGTAAGTGGCGATGATGTACGAAAACGTTCACATTTTGTATTATTCCGCGCATGCTTTGTACGATAGTTCTCCCGATTTGTATGATAGAGATTACCGGAGAAAAAGGGAGGTGCTAAATTTGCAACATCGAATCATAACCGACCTACACACACCAATCATGAAACGAGAAACCTCAGGGGCGTCCGTCCCTAAAAATATTAACCTAAAATCTACAAAAATGATTTTACAAAACCACCTCACTTCCGGCAAAACTCTCATAGCCGCCGGTGTGCTTGCGCTGGGTACGGCAGGGATGTGTCCGATAACAGCCCTTGCTTCCACGCCACAGCAGGTGCAGTCTGGGAAACAGACCGAGAAAGTAACAGGTAAAGTGGTAGATGCACAGACAAAGGAGCCGCTGATAGGGGCTTCTGTAATGGTGAAAGGAACGTCTATGGGCACTACCACCGATGTAGACGGCAATTTCACACTGCAAGTGCCTGCGGGCTCTACAATCAGCGTATCCTACGTGGGCTATTCCATGTTTGAGGGGAAAGCGCAAAAGAATATGGATATAGCCCTTTCCTCCAACATTTCCGAACTTGACGAAATGGTGGTTGTGGGATATGGTGTCCAGAAAAAGGCTTCCGTCACAGGCGCAGTCTCTACTGTGAAAGGGAGTGATCTGAAAACATCCGGCGTAGCCAACATCACCAACACGTTTGCCGGTCAGATACCCGGTGTGGTGGCGAGATCAAACGGCGGAGAACCGGGTTCAGACTGGTCAGACATCTATATCCGTGGCAAAGGTACCCTTAACGACAACTCGCCCCTTATTATTATAGACGGAGTGGCGAACCGTTCCGGTCTGGAACGTCTTAATCCGAATGATATCGAAAGCATAAATGTCCTTAAAGACGCTTCTGCAGCGATTTACGGAGCGGAGGCAGCCAACGGTGTAATTCTTGTCACTACCAAGAGGGGCAAGATCCAGAAGCCGACGATCACTTATAACGGCACGTTCTCCCTTCAGCAGAATACACGCACCCCTGATCTCATGAACGCGTATGAGAACATGGTGTGGAGCGATGAGATATCCACATACAAAGGACAGACTCCTCAGTTCGAGAATGTGAAAGGGGGCTATCTCGACGGCACTATCGACCGACTCCGTTATGGAGATACCGACTGGATGGATGTTGTTTTCAACAAGGCGACCCCGTCAACACGCCATTCCGTCGCCCTCAACGGAGGCAATGACGCGGTACGGTATTATGTTTCCGGAGATTATACTTACCAGAAACCTAATTACAGGAATACCAAGCTGAATTTCCAGACGTATCAGATACGTTCAAATATCGACGCGCAGGTGTTCAAGGACCTGAAAATCGGTCTTGACATAGCCGCCCGCCGGGAACAGCGCAACAATGCCATCACATCTACAAGTTCTATATTCTGGGAGGCGATGATGGCTTATCCCTGGCTTTATGATTTCTATCCCAACGGTCTTCCGGGTCCCGGTATTTCAGGCGGCAACAACCTCGCGTTGCTTATAGATGGGGAAACAACCGGCTACAACCGGATAAAGGATACATATCTTGACACCAAATTTACATTCGACCTTCAGATGCCATGGATAACCAAGGGACTTTCACTTTCGGGATATGTGGCTGTCGATTACCACGCGCGTGATCAGAAATATATGTACAAACTATGGGATACATATACCTACAATCCGCTCACGCAGGAATACGACAAGAAGACCACCAATACCAATGGCGGGGTGATAGACCTGAATCAGAATCATGATGACAATTCCAGAACCACCATGATGTTCAAGCTTGGTTACGACCGTGATTTCGGAGATCACCATGTAGGTGCGTTCGTGGCTTACGAGCAAAGCAAATATAACGGTGAATATTTCTCCGCATACCGTAAAAACTTTCTGACTTCATTCCCCGACTACCTGAATTTCGGAGCTGACCAGGACAAGAGCAATTCAGGCTACGGATACCATTCGTCAAGGCAGAACATATTCGGACGTTTCAACTATTCATATATGGACCGTTATCTGGTGGAGTTTACCATCCGTCGTGACGGGTCGATGAATTTCGCGCCGGGCAAACGCTGGGGCACTTTCCCCGGTGTCTCTGTAGGATGGCGTTTCGGTCAGGAAAAATTCATTCAGGACAATACCGACATAGTAGATGATCTCAAACTCAGGGCGTCATGGGGAAAACTTGGAAATGACAGGGTAAGCGCCTATCAGTATCTGAGCACCTATTCGATGTCGAACGGTGCGATTCTTGGAGTCAATCCGGAATTGAACAAAGGTTTTGCCCCGGGCCGTATAGGCAATCCCGATATCACCTGGGAGAAGGTGGATACGAAAAATATCGGTATCGACGGTTCTCTCTGGAATGGTCTGTTGGGCTTTACCGTAGAATATTTCTACCAGAAACGCAAGGATATCCTTACTGCCAAAAACGCTTCAGTGCCTGATTATACAGGTCTGACTCTTCCCGACCAGAATATCGGAGAGGTGAGCAACCAGGGTGCGGAACTTTTGTTAACTCACCGCAACAGGATCGGCAATGTGAATTTCAACGCATCGTTCAATTTTACATACACCCACAACAAGATCATATTCTTCGATGAGGCGGAGACTGTGCCGGAATGGCAAAGACGCACCGGAAAGAGCATAGACACATATCTGATGTACAAGAGCGACGGCATCTATCAGACATGGGACGAGGTGAACAGCACTCCGCATCTTGCAGGCGCACAGCCCGGTGATATCAAATATGTGGATATCAACGGGGACGGCAAGATAACTTCAGACGATAAATACCGCAATGACTATGGCAATGTTCCCCGTATGGTGTTCGGTCTCAACTATGGCGCGGAATGGCGTGGCATCGGACTCAACATGACTTGGACAGGCCAGGCGAAAGCCCGTCAGATGATCGTGCCTTATTCATACAATCTGGACAAGACATTCTTTGAAAACCGTTGGATCTCGGCAGAGCTGACTCCGAATTCAAAGTATCCGAGGGCTTTCAACAAAGATGGAGACAACAATACCCAGTGGAGCGACTTCTGGTGTTATGACGCGTCATTCCTCCGTCTCAAAAATATTGAAGTGTTCTACAATCTTCCAGAGAAAGTGGTGAACCGTATGGGAATGGAGAATTTCCGTGTGTTCTTCACGGCTACCAATCTGTTTGTGCTTGACCATATCAAGGTGCAGGATCCGGAATTGAACGCCACTTCAACAGGTCAGGCTTATTCTCCGCAGAGAGTATTTACATTCGGAGTAAACCTTAGCTTCTGAACAGGATTGACAGATCGTGACCGCAGGACATTTTATAAATCCTGCGCAAACGGTCAGCTCCCGGACCGGGAGCGATCCAAAAGGAGACAAAAACAAAAATAACGAATCATAAGATGAAATCAACAATATATAAAGGCGCCTGCCTTCTGTTTGCGGCGGGACTGCTGACTTCATGCGATGTACTGGATCTTGAGCCACTTGATTCATATACAGAGCCTGTGATATTTTCAGACGCCACGCTGACAGAGGCGTATGTGACCAAATTCTATACATATCCCAAGAACGGCTTCAATGAAATGAGCCATCGTTATTTCTGCGACGAGGCGATGTCGAATTTCGACAACCAGTATGCCTGGCAGATAGAGCAAACCGGTTATACGCCGGATATGATGGGATTCTTCAACATGTGGAAGGAGTATTATACCGATATAAAAAATATCAACATCTTCTTCAACAATCTTGAGAATGTCGACAAGATTCCCGAGCCGTCAAGAAGCACGCTGATAGGGGAGGCGACTTTCTTCCGTGCCTTCTTCTATATGGATCTGATCTCACATTTCGGAGGGGTGCCCCTGATTACGCGTACCTTTGAGCTTGATGACCCCGAGATGATGGTTGAACGCAACAGTTATGACGAGTGCGCGGCATTTGTCGTGTCAGAGTTCGACAAGGCTGCTCAGTTACTTCCGGAGACCCAATCCGGAACAAATTTCGGCCGTCTTACAAAAGGCGCGGCTCTCGCATATAAAGCAAGAATGCTTCTATACATGGCGTCACCTCTCAACAACCCCTCCAACGACAGGAGCAAATGGGAGGCTGCCGCAAAAGCCTGTGAGGAAGTTTTCGCACTCAACCAATATTCACTTGATCCAAGTTATCAGGGACTATTCTACAATCATATGAGTCCGGAAATAATATTCCAGCGGCTTTTCGACACTGAGCACGGTCATTGGTTCAACTGGTATAACCAGCCGAACGGCTATCTCGGATGGTCTTACACTTGTGTCACACAGGAGATGGTCGACAGTTATGAAATGGAAGACGGCACAATGCCCGACGTGACACCCTACACCGATGCGTCAAATCCATCCGATATCTATCCGTGGGCGAACCGGGATCCGCGTTTCTATGCCACTGTCGTTTGTGACGGGCAGAATTTTGTGAACCGTCCGGCTGAATATTGGGTGAATGAAGACGGAAAGACAGGCGGTCTTGATTCTGAGTATTCAGGTACAGAAAACTGGAACTATTCAAAGAGCCATTATTCCATAAGAAAATTCGCTGCGGAAGATATAACCGCCCCCCGTGCCGTACGTGCTTCAAATCCATGGATCTATTGCCGTCTCGCGGAGGTTTATCTGAATTATGCGGAAGCCAAGTATAATCTCGGAGATGAGGCTGTGGCGCGTGAATATGTCAATAAGGTGAGAGAACGTGCCCGCGGAGGTAACGCCGGTATTCTCCCCGATGTGACAGAAAGCGGCGACGCTCTCCTCAAGAAGATCCAGCATGAGCGCAAGGTTGAGCTCGCATTTGAGGAACACCGCTGGTATGACGTAAGGAGATGGAAGATCGGAAAAGAGACACAGACCGGTCAGTTCCACGGCATGATAATAATCCGCAAGGCTGACGGCTCAAAGGTGTACACTCTCAAAGATCTCCAGAAACGTACTTTCGAGGATCATCATAATCTTGTGCCGCTTCCTTCTACAGAGATCAACAAGAACAGCAAATTGATTCAGAATCCGGGTTATTGATGCGTTGCCTTGATGGCATGCTCGAAAGATTTTATAGTTGATTACAGGTTTAATTAGGTCAGGAGGAAGGGGGTGTCCTGTAGATGCGCCGGAAAACAGGCAGACATCTGCCCGGACACTCCCTTTTTCTGCCAAACATCATTGAAATGAAGACTCTTGCATTTGTATTTGTGACCGCAGCCATGACATTCTTTCCATCGGCAGGATTCGCACGCCAGTATTGGGTTCCGGATTCGGTTGACGGAATAACATGGAATGTGGCTGAGGGTGACAGTCATAGCGACCATGTGGAGATGGCTGGTAAAAAAGTGGCGACAGTGCTACGTTACGGAATAGACTCCACCGGTGCCTTTACATTGAACAAAAGTATGGTATGGCCCATGCTCAGGGCGATACCAAATAATACGAGCGGGTGTGTGATGCGCCGTTTCGATTGGGATCCGTTGGCAGCGGTAACGGTCAACGGAAGGTCGATGAATAATGAGAAAGTGAAAAAAATATCGCTCAGGCATGCCCTGGAGGTCGAGAGCGATTTCAACAACGGTTATTACGGGAGCTGGAAATTGTCACGTACTTATTTCCCTTCTACTGAACTTCCGACGCTGGTGGAGAAATACACCATAGTGAATACGGGTAAAAAACAGCTGAGGATAGAGATTCCGGAGGGAGGTTTTGTCACGACCACCGATCCGTCGAAGGGGGTTGCCGGATCTTACCGTATAGAAGGGAAGACGGATGTGAATGGCGTTTTCTATCTTGAACCTTCTGAAACGCTTGATTTTTCCGCCCATATCACAGCCACCGCACCGGGAGAATCCCCTGTAGCGCCTGATGCGGACAAGGAGTTTGCCGCCCGGAAGGATCTCGTCGATAAGTTGATGGGTTCTCTCGTGCTTGAGACTCCCGACACGGTTATCAACAAGATGATGGATTTTGCCAAAGTCAGGGCTTGCGAAAGTATTTACGCCACCAAGGGAGGACCGTTGCACGGTCCTGGGGGAGAATCGTATTATGCCGCCATTTGGGCTAACGACCAGGCTGAATATGTCAATCCGTTTTTTCCGTTTACAGGTTATGCCTACGGAAATGAATCGGCTCTTAACTCATTCCGTCATTTCGCCAGATTCATGAACCCGGATTACAAGACGATACCAAGTTCCATCATAGCGGAAGGAGACGATATCTGGAACGGAGCCGGCGACAGGGGAGACTGTGCCATGATAGCTTACGGCGCCTCACGTTATGCACTTGCGAGAGGCGACCGTGCGGAGGCGGAGGAACTTTGGCCACTTATAACATGGTGTCTGGAATATTGCAGACGCCAGTTGAATGAAGATGGCGTGGTGGCGTCTGATTCCGATGAACTTGAAGGACGTTTCCCTTCCGGCAAGGCTAATCTTTGCACCTCCTCGCTCTATTATGACGCACTTCAGTCTGCCTCTTTCCTTGCAAAAGAACTTGGAAAAAACAACGGCAGGCAATATTCGCGGCAGGCTGCGGAACTTCGTAAGAATATGGATAAGTATTTCGCTCATGAAGTGGAAGGATTTGACACATATGCCTATTATAAAGGAAATGATGTGTTGCGTTCATGGATCTGTATCCCTTTGACTGTAGGTATTGACGAGCGTGCGGAGGGGACTATCGCGGCATTGTTCTCCCCGAGATTGTGGACAGACAACGGACTTCTCACACAGGCGGGAGACAAGACCTTCTGGGACCGTTCGACTCTCTATGCCCTTCGCGGAGTATATGCCGTAGGGGCGACAGAAAAGGCTACCGAGTATCTTAAAAAATATTCCGGCACACGTCTTCTCGGAGAGCATGTGCCATATGCGATAGAGGCATGGCCCGAGGGCGGTCAGCGTCATCTGTCGGCTGAAAGCGGACTGTACGGGAGAATTATTACAGAAGGTCTTTTCGGTATAAGACCTACCGGATTCCGGTCGTTTACTCTTACTCCACGCCTTCCGGGAGAATGGAATGACATGAATCTGCGTCATGTCCGTGCCTTCGGAGCCGATATGGACATAGCGGTCAGAAGAGTGGAGGGCGGCAAATTGAAAGTCACTGTCTCAGACAATGGAAAGAATAAAGAATATTCCATTCGAGACGGAGGCACGGTCAATATAAAGCTTTAGACATGCATTCTTAATTAAAAAATCAACAAGATGAAAAAAATATTATTCGGAATCCTGCTGGTGGCATCGATACCGTCAATGGCAGGGAAACAATATGAGATCGCTTCACCAGACGGACAACTGAAGGCTGAAATAAAAGTGGAGAATGGTCTCAGTTATTCAGTCGCGTTTGATGGCAGGGAAGTCATTTCGGAATCATCGCTGTCGATGAGTTTTGCAGACGGCATGGAATGGGGTAAAAAACCGAGAGTGACGAAATTTTCAAAAAAATCGGTAGATACGACTGTGCCTTCTCCTTTCTACAGGTCTGAGAGTATCGCGGATCGCTATAATGTGGCGCGGTTGGATTTCAAAGGAGGCTGGGGTGTAGAGTTCCGGGCTTATGACGATGGGATTGCGTATCGTTTCATATACAACGGTAAGAGTCCTTTGACCGTAGCTTCTGAAGAGGTCACATATAATTTCCCATTGGATGCCACTGCATACGTACCTTATGCAAAAGGACGTAAGGATGATCCATATTTCAATTCATTTGAAAATGAATATACTAAGGTGAAATTGTCGGAGGTTGACAGAGATAAACTCGTGTTCCTCCCTATGGTAGTGGATCTTGGCGATAATGTCAAGGTCACGATTACGGAGTCAGATCTCGAACGTTTCCCGGGTCTGTATATGAAAGGGACAGGAACAACCTCATTGAAAGGATGTCATGCGGCTTATCCGAAGAAATCGTTGCAGGGCGGCCACAACAATCTTCAGATGGTGGTGCAGGAAAGAGAAGATTATATAGCCAAATCAGATGGTTCACGCACATTCCCGTGGCGTGTGGCGATAGTGACAGGAAATGACAAGGATCTTGCCGCTACAAATCTTTCATACCTTCTTGCCTCACCGTCGCGTATAAAAGATACGGATTGGATCAAGCCCGGTAAGGTGGCATGGGACTGGTGGAACTGCTGGAACATAACCGGAGTGGATTTCAAGGCGGGAGTCAACAACGCCACATATAAGAAATATATAGATTTCGCGGCTGAGAATGATATCGAATATGTGATTCTTGACGAAGGCTGGGCAGTCAACAAGAAGGCGGATCTTATGCAGGTTGTTCCGGAGATTGATCTTGAAGAGCTTATAAAATATGCATCCGACCGCAATGTGGGGATTGTCTTATGGGCGGGATATCATGCGTTTGACCGGGATATGGAAGAAGTGTGCCGTCATTATTCCGATATGGGGGTCAAAGGGTTCAAGGTAGATTTTATGGACAGGGATGATCAGGAAGTGGTGGATTTCATCCACCGGGCTGCCGAGACTTGCGGCAGAAATAATCTGTTTCTTGATCTTCACGGAATGTATAAACCAGCCGGGTTGAACCGCACGTATCCCCATGTCTTGAATTTCGAGGGAGTCAACGGGCTTGAGCAGATGAAATGGAGCACTATAGATCTTGATCAGGTGGAATATGAGGTAATGATTCCGTTCATACGTCAGGTTGCCGGTCCGATGGATTATACTCCGGGCGCAATGAACAATGGCACGAAGCATACCTATCATGCGGATTATTACCAGCCTATGAGCCAGGGCACACGCTGCCGCCAGCTCGCGCTGTTTATCGTCTATGATTCTCCGTTTACAATGTTGAGCGACACTCCCGTGAATTATGACCGGGAGCCAGAATGTCGTGATTTTATAGCCGCGATACCCACCGTATGGGATGAGACAGTGATCTTGGACGGAAAGATGGGTGATTATATACTTACGGCTCGGAGAAAAGGAGACGTGTGGTATGTGGCTGGTCTGACCGACTGGACACCGAGGGAGCTGACCGTGGATCTTTCTTTTCTTGGATCGGGGAAGCATGAGGCTGTCTTGTTCAGGGATGGCGTCAACGCTTCACATAATGCAAATGATTTCAAGAAAGAGACATTGAGTGTGGAGAACACGACTCCTCTCAATGTGAGTCTTGCCCCCGGCGGCGGTTTCTCAATGATAATCAGATAAAGTCAATACCAAGATAAAATACATAATGCTTATCCGGCCTCCCGGCGGGAAATATTTCCCGCCGGGAGGCTTAAAAGTGTATTAAGAGGACTAAAAGTATGAATACAAAGACATTTTTCATATTATCGGTGACATCGCTGGTCATGTTGCTGTCCACATCATGTGGCGGGGAGTCAGTCCCGAAGACATCACCCGAGCTGCCGGTGGATGAGATAGCGGTTTTCACATCGACTGACAGACTTTTGCAAAAATCATTTGAATGGGCAAAAAAGACGGCGCTCTCTTATTCGCATGACGGTTCGGATCCGGTGGGATTCTGGTATGAGGCTGCTCTTCCCAACAGGGAAGCGTTCTGCATGCGAGATTTGTCTCATCAGTCGGTAGGTGCCCAGATTATAGGGCTTTCCCGTCACAATAAAAACATGTTTTCGTGTTTTGTGGAAAATATCAGTGAGGGGAAAGACTGGTGCAGTTATTGGGAAATCAACCGCTATAATAATCCGGTGCCGGCTGATTATCTTAATGACGATGAGTTCTGGTATAATCTCAATGCAAATTTCGATGTGATGCAGGCATGTCTGAAAATGTATCGGTGGACAGGAGACCGAGAGTATGTATCTGGAGAGAAATTCCTCAATTTTTACGACCGTAGCGTGACGGAGTATGCCGACATATGGCATCTTTCACCGGACAGAATAATGTCGCGAAAGGCATATGTCAACAGTCCCGACCGGTTTGACCGCAGCAATAACTTTCATACATGCCGCGGATTGCCTTCATATGTGGAGAATATTCCGGGAGTTGCTGTCGGTGTTGACCTGCTTGCGTCGTTATATGCGGGATATGGTTCATATTCGGAAATAACGTCATTGAACGGGGATGCGGCGGCATCGGAATCGGCTTCAGCAAAAGCGCTGAGGTACCGAGATATCATTGAGAATGAATGGTGGGATGATGAAAATTCCCGTTACAACACGATGATGCTTCCCGGACCGGATTTCAAGCGTGGTGAGGGTGCCCCCTATATATTGTGGTTCGGAGTCACACAAGATCCGGAACGTATAAAAAGTGTGCTTGGCGAGATACTCGGTGATGAATGGAATGTGGAGAATATTTCCCATTTCCCCGAGATTTTTTATAGATACGGTTATAATAAGGAGGGATATGATTATCTTGTGAGTTTACCCACCATGTCAAGATCGGAATATCCGGAAGTGTCATATGGGTTTATAGAGGGATGTGTCTGCGGAGCGATGGGATTTCAGCCCGATTATATAGATAAGTCAGTGTCAACAATGAGTCGTATTTTAGATCCGGATGCAGATTCACAAATAAAGAATGTGAGGGTATTTGACGGGTATATGACCGTGCGCCATGTCGGGAACCGATATACGGAAATAAACAACAATACATCGGAAGATCTTGTATGGAAAGTATCATTTCTTGGGGATTACTCACATGTCGAGGTGGATGGTAAATGCTATCCTGTGAATAAGAAGTCTGATTTTAACGGGAATATCTATACGACAGCGGAAATCATGTTGCCGAGTCAATGCACCTTGTCGGCAAATGCAGTGCGGAATACCCCGTCGTAAAATCAGGTAATATTATCATCATAGTTGAATTTTATCTGCTAATTTTTCGGAAATTTGTAAATTTGCAGAATTGAAAGGTCTTCATGACGGTCTTTCAAGAATGATTTTTAGTTCCTGACCTATATGATTATGATGCGAAATATTCTCTTTCAAGTTATATTATTTATTTCGGTGCTGTCTGTTGGCGCCGCCTCTCCACTTGAGGGCCGTCAGCTGCGTCATTATACTGTAAACGACGGGCTTGCGTCAAATGCCATATATTCTTTCTGCCAAGACAAGAAGGGTAGGATGTGGTTTGGGACGATCGACGGGCTGCACAGTTTCGACGGATATGTCATCAAGGAATGGAGAGACGAGGAGGTGTCTGCCCTCGGGAGTGTCATATCAGTTATCCGGGAAGATGACCGGGACCGTCTTTGGGTGGGTAGCGGAAGGGGAGTGGCTCTGTTTGATCTTAGGCTGGAGAAATTTATTGATCTTCCGGTCAATCCATTGTCGGGCGTAAGAATAAAATCTCCTGTAAGCGGGATATTGCATGACAGTCATGGCAGGGTATGGCTTGCGACAACAGGGGAGGGGGTGTTCTGCTATAATCTTGAAGATGAGATGCTGCGTCAGTATCCTGCATCGACCAAAATACCCAGCGATATAGTGAGATGTATCATGGAAGACTCTTCAGGCAACATATGGGCGGGTACGCATGATGGATTAAGTCTCTATAATCCGATGCAGGATCGTTTTGTGGCGTTCGGATCCGGACAGGGTATCAAGTATAGTGTGACATCACTGTTTGAAGACAGCCGTCATAATATCTGGGTCGGCTTAAGGGGAACCGGCTTGTACAAGCTTGACCGAGACAGAGGATTGTTGGAGTCTAAACTGTCTCCTCTTGACAGTAATTCACTTTTGCAGGTGCGGGATATAGTGGAATGGAGGAATGGCGAACTCTTGCTTGCTTCCGATCAGGGGCTCACAGCCTACGACATATCAACAGGAAACGTGGAGCTTGTCAGAGCTGACCGAAAAGGGATGAACACCCTTAACGACAACTATCTTCAATCTCTTTTTGTTGACCGTGAAGGTGCCTTATGGATAGGGACATATTTTGGCGGAGTGAATTACGTGGTGCCTACGGCACGCATGTTCCGTCATTTTCATAACGGCAATACCAATCTTGGCGCACAGATAGTCAGCGTGTTTGCAAACGCCGGAGACGGCAATCTCTGGATAGGATCAGACGATGCCGGGGTGTTTCATTGGAACCGCAAATCAAATAATTTCACTCCTGTCAGGGGGCGTCTTCTCGGTAGCGGATCAGCATACAAAAACATTCATGCGCTACTTGAGGCGGATGACCGACTTTTCGTGGGTATGTATCTTGGCGGTCTTGATATAGTGGATCTCAAGACGGGGACGTTGAAAAATTATAAAGGAGGAGATTCCCCCAGGTCATTATATTCATCCAGCATATATTCAATGCTTCGTGATTCTTATGGCGATATCTGGATCGGTACGGCGGAAGGACTCAACAGATACTGTCCTGAGACGGATGATTTCGAACGTATTTTTGAGGTGCATCCGGCAGACGTGGACTGTCTTCTTGAAGACAGGAAAGGGTATCTATGGGCTTGTACGACAAATCGGGGTGTGTATCGTCTTGACAGGAAGAAAGGAAAATGGGAACAATATTCATCTGAACCGGTCAAGGGTGGAGGGGAAGCGGCGCTCCCGACAAATTCGGTGGTCACGGCGCAATATGATGACAACGGCAATATGTGGATAGGAACTGACGGATATGGACTTTTGCGTTTTGACTATAAGACAAATCAATTTGAAAGAATACCTTTGCCCAAGTCAATAAGGGTAGTGAACAAGATAATAGCGCATAAGAACCAGCTTTGGCTCGGCACATCCAAAGGACTGTATTGCTACATTCCTCAGGATTCCACCATTTTTTCCTACAACAAGGATTCCGGGTTGCAAGGCAACGTATTTCTGCCTAACTCCGGACTCATGACATCCGACGGATCTGTATTCATGGGAGGAATCAACGGATTCAATGAGTTTAACCCTGACCATATCACTCATCAATATCTTACCCCGGAAGTGATCCTTACTGATTTTCAACTTTTCAACCATCCTGTCGCGATAGGAGGCAAGGATTCCCCGCTGTCGGAATCGATCACTTATTCACGTGGTCTGACTCTTGACCATACTCAGCGTGTGGTCAGCTTCAGGGTTGCGCCGTTGAGCTATATAAATCCTTCCCACAATCGTTTTTTGTATAAGCTTGAAGGTTTTGAGAAAGATTGGAATGAGGCGAATCCATCGCAGGTATTGACTTATACCAATCTTCCGGCTGGAAGCTATGTGTTCAGAGTGCGTACATCCGACGGCAACGGGGGATGGAATGATGACGCGTTAGTGTTTCCGATTGACATACTTCCCCCCTGGTGGCTGTCGACTCCGATGATCGTGTTTTACGTTGTTTTGGGAATAGTGTGTATGGTTTTGTTGTATATGTATTTCATGCGTAAACAAAAAGAGAAACTAAGGAAGCTTGCCGATCAGAAAGACCGTGAGCTTTATCAGAGCAAGATTGAATTTTTTACGCATATAGTTCATGAGATACGAACTCCGTTGACCCTTATATTGTCACCCCTTGAGAACTTGTTGAAAAAGGAAGGTCCGGTCACGGATTGCCGTTCGCAGCTTTCTGTCATGGACCGCAACGGAAAAAGGCTTCTTAACCTTGTGAACCATCTCATGGATTTCAGGAAAATGGAATCCGGAGCCATGAGGCTCACTATCAATAAGGTTGATATAAATAGAAAACTGGATGATATATGCCGGAGTTTTATATTGACGGCTTCCCTGAAACATCTCAGCGTCAGTGTGAGTGTGCCGGATAAGCCGTGTATGGCGCTTGTCGACAGCGAGGGCTTTACCCAGATTGTAAACAATCTTCTTTCCAACGCTCTTAAATTCTCGAAATCGGAAATAGAGATCTCTCTTGTTGTGCTGGATAATGGATTCTTCCGTCTTTCAGTGAAAAACAACGGGGCATCTATTCCAAAGGAAGAACAGGAAAAGATATTCACTCCATTTTATCAGATAGCGGATAACCGTCCTTCCGATAACATAGGCACCGGTCTCGGTCTGCTTCTTGTGAAACGCTACGCCAATCTTATGGGCACGGATGTGGAGGTAAGGAGTACGGGCACTGTCGGAGCGGAATTTATAATAGACTTTCCGCCAGCCCGAGTGGAAGATGTGGAATGTGAGGAAAACAGAGATAATGACGGGGATTGCGGAGAAGAAGTAGTTGCGGATTCAGTAGAAGGAAAAGAGAGGATATTGATTGTGGATGATAATCCTGAGATGCTTTCTTTTCTTGAAGAGTTGCTGTCGCCATCGTATAATGTGGAAAGAGCGTCCAGCGTGGAGGATGCGGAGGAATGTATGCACAAGTATATTCCTGATTTGATAATAAGTGACGTGATGATGCCCGGAACGGACGGAATGGAATTTTGTCGGCGCATCAAGGGGGATATCAATACGAGCCACATACCGGTGGTATTGCTTACGGCAAAAGTCGAGGACACGGATTTTGTCTGTGGTTTTGACAGCGGAGCTGATCTCTATGTCACAAAACCCTTCTCTGTGGATGTTATACAGGCACAGTTGCGATCATTGCTGTCAAACCGCGCCCGTTTGCGAGAGCGGCTGGTCTCAGATCCTGCGGTGATAGACGAAATATTGCCTGATACAGGTATTGACAGGGATTTTTTTGATAAAATGGGGATAATTATCGAAGAAAAGATGGGTGATGGCGAATTTACGGTGGACATGCTCGCAAAGGAAATGGCTATATCGAGAACCGGGTTGTTTACGAAACTAAAGGCGATGACAGGAATGACTCCAAATGACTATATACGGATGATTCGTCTGCGCAAGGCGGCGGAATTGCTTCGCACCACCAATATGCGCGTAAATGAGGTATGCTGGCAAGTAGGATTTTCTTCCCGATCGCATTTTACGAAATGTTTTCAGTCGCAATATGGAGTGTCACCCAGTGAATACAAAGGGCATTAAATTTGATAATCGCCTCCAATAGACATTGGCAGGTGACTGGAAATTGTTTCTGAATTGTCTCCGGTTGCCGTACAATCAGACGTCAGAAAGACAAAGGAAATTTTTTCTTTTTTCTTTTTGATTCGAATTTTTTCATGGTGTGATAAAACCGGTCGGTTTTTGTGTTTATGCGGTGGGTTTCGTAGTCGAAATTCTCCACACGCTCTATAAGATCGAGGATCTCCGGCTGTAATTCAGGAGCCTCTGCCGGTGGGTTTATTCCGATTTCGTCACCAAGCGGAGGATCTTTCTCCCATTTTGATGCTTGCGATACAGATAAATATTCTCGGTCGGTGATGTATATTTCAGCATAGGTGTTCATGAATATTGGATCGTCGGAGTGAAAGAGGCGTCTCAGATCCAGCACCCGTCCCTGAGATTCAATGTTGTAAGATAGCATCGAAATATTGTCCGCCAGCACGACATTGCTGTTTACATCAGTACATGCGTAGTGTGTTATGAATTTGGTAAAGTCAACAGCCATACTGAATAATTTGAAGTGGTCCGGAGTCCATTTATGGTCATCTTTATCCGCAAGCATGTCGTTTCTAAGGAATACGTTTTCACCGTTCTTTCTCCAGATGGAGGAAGGACTGTATTTGCCGAAAACCGTATCGGTGGCAGATTCCGCATATTTCAGTTTTTCCGGAAGTGATACCGATTTGAATATTCCCGCAAGATCCGACCAAGAAAAAATCTGGTCGTAGTATTTGCTTACGCTGTCAAGACCTTCCATATTTGTAAAGTGGTAATAAGATTTTGAAGCAAGCACTCTCGGACGGGTCCAGCCTTCATATCGTTTCACTCTTTTAGTCGGAATCATGAAATCCACAGTTTTTTCACGGAAAAGAAATATAGTGTCATAATATGATTCCAATGTGGAGTATTCCCTGAGGTAGCCTACAAGGTGTAGCACTTGATGCTTTTTGCTGTCGACAAGGAGTTCGGGCAGATTGAAGGTATTTTCTTCAAGAATTATGAAGCGGTCTGCCGGTTTCTCCAATGAAGCCGGTTTGTAGCCTATGCACCTTATAGAGACAGGGTAGGAAGAAAGAGGGATATCCGGCAAAGATCCATCTTCAGAACTGAATCCTATTAACTTTCCTTTCCTGTCGAGCACTGATGCCTTATTGACAGGTTGCCGGTTTTTGGAGTCTACAACGACGGCATTTTTCGTAGGGTGCTCCAAATTAAGCGACAATGCTGCAATGAGGAAAGGGATTATGAGTTTTAGATACATATGAGTGGTGGACAGAGTTTACAACCAAAGAATCGTTTCTATATGGACTCATGTTGTCATGTGTCCGCAATTAGCGATACAGATATTTTTGCAAAAATATAAAACTCAAGGGATAAAGGGAAGTGCGAACCATCCAAAAATTGTTAATTTATGCAGAGTTTTCCTTAAGAAAAAAGGTAGTCTTGCAAACTTATGTCTGTCGGAGGGCGTTTTTATGGCAACGGAAAGGACTTGACGGCGATTCCGCCTTTTGTTCCTTATTGTTTCACATTTAATAAATTGAGTTATGAAGACATTTGATGACACAAATCGCTCCGGCAATCCACAGCCGCCGATTCCGGAAGATCCACTAAACGAAAACATATCGGTAAAAGATGAGGCGACTATATTTGACAACGGACCGGAATCTCCGGGGGAACGTCTTTCTTCAGGTGCTGTCAAGGGATCTGCATGGCTGTTGGGGATAGTAGGGGTGTTCGCTGTTGCAATATTGGTGGCGTGGCTCGTAGGGATGCATGATTCTCCACTTTCTTCAAGAAGCGATGCGCGTCAGGCGGCTGCTCTATCGGCAGTCGGTACTCCGCTTGATCCTTCGCTTTCGATGCGGTCGGCTCAGACTCCGACACAGTTTGTAGCTATCCTTATACCGTCAGGGGGTACGGGAGTTTCACAAAATGTGGGGAAAAAGTCATCTGACGTATCAGGAGATGCTGCATCTTCAGTCAATGCATCATCTTCCGTTGCAGTGACAGCCGGGACTTCTTCCTCATCTTCCTCATCTTCCGCATCAGCCGCAGATGAAGACCGTATAGAAAAAGAGGCGAGGGAAGTTATTCAGGGAGACTTTGGCGACAATCCGGAAAGAAAGTTGAAACTTGGTGGCGATTATGCCGCTGTTCAGGAACGTGTGAATGAGATCTTGCATCATAAAGGATGACTGGATCAGATGCGACAGTAGCGTTTTGAAAATAAAAGCGCGGCGGAAAAGATTCTGCCGCGCTTTTAAATAAACAAAAAGCCGGATGATATCCGGCGTTAAGGGTGGAAGATGGGGCTCGAACCCACGACCTACGGAACCACAATCCGTCGCTCTAACCAACTGAGCTACATCCACCATATTGCTTATCAAGAGAATTCCACTAAAGGCTTCGCAAGGTTTTCTCCCGAAAAGCGATGCAAAGTTAGCCACTTTTTTTGAATCCTGCAAATATTATCGCCACTTTTTTTCAAATATTTTTAAATAAATTTATCAATCGGTTAATAACCAATCAATAAGAATGAAGTCTATAATGACGGTTTTCTTGTTTATTTTTTACCCGATTATAGTTCCAGACCCTGTTTGATGAATCATATGATTCATCAAACAGGGTCTGTGATAAATGTGCAGTAGGTGGCAACGACCATTCCGGAGGGATCATTGTATCTTGATGCCGGAAAATCCCATGAATGCCATGGCTAGTATTCCAGCGCATATGAGGGCTACGGGAACACCTTTCATCGCGCGAGGCAGAGGCATCAGTTCAAGCTGCTCCCTGATACCGGCAAATATCCATAAGGCGAGAGTGAATCCGATGGAGGTGGCTATGCCATATGTGACAGCCTCCATAAGATTGAACCCTTTCTGGATAACCAAAATCGCTACTCCCAGCACCGCACAGTTGGTAGTGATAAGCGGGAGAAACACTCCCAACGACTGATACAATGCAGGCACAGTCTTCTTCATAACGATCTCAAGCAACTGCACAAGAAATGCGATCACGAGAATAAATACAATCGTCTGCAGAAATTGAAGTCCGAGAGGGTTAAGCACGTATGTCTGCAAGAGCCATGCCACGACAGTGGCTATCGTGATCACGAATGTCACTGCGGCTCCCATGCCGAGTGCGGAACTCGTTTTCTTTGAGACTCCAAGGAACGGGCAGATCCCCAGAAACTGCGAAAACACTATATTGTTGATGAATATCGCAGTGATGATTATAGATATATAAGTCAGCATGACGGTCAGCAGGTTTTGCGTATTTTATTTACTATGGCGATCAGATAACCCAAAGCGATAAAGGCTCCCGGGGCGAGCACGAAAAGAAGCATGCCGTAATCTTCTGGAAATATCTCTGCTCCGAAGATTTTGCCTGTCCCTAATATTTCGCGCACTCCTCCCAGCAGTATGAGGGCGAGCGTGAAGCCGATTCCGGTTCCGAGTCCGTCAAGGAAAGACTCGAAGATGCCGTTTTTGCTGGCAAATGCCTCGGCGCGTCCAAGAAGGATGCAGTTCACGACGATAAGAGGTATGAATATGCCGAGAGAAGCGTTGAGAGAGGGTAGCCATGCGTTGACAGCCAGCTGCAGCATTGTCACGAAAGAGGCTATGATGACTATGAACGCGGGTATCCTCACTTTGTCGGGAACAAGAGATTTAACCATGGAAATCACAACATTGGAACAAAGAAGCACCACGGCTGTGGCGATCCCCATCATCATGCCGTTGTGGGCGGATGACGTTGTGCCCAATGTGGCGCACATACCCAGCAGAAGCACGAACACCGGGTTGGAGGGTATGATCCCGTTATATAATATATCGTAATACTTTTTCATTTTTTTGCTGCTTGAGTTTTTTCATATTCCCTATATGCCTCGAAAGCGTTTCTCATTGTTTCCAGAAAAGCGCGGGAAGATATTGTGGCTGCGGTTATTCCGTCGATTTCACCACCCGCGTCTTTGGAAACATAGAAAGAGGTTTTGTCAGGATTCTTGCCGATCACAGACCGTGCCCCTGCGGGATCACGGAACCATAATTCCATTTTTGTGCCGAGTCCGGGAGTCTCAGCCTGCTGGAGCACGCGATAGTCTTTTACAGTCCCGTCTGCCTCAAAACCGCACATTACAACGATTTCTCCGGCAAATCCATTCATTGACACACCTTTTACCGCCGCTCCTGCAAGTTTGTCGTTATCGTAAGCCGGATATACGACAAATGTGTTTCCGTCGATGGTGGTTTCCCATTTGTCCTCCTCCGGATTGTTGTTGAACTCCGGTGCGACTTCGGCTATCGCCGCCTGCTGCTGCGCCTGCGCCTGCAAGGCTATAGGTTCCTTTGTGACTGAATACATCCAGCCGAGCAAAGCTCCGGCAATCACGGTGATAGATCCCAGAGAGATGATCATGTTGGGGAGTGTGGATGCAAGTTTCTTCATGCCTGATTCCTCCTTCCTTTTGCACCGAAAATCGCCGGACGGCAATAACGGTTGATCAATGGTACAAAGCTGTTCATCAGGAGTATGGCGAACGACATCCCTTCGGGATATGCTCCGTAGCGCCGTATGATAATGGTGATAAGACCTATCATGGCTCCGAATATGAGCTGCCCTTTGCCGGTCATTGGTGAGGTGACATAGTCTGTAGCCATAAAGACAGCGCCGAGAAGGAGACCTCCGGCGAAAATGTCAAGTATGGGATTCCCGCCGAACGCCCATGAAAAGAATGCCGCCGAAGCGATTACCGATACCGGGATGTGCCATGTGATAGTCCTTGTGACGAGCAGATATATGAGTCCCAACAATATCGCGAGACCTCCGACTTCCCCGAGTGATCCGTTCATATGTCCCGTCATCATGTCAAGGAGATTATAATCCGCTAAAGATGTATCTCCGGAGTTGAGATGTGTGAGAAGGGTGGCTCCTGAGCTGGCATCCACTTGCGAGGATGCTCCGGTCGTGGCATTGAATGCCGAATCCACATTCTCAGGCCATGTGGTCATGGCGGCGGGAAATGAAAGAAGCAGGAACACGCGCCCTACGAGAGCCGGATTCCAGATATTGCATCCAAGACCTCCGAAGCTCATTTTTCCTATTCCGATAGCGACTATGGCTCCGATGATGACCATCCACCACGGGAGTATGCTCGGTAGATTGAAAGCCAGAAGGATTCCGGTGATCAATGCCGAACCGTTTGACAGTGTGCAAGGTCTGCGAAACATGAACTTTGTTATGGTCCATTCTGTCAGAAGACAAGCCCCGACACTAATAAGGGTCACCCAAAGTGCGGGCAGCCCGAAAGTCCATAGTGCCACTGCAAGTGCCGGAACCAATGCGATCACCACGTTCCACATACACCGGTCTATGCTCCCTGGTGCATGAATGTGAGGAGACAGGGATATGATCAGTTTATTCATAATTATTATTTCTTACGTAGTTCCTGTTTTCCAAGCTTGATCATGTCGAGTAGCGGGCGGTAGGAAGGGCAAGTATAAGTGCAGCATCCGCATTC
Source organism: uncultured Porphyromonadaceae bacterium (assembly GCA_947174235.1). Lineage (GTDB taxonomy): Bacteria > Bacteroidota > Bacteroidia > Bacteroidales > Muribaculaceae > Lepagella. The sequence goes on along the minus strand of CAMWID010000009.1, from coordinate 32,898 downwards.
AAGGCAGTTCATGACTCCGCTTGCCGCCATGTCGTCCCATTTTTTTACGTCAGCCTGCAGCATCAGCAGATAAGGCTCGAGTCCCATGGGGCAGACGCTCACGCATCTCGCGCACCGTATGCATGGACCCTCTTTTTTTCTCAAAGATTCTGAAAGAGGGAGCGCCACCAATCCTGAAAGCCCTTTGGTGGCGGGAGTCTCAAGAGTTGATACTGCTTTTCCCATCATGGGTCCTCCGGCGATTATTTTACCTGTATCTTCCGGCACTCCACCAGCGAAATCAAGGATGTCTTTAATGGATGTGCCGTTTTTGACACGGAAATTGCCGGGTTCTGATATTTCCGGACCGGTCACGGTGACTATTCTTTCTGTCAGTGGACGCCTGTTGTATATGGCGTCATATATGGCATATGCTGTCGCCACGTTGTCTACAATACATCCTGTCTCGATCGGGAGGGCTCCCGCAGGGACAGTTCTTCCGGTAAGGGCGTATATCAGCTGCTTTTCGCCACCTTGTGGATATTTTTTCTTCAAAGTCACCACGTTAAGGCTACGCTCGCCTGATACGGCGGCTTTCATCGCCTTTATTGCATCCGGCTTGTTCTCTTCGATGCCGATTATGCCTGATTTTGCCCCTGTGGCTTTCATTATCAGGAGTGTTCCTTTGACAATATTGTGTGCGTCATATCGCATGAGCGCGTCGTCACATGTGAGACATGGCTCGCATTCCGCTCCGTTAATTAGGACATATTCCACGGATTTCCCTTTGGGTACCGAAAGTTTGACTTTTGTGGGGAATGTAGCCCCACCGAGACCTACGATTCCAGAGTTGCCCACGAGGTCGATGATCTCATCCGGCGAAAGGTCGTTCACCTCTTCCTGAGTCCGAGGTGCGGGCCATGAGACAGGATTGTCCATATCTGTCTCGATTACTATGGAATCCTGCCATATCCCCTGGGGGGTTCTCGTGGGCTCAAGTTTCTTGACGGTTCCGTTTACCGGGGAATACACCGGAGCGCTCACGAATGCCGGAGCCTCGGCTATCATCTGTCCGTATTCTACCTTGTCACCGGGTTTTACGATTGGTTTCGCCGGCACCCCGATGCATTGGGAAAGCATTATGCGAAGTTCGCCCGGCACCGGCATATCAACTACCGGACTGTCGCCGGTGGTTTTATTTTCAGGGGGGTGTATGCCCCCGATTTTAAATGTCTTCATCCTTTGAATGTGGAATTTTGAATACTGAGTGAGTTTCAAAGTCCGGACTGGGTCATCCGGCTGAGGATCTTATCGAATGGCGCGGACACGCCTGGATACATTCTCCACAGGAAGTACACTTCTCCTGATCTATGTGTGCCAAAAAAGATGTGATTGAAGGAGCCTCCACAGGACACACCTTCCGGCATTTGGTGCAGCCGATACACGCCACGCCGCATTCTTTCATCGCCACCGGACCGCGATCACGGTTCGCGCATGCCACCCAGACCACAGGCCTGTCTGTATGGATGGGGGAGAGCTCACAAAGATGGCGGGGACAAGTTTCCACGCATTTGCCGCAACCGGTGCATTTCTCAAGGTCTACATGCGGAAGCTGTTCTCCCGGGTCGAGACGCATGGCTCCGAAAGGACATGCTTTCACGCAGTCGCCACAACCGAGACACCCGTAGATGCAGTCGCTTTCACCCTGATAGAGGGCGGATTCTATGGCACAGGAGCGGACACCGTCATATATGTTGCGCGGATCCCTGTTTTCACAAGACGCGCTGCATTTTATCACGGCAATCTTTCTTTGTGCTTCCACGGGGGTGAGTCCCGCGATGCCTGCGATTTTTTTCATTCCCTCCGCATCGACTCCCGTACATATGAGTCCGTCCATAGATTTTGCCTGGGCGCACTCCACAGCAAACGCATGGCATCCGGAGAATCCGCATCCACCGCAGTTCGCTCCGGGAAGCAGCTCCTCTATTTCTCCGATTTTGGGGTCTTCAAAGACGTAAAATTTCTTCGCGGCGATGAAGAGGAGTACTGCGGCGATTATGCCGATCACCCCTAATACGATGATGGAAATTCCTATAGTCATAAGTCAGTAAGATGGAATCTGTTTTTATTTTTCTTCTCCCGGGCGTTGAGGTTTCCCGATTATTGTAAACGAAAATTCATGAGCTATACGGTTGCGGAAACCCCACAGCAATATGAAGAACAGGATGGTGGCTCCTATCCCGCTTAAAGCCGCGGCAAGCTGGTTGAAAGTGATGAGGAACACTAAGACCATAACAGCCACAAGAGCGATACAAGGTAATACAGTGGCATACATCACTGCTTTCCGATGCATCTGTTCGGTGCCTCTTACTGTTACAATGTCTCCCTTGCGGTAGCCGGAGGCATGTGGCGTGACTATTGAAATACGGTTCGACGGCTCGCCGTTGGCGGCGCAAAGTCTTGCCGCTGGACAATCTCCGCATTCTCCGGTATCATTGATCCTGACATTGACCGTATTTTTGCCGGGATCTACGGATTCCACTATTGCGGAATGGTCGATGTGTTCAAGTGTTTCTTCTGGTGACATGATTAGATTTATTTTTTCTCTTTGGTACAGAGGAGATGAGAGAGATTACGCAAAATTAATAAAAAACAACGAAATATAACATATGAAATATGTTAAACTGAGATTTTTTGTCTATGCATTATTTTTATGGCACAGAGACGCGGATATCGCGACTAATTGTAGATATTTGAAGACCGTCTGTAGATAGTCGACAATCTGTCTATGGCAGCGGATCTTTCATTTAAGGTGGTTTTTATTGCAAATTATATCCGGGTCCGGATTCGTGAGGATTTTTGTATTATATTTGTGAAAAATTTCAAATCATGAAACGCAGAAATATTATATTGTCTTCATTTATGCTCGCTGCTCTTTGTGCCCAGGGGGCGGTGATCGAGAGCCCTTCAGGGAAATTAAAAGTAGTGACATCTTTTGCAACGGGAGGGCAACCCGTTTATTCCGTCATTTTAGACGGCAAGACTGTCATCGATAAAGCTCCGATCGGTCTGGTGACAGACTTTGCAGATCTGTCGAAAGGACTAAAAGAAGGGGATGTCAGGATAAGTGACGTGTCGCGGTCATATACTCAAGACAAGATCAAGAAAAGTAATGTGGATGTCTCAGCCACGAACGCTGTGGTAGAATATGCCGGAGATGAAGGGAAGCGTCTCGACATGGAATGGCATGTGGCGGACGACGGAGTGGCGTTCCGTTATCGTGTGCCGAGACAGAACGGGAAAGGATCCATGGTGGTCAAAGAAGAGAAGAGTTCTTTCGGTTTCCCGGAAGGGACCACCACATTTCTGACCTCCCAATCAGATCCGATGATAGGATGGAAGCGAACAAAGCCGAGTTATGAGGAGTATTATGTGGTGGACGCTCCAATGAATCAGAAATCGGAGTATGGAAGGGGCTACACGTTTCCTGCACTTTTCAAGACTCCGGATGGGATATGGGCACTTCTTACGGAGACCGGTGTGGACGGTTATTACTGCGGGTCACATCTCAGCGACTTTGAGAACGGACGGTATTCCATAGCATTCCCTATGGATGAGGAAAACAATGGCAACGGGAGCTCGACTCCCGGAGTGGCACTTCCGGGGTATACTCCCTGGCGGGTTATGGCTGTTTCCGACAATCTTGCTCCGATAGTGGAGACGACGCTTCCATGGGATCTCGTGGAACCCAAATATGCCACGTCTCGTCCGGCGCGCGCGGCGAAAGGAACATGGAGCTGGATACTCTGGCAGGACGGAAGCATCAATTATGACGACCAGAAGACATATATTGATTTCGCCGCAGAGATGGGTTACGACAATGTGCTTATCGACAACTGGTGGGACAACAATATCGGGGAAAAGAAGATGGAAGAGCTTATCAAGTATGCTCACTCGAAAGGGGTGAACCCGATATTGTGGTATTCTTCGTCAGGTCATTGGAATGACATTGAACAGGGTCCGATCAACAGAATGGATCGTCCTATTGAGCGCAAGAAATGGATGAAGTGGATGAAGGATAACGGTGTAGACGCTATTAAGGTGGATTTCTTCGGTGGTGACAAGCAGGAGACGATGCGCCTGTATGAGGATATTCTCAGTGACGCGGCTGATTATGGAATAGATGTCGTTTTCCATGGCTGCACGCTTCCGAGAGGTTGGGAGAGGATGTATCCCAATTTTGTAGGGTCGGAAGCTGTTCTCGCTTCGGAAAATATGATTTTTGATCAGAAATTCTGTGACAAGGAGGCTCTGCATGCCACACTCCACCCCTTTATCCGCAACTCGGCGGCTATCATGGAATATGGAGGTTCTTTCCTCAACAAAAGAATGAACAAAGGGAATGACGGGGGAAATGTGCGTCGCACAAGTGATGCTTTCCAGCTCGCAGTAGCTGTATTGTTCCAGAATCCTGTTCAGAATTTCGCGTTGGCTCCCAACAATCTTACTGATGCTCCCGCCGTGGCGATAGATTTCATGAAGAATGTCCCGACAACATGGGATGACACCAAATATATTGCCGGGTACCCCGGTCAGTATGCGGTTGTGGCACGCCGTCATGGCGACGTGTGGTATGTGGCCGGAGTCAGCAATCTTGAAAAACCGCTGAAACTTGAGCTGAATCTTCCGATGTTAGAGAAAGGTGCAAAATTGCAGATGATCAATGACGACAAGAAAGGGGAACCTGTGAAATCTGAAATCACAGTCAAGAATCCCGAAAAAGTCGCGGTGACACTCAATCCCTCATCCGGCTTTGTTCTCCAAAACTAAGACCGCGTTCTTTAAAATTTCGTGGTCGCAGTGGCGGCGAGTTTTCGTTATGTTCATCTAAATAAAATCGGCAAGCCTCTTCAAGGCTTGCCGATTTTATTTAGATGTGGATTATCCAATTATTTCCCCATGAGTTCTTTGAGTTTGTCGAAGAAGGCGGGATCGTGTCCTACGGTTATGTTGGCGATTTTACCTTCGGGATTGATGATTGCCTTTGTCGGGAATCCGGATACTGCATAATCATCAAGCACGGTTGTTGTCTCCGGATTGTATACGTTGACCCATGGAAGTTCGTATTTCTCAACTCCCTTTCTCCATGCGTTCTCATCCTCGCGACAGTCAATGCCGATGATCTCGAGTTCCCCTTTGTAATTATTGTAAGCCTCTTTCAGCTCAGGGAACCCTTTGATACACCAGGGGCACCAGCTGCCCCAGAAGTCGAGGATTACCCATTTCCCTTTGAAATCGGAAAGACTTACCATTTTGCCGTCAAGATCTTTCAGTGAGAAGCCGGGGGCGTCGACGTTGCCTGAGGAAAGCTCCTTGAGTTTGCGCTCTTTTTCAAGACTCTGTTGAACCCTTTCATACTGGCGGCTTACAAGAGGATATACGGCAGATGTCTTCGCCCTTTCCCCAAGACGGTTGTAGGCATTCACGAAGTCATCTCCGGAAAGATACATTATCGCCATGCTTGACGCGGTGGAGGTAGGATTCTCTTCAATAAACTCTTTTATCGCTTCCATAAAATCACCGTAGATCTCCTGCATTTTCTGCCTGTCAGGATTTTCAGATTTTGATATCGCGGAGATCTGCTCCACAAAAGGAGCCTCAATCTCGTCGACCGCATTCATGTCGTCAGCGAGCTGAGATCCGGAAGCCTTATAATCGAGAGGTTCAAGGGCAGAAATTTCTATAATCACATTGTCTCCGGGAAGAGCGTACATGGGAATATATGATTTTTCTCCTGTCTTTATCTGAAAGCTGTATCCTCCATTGTCATTTCCCACAGGGATAACGGCGGTGTTGTCTTTGACAGCAACGCTGTCGCTGACAGTGCCACGTTCGGCGCGACTTTTGGCAGAGGCGAGGGCGGGAATTGTGGTGTAATTGTATTCAAGAGACTTGATCCCGGCATCTGACGGGAGCTTGACAGTGATGTCAGCCATGGCGGGAAACGCACCCGCGGTAAGGGCGAAGAGCCCGGCTGCAAATAACTTTTTCATAACTATGTGGTTTAAATCTGTTTAGATCATTCTTATAATTGGCAAACAGCAATGTAAAAAAGCATAATCCGAAATTTGGGTTATTTGGCATCTGTTTGATAACATGCAGATTATATTATGCTTTAATAATAAAAGCTACTTTGGAACGTGGCATCATTGATGAATTGCCTGTCATCTGTTTAACGCTTCTTCTTTGATATTATTTGATTCAGTAGATTCGTGAACTGATAATTTTTCAGTCCCCATTTAGGAGCAGCCACCATATCGGGAGGACTTTGGGCAAGAAATCTTTCTATAACAATACTATCCGGCACTATTTCTGTTATTTCCGCACAAAGTCGGAGATAATCATCCAGAGAGAAAGGCGTGACATCTATTGTGCCATTTTTCCACTGATGGTATAGCGGCGTGTCTTTAAGTATCTGCAGCTGATGAAGCTTAAGGGTCTCTATCGGCAGGGAACACGCTTTCCTTACATTTTGTAGTATATGGCTGCGGTTCTCGCCCGGCAGTCCGGCAATCAGATGCAGTCCGCAACGGATCCCGCTTCCGGCAGCCCTTGTGACCGCGTCTTCCACGTCTTCCCACGAATGGTGTCTGTTGATAGTCTTGAGAGTTTCGTTGAAAGATGATTCAGCCCCGATCTCGAGAAAGACAGGTTTTTCCCTGTTCAATTCTGTGAGCAGATCTATCACGCATCCCGGGAGGGTGTCAGGACGTGTCCCGATTACAAGCCCCACTATTCCGTCACAATCCAAAGCCTCGCGATAAAGCTTTTCAAGAAGAGCTGTGTCGCGTCCGTGAGTATTGGTATATGATTGAAAATATGCCAGATATTTCATGTCCGGATACTTTCTGGAAAAAAACGCTTTCCCTTTTGTGATCTGAGACGCGACGCTCTCCCTTGTCATGCAGTATGCCGGCGAGAATGAATCGTTTCGGCAGTAGGAGCATCCTCCTGTTCCGATCGATCCATCCCTGTTAGGACAAGAAAACCCGGCGTTGACAGAAATTTTCTGTACTTTTACACCGGGAAAAATTTTGTTGAGATATTCAGAATAAGAAGTCATACGAGATAATCGGCAATCACCAAAGCAGCCATAGCTTTCACGACATGTACGGCACGGACCGCCACGCAGGGATCATGTCTCCCCGCAGGATTCAATACAGTGGCATTTCCTTCCGTGTCTACTGTCTCAATAGGTTTCAACAAAGTCGGTGTCGGTTTGAACGCTACAGAGAAAAATATAGGCATTCCGTTTGATATTCCACCCTGTATGCCGCCGCTGAAGTTGGTAGAAGTCTTAAGGGGATCCCCTTCTTTTTCAACCTGAATGAATTTGTCGGCGGTAGCGCTCCCCATGGAAGAGGAAGCCTTGAATCCTAACCCGTATTCAAACCCTTTCGCGGCGTTGATGCTCATCATCGCTGCCGCGAGGGCTGCATGCAGCTTTTCAGCCACGGGATTGCCGATTCCTGCCGGAACTCCGGTGATCAGGCAGCTTACCCGTCCGCCGACACTGTCGCCTGCCTTTTTAGTCTCCTTGACAAACTCTTCCATAGCAAGCCGGATGTCGGGATTGACTTCAAGCTTGAACGGGTTTTCCGGGTTTGTCATCAGTCCGTCGAAAATATCTCCGGCGGTGACTGGTCCTACCTGTGTCAGCGCGGTTTGAACGGTTATGCCTTTAGATTCAAGCCATTGTGCGGCTAAAGCCCCGGCTACAACCCAATTGACCGTTTCCCTTGCACTCGAGCGTCCGCCCCCACGGTGATCACGGATGCCGTATCGCTTTATATATGTATAGTCAGCATGATTCGGGCGATACACTTTTGCCATCTCGTCATAATCAGACGAATGATGGTCAGAATTTCTGACGATAAAGCCTATCGGAGTGCCGAGTGTGACACCGTCGTTGGAAATACCCGATAGAAATTCAGGGGTATCTGTCTCCTTGCGAGCAGTGACGAGCGCCGACGAACCGGGCCTACGTTTGGCTATTTCCTCAAGCAGTGCGTCAAAGTCAATCTTGAATCCGGGAGGGAATCCATCGATGACACCACCCATAGCGGGACCGTGGCTTTCTCCGAAAGTAGTGAGTGTGAGATTTTTGCCGAAAGTATTCACGATAATACGAAATTTAGATGGTGGATATGTCGGCGAAAGATGCTTCAGCCGCCTTCGCCAGATCTGTGGGGGAAAGTCTGAGCTGAAGACCCCGTTTCCCGGCGCTTACATAAATGAACGGGAAATCTGCGGCATCCTCGCTTATGAAAGTCGGGTAACGCTTTTTCATCCCGATCGCCGTGCATCCTCCCCTGATATAACCGGTGAGAGGGAGCAGCTCCTTCATCGCGATCATTTCAGCTTTTTTATTGCCGGATACTTTGGCTGCTTTCTTCAGATCGACTTCACGGTTGCCGGCCACCACGCAAACGAATATTCCGGATTTGTCACCCCTAAGAACCAGAGTCTTGAACACCTGTTCGATAGGTTCTCCAAGTTCTTCCGCCACATGTTCGGCGGCAAGGTTGTCGGGATCGACTGCATACTCGACCAGCTCATAATTTATTTTGAGCCGGTCGAGTATTCTTGCCGCATTAGTTTTTTCGCTCATAGATTATTTATCCATTGTCACAAGGAGTTCCTCATTGTTGCGCGTCATTTCCATACGCTTTTTGATAAACTCCATTGCCTCAAGAGAATTCATGTCCGCAAGGTAATTGCGGAGAACCCACATGCGGTTGAGTGTCTCCTGAGGGAGAAGGAGATCATCCCTTCTGGTGGACGACGCTATGATATCGACGGCAGGGAAGATGCGTTTGTTGGAGAGCTTGCGGTCGAGCTGCAGCTCCATGTTGCCTGTGCCCTTGAACTCTTCGAATATCACCTCGTCCATCTTAGAGGAAGTTTCCGTAAGCGCAGTGGCGATGATAGTGAGGGAACCTCCGTTTTCGATGTTTCGCGCCGCTCCGAAAAATCTTTTCGGACGTTGCAGCGCGTTGGCGTCCACACCTCCCGAAAGGATCTTGCCGGATGCGGGAGAAACAGTATTGAACGCACGGGCGAGACGTGTGATAGAGTCAAGCATTATCACGACATCATGTCCGCATTCCACGAGACGTTTTGCCTTTTCAAGCACGATATTGGCGATCTTTACATGCCTTTCAGCCGGTTCGTCAAAAGTGGAAGCTATCACCTCGGCGTTTACGCTGCGTGCCATGTCGGTTACCTCTTCAGGACGTTCGTCGATAAGGAGCATTATGATGTAAGTCTCCGGATGATTATCTGAAATGGCGTTGGCGATATCTTTGAGTAGTATTGTCTTACCTGTTTTCGGCGGGGCGACGATGAGTGCGCGTTGACCTTTGCCGATAGGGGAGAACATATCGACGACTCTGGTGGATATGTTTGCAAACTTGCCCTTGGTAATTTCAAACTTTTCGTCAGGGAAAAGTGGAACGAGATGTTCGAACGGGACACGGTCGCGGATGACTTCAGGTGAGAGTCCGTTTATCGACAGGGCTTTCACGAGAGGGTAGTATTTGTCGCCCTCACGAGGCGGACATATTGATGCCTCTACCACGTCACCTGTCTTGAGTCCATATTCCTTTATCTGGTTTTGTGACACGTATATGTCATCGGGACTGCCGAGGTAATTGTAATCCCCGGACCGCAGGAATCCGAAACCTTCCGGCATAACCTCAAGCACACCGTAGGCTGTCAGTATTCCGGTCATATCGGCTTCATCAGGTTGCTGAGGAATAGGGACGTTGAAACCTTGTCTCTGCATCCTCTGCATCTTCTTGATCTGGTTTTTCTGCTGTTTGGAGAGGGGTTGCTGAGATGTCGCGCCGGGTTCACGCATCTGTATCGGCTGAGCCTGCGGGGTCGGGAGAATACCTTCTTCTATCGCGGGGGATGCCTGTGGGGCACGGTTGTCTTTTGCCGCGTCCCTGTGTCCGCGAGGGGTAAATGTTTTCCCTTTGGTTGGTGTGAAGAAAGATGTGAGAGACAATCCTTCGTTCTGTCCGGGTTTCTGGTTGCGGGGAGTGAATACTTTTAACTTTGGGCGCTCCTCTTGCGCAGCCATCGCGGGAGCCTGTGGCTCGGAAGTTATTGTATCTTCAGTTTCCGGTTCAATAGGTGTGGCATGTTCTTCTGCAGGGTCCTGGGTTTCTACAGAATTTTCAGGAGTCTCTTCTATGGGACCGTCCTGGATATTGTCGGGAAAAGCGTTGTTGTCTTCAATGACGGCAATCGCGGTATCGGAAGGTTGATTGTCGTGGTTTTCTGTTGTCGTTTTTACAGTATTTGCCGTATTGCTGGCGTTTGCCGGTTTCCTGCCTCTTTTTTTTGGCTGGGGAGCCGGTTCCGCAGGTTGCTCTTCCTGAATCTGAAGGCTTTTAGGCTTTCTGCCTCTTCTTTTAGGAAGGGGAAGCTCTTCCGACATTAAGGACTCAAAAATATTTTGAGAATCATCTCCAGCTTGCGGGATAACGTCTTTGTCATCGCGCTGGGGGTCAGTTTTTGCTGTCGGTTCAGCTACAGCCTGTTTTTTAGCCTTCTTGGCACGAGGCTCTTTGGTTTTCGCGGCTTTCTTCTTGTCTCCGTTTTTTGAGACAATGTCTTTAGCCGAAGATTCGGCCTGCCGGTCAAGGATCGCTTCGATGATTTCATCGCGGGAAGCGGATCCAGGTTTTTTAATACCCATGGAATCAGCTGTTTCACGAATCTGGACATCATCCATGGTTTCAAAGTCATTGATGTGGAACATAAATAAAAATTATGTTATATGATTTTGTCGTCATCGGCATCCTTAGCCTGAAACGGGCACACTACGAACCTTAATAAAGAGGAGAAAGGTGGAAACCGATGAGGAAATTTTACAATGTGAGAGACTGGAGAAGTCGTTCTGTTTCATCTGTGTTTGCCGTTATTATACAACAATAACGAGTATTAGATAAATAATATAATAGGAATAGAACGACAGTCCTGAATTTGCGCCTTGGAATCGTTGGCGCTATAAATATGATGCAAATTTAGAAAAAAAATCTAAATGACACAAATTGGAAACGCTAAAATATGATAAAAAGTTGTCGTGTGAATGCTTATGCTTACATTTTAATGGTGAATGGCTGTCAGAAGACCACCTTTGAGTGTCAATGTGCCCTTGCGCAGTCTCCATATCTTTTTATCCGGTTTGGAGGCTTTGATGGCGTCGACTATTTCTCCTGCGGTAGTGGTGAACGGTCCGAAGGGCTCGACATAGCGTCTCACAAGAAGTTCCGGATCCGGAAATTGGATGATGACTGATGAGGATAGTGGTTCCCCGGGTTTTGGTAAAGAGTTTTCAACCATAGCGTTGACTACTTTGTTCTCGCTTCTGATAAACGCCAGGCTTCGGTCAAGGGCTTTGTCAAATCCCTGCCAGCGGGTCTTGAACAGCGGGATGATTTCATTACGTATGAAATTGCGTCGGAAGTCGTTTGATAAATTGGAAGAATCTGTAATGTATGGGATCGCCTTATCAGCAAGATATTTTTCTATTTCGTGTCTATGGAATTGTAAAAGAGGCCGCCATATCTTTCCCGTGTCGGGAAGCATTCCACGCAATCCTGATGTGCCGGAACCTCTCAGCAGGTTTAGAAACAAGGTTTCGATATTGTCATCGGCATTGTGTCCGGTGACGATCCTGTCTGCCCCATATTCCACAGCTATTGCATCAAACCATTCATATCTTAATTCACGGCATGCCATTTCTGTGGATATTCCATTGTTGGCTTTCATGTATTCATCCACATCGAAATCCTTGATCAATACCGGAACTCCCAGTCTGTGGCAAATGGTTTCCACATGGCGCTGGTCACGCATACTTTCCTCCCCCCTTAAATGGAAGTTGCAATGTGCCGCGATCAGTCGTGTGTCTGTTTGAGACAACGCTGAAAGGAGTGTGAGGCTGTCGGCTCCTCCGCTGACAGTCACGACAAGATTGGAGAAATTATTTTCGGCAACAGATCTGCGAAAATATAAATCAATGTAATTTAACTTTTGTTTGGATGCTGACATGATGCGAAATTAAAAAAAAAATCGTAAATTTGCATAAAGTAAAAAGGAAATATTGAAATTCGACACATATAACTCAATAACTCAAATAACTAAAATTTTCAAGTTATGGCTAAAGAATGGATCTGCACAATATGCGGATATGTCGCAGAGGGCGAAGAGGCTCCTGCAAAGTGCCCCCAGTGTGGCGCTCCGGCTTCAAAGTTTAAAGAACTTGACCAGACTGCTCTCCTTAAGTTCGTCACAGAGCATGAAATCGGCGTGGCGAAAGACTGCGACGAAGAAATGAAGAAGGATCTCAACAATCATTTCGTAGGGGAATGCACCGAGGTCGGAATGTATCTCGCAATGTCTCGTCAGGCAGACCGCGAGGGCTATCCGGAAGTTGCGGAAGCTTTCAAGCGTTATGCATGGGAAGAGGCTGAGCATGCGGCAAAATTCGCAGAGCTTCTCGGAGAAATGGTATGGGATACAAAAACCAACCTTGAGAAGCGTATGCATGCCGAGGCAGGCGCAAACGCCGACAAGATGCGTATCGCCAAGAATGCCAAGGCTCAGAATCTTGACGCTATCCACGACACAGTTCATGAGATGGCAAAAGACGAAGCTCGTCACGGACAGGGCTTTGCCGGTCTTTACAACCGTTATTTCGGCAAGTAAACCGATTTTCATGCGGGTCTCCGCATGAAAAAAGCAATATTGTTTTACAACGACCTATTGAATAAAAAGGATTACAACGCGCGTTGTAATCCTTTTTTATTCAATAGGTCGTTGTGTTGTTCATAGATTAATGTGGGAATCAATCGGGAATAATGGTGTCGCGCGCTGTTGATTGTCAATATACAACTTTGTCGATGATCCCTTTGAGACAGGCTATCGTAACACCGTAATTTGTCATCGCCACTCCCGCTTCCCTGGCTCGTTGCACGCGGCTCATGATCATTCTTCTGTTGAACATACACCCCCCGCAATGAATGATGAGGTCATATCCTGTGAGGTCGGAGGGGAAATCCTTGCCTGTGGCGAAATCTATGGTGATACCTTCTCCGGCTTTTTTCTTCAGCATTGCGGGGATTTTGACTCTACCGATGTCTTCGTTGGCAGGGACGTGTGTGCAGGCTTCCGCTATGAGCACCCGGCTTGAGGAGTTGAGGGAGTGCAATTTCCTGGCACTGTTGACAAAGTATTCTATATCACCTTTGTAGGCAGCCATCAATATTGAAAAAGATGTGAGCCTGATTCCATCCGGAATATTGCTTTCCACGAAGTCGAATACCTGCGAATCCGTTATGACGAGATCCGGTGTTGCGCTAAGCTTGGCAAGTGAATGGCAAAGATTTTGGGGAGTGGCACAGACAACGGTGCAACCGCGGTCGATCAATGCACGGATGGTCTGAACCTGAGGAAGTATGAGCCGCCCTTTAGGCGCCTGAGAATCCTGTGGCATCACGAGCACGACAAGATCTCCGGTATCTACAAGATTTCCGAGAAGATCTCTCGGTGCGAAGTCAGAGGGTATTTTCTGAAGGATCGCGTCAATAAGCTTCTGACGGTCTTCCTTCCGGCAGGCAGACACGCAGACATCGGCTTCCCGGTCACCATGTATATCGGATTTGTTTGCCACCTTGACGAAAGGTATCCCCCGATTTTTCAACATGCTGATCCATTTTTTCTCCGCCTCGGTGTTTTCTCCTGTCAACAGGAGCGCCATGTCAGCTGCCTCAAGAGTCTTCAGAGTGAGTTCCACTCTCTGTATGCCGAGAGGAGTCGTGTCGTCAAATCCGGCGGTATCGGTCAGTAAGGCAGGTCCCGCATTGGGGATTTCCATTGCGCGGCGCACGGGGTCGGTGGTTGTGCCAGCCACATCAGAGGTCAGGGAGACCTCCTGTCCGGCGAGCATGTTTATCAAAGAAGATTTACCGGAATTGCATGCTCCCAATACGACAATATTAAGTCTTTCAGACTGTGGAGTGGTGTTCATATTCAAAAATTTAAATCCCTTTCACCATTTTCTATCCTGATAAGGTAATCTTTTGTCAGCTTCCTGACTTTTTCCCCCGGAATCTCTTCTACCTGCTGTCTTATGAGTTTGTATCCTTCTTTTGCGGTTGATTCGGAGGCGTAGTCCTTGAGATATTCGGCAAGCGTCAGCATGGCGTTTGGCGCACAGCAGTTTGCGATCTGTCCGTTTTTGACAAGAGCCATGAAACGGTCTCCGGTTCTTCCCTGACGATAGCATGCGGTGCAGAAACTCGGGATGTGTCCTGTGGATATGAGCCACCTCACGACCTCGTCAAGAGTGCGGTTGTCTGAAATATCAAACTGGGCGGAGCTGTTTTCTTCTTCGGGAGCGTCTCCCGCATATCCGCCCACGGAAGTCTTTGATCCTCCGCTTATCTGGGATACGCCGAGGTCGAGGACCTTGGCTCTTACTTCCGGACTTTCCCTTGTGGAGATGATAAGCCCGGTATACGGCACTGCGAGGCGCAACACGGCAACAATCCGGCAGAACAGGTCATCCGATATGGCGTCGGGGAAATCGTCTGTGGAAATGTCGTCGGCAGGGCAAATACGAGGCACGCTTATTGTATGTGGTCCGACTCCATACTTGGATTCCAGATGCTCGGCGTGCATCAGCAGTCCTATGAAATCATATCGGTAAGTGTTTAATCCGAAAAGCACCCCGAGCCCTACGTCTCCTATGCCAGCCTCCATTGCCCGGTCCATCGCCTCGGTATGCCAGCGGTAGTCGCTTTTTGGACCGGTAGGGTGCAGACGTTCATAATTTTCCTTATGGTATGTCTCCTGAAACAGTATGTATGTTCCGATTTCCGCCTCTTTGAGACGTCTGTAATTTTCTACTGTCGTCGCTGCGATATTGACGTTTACCCGTCTTATCGCACCGTTGCGGTGGCGTATGGAATATATTGTCTTTATGGATTCGAGAATATATTCGATAGGGTTGTTGCGCGGATCTTCTCCCGCCTCTATCGCGAGGCGTTTGTGTCCCATGTCTTGAAGTGCCGTCACTTCCTCCTTGATCCTTTCCTGAGACAGCTTTATTCTGGGGATGGTCTTGTTTTTGAAGTGATACGGGCAATATGTGCAGCCGTTTACACAGTAATTGGAAAGGTATAGTGGCGCGAACATCACTATGCGGTTGCCATAGAATCTGTGTTTGAGGTCATTTGCAAGGTTGAAAATACCGGTAATGATCTCCGGATCCTCGCAGAGCAGCAATGCCGCCGCCTCACGGTGAGACAGACCCTTCGCCTCGGCTGCTTTCTCAAGCAGGGAGCGGATGTAGTTATGGTCGGAAGATTTTTCTTCGGCAAATCTTATCGACTCGATAATCTCGCCATGATCGATAAATTCTGTGGCGTAGGATGAATCAGGATTATACATTTTTGTAGTCTCCTCTTTCTGTTGTGATAAAAAGGTTGATCTTTTCCAATTGGGAAGCCAGTTTCGCGAGCCCTTCCGCAGATTCTGCACCGAATGATTTTTTGTTGTCGTAAAGCGAATACTGTTTCCTTATTCCGGTAGGGGAGAGGTTAGGCATCACTACGTTTGCCCCGGCAAGGAGCCCTCGGTCTCTTCCTTGCGGATGTAGGGTATGCAGGGCGGTGGTGGCAGGGATGTTGGCGCCCGGAAACATCAGTCTCAATATGGAAATCAGTCTCAGGGTGAGATCAAGATTTCCGGCATTGTATCCGGCGAAGGGTGTGGCGGAGTGGGGGATGAACGGACCGATCCCGATCATTTCCGGCTGCAGCTCTTTCATGAAAAGAAGATCTTCAGCGATATTGCTGACGGTCTGGAACGGAGATCCTACCATTATGCCTGTGCCTGTCTGGTAGCCGAGACGTTTCAGTGTCCACAGGCATCTGAGCCTGTTGTCTCTTGACATTTCTGAGGGATGGAGACGTGAGTAGTGTGCGCTGTTGATCGTCTCATGCCTCAGCAGATAGCGTGCGGCTCCGGCTTCTCGGAAAAGCTCCAGGTCGTTGTCGCTCCATTCGCCGAGTGAAAGAGTTATCGCGCAGTCGGCAAATTCTTTGTGAATCGCGGATACTGTCTCCACAATTCTATCCGCTGTCAATCCGGGATTCTCGCCACCTTGCAACACGAATGTCCTGAATCCAGCCTCATAGCCGAGACGGCAGCATGAGAGTATTTCACCGACAGTCAGTGTATATCTGCGAAGGGAGGAATTGCTTTTGCGCAGTCCGCAGTACAGGCAGTCATTGCGGCATACATTGGTTATCTCGATAAGTCCCCGTATCCTCACATTGCGTCCGAAAATTCTGTCGGTGATAAATCTTGCCCTATGTTGAAGATATAAGGCTTCGTCGGGTGAAATGTCATCCGACAGAAGCCTTACAAATTCTGAATGCTCCAGAGAGCGGGAGCCCTCAAGGCGGTCAATAAGTTCAAAAATATTCAACGCCAAAGTGTTCAATATGTCTTCAATTGCTTTTTAAGCTCCTTGTCAAATCTACGTTTTCCCTCGGTGCCGACTGTAGCGGAGCTTGGCCCTGTTATGCAGCCCCCTTCGCATGCCATGACTTCAATGAAGCGTCCGGGAGCACGTTTTGTCTTTGCGTAAGAGGAGAGCAGGGCGATATTTCGTTTGTCGAGGTTGGCAATGCCCAGGGCGTTGATTTCATTCAGTTTTTCCTGATCAAGCTTCAGATATGCCTTGACAGCGCCTGCCACACCTCCGGCGGCGGCGAATCCGTGGGCTTCCTTTACAGAGATGAACGAAGGCACCTGTGGGTCTGCCTGAGGAATCTCCATGTTGTAGGCATCGAAAATGGAGGCGATTTCCTCGAATGTCATCACATAGTCCACAAGGTCGTCTTTCCTTGCCTCCTTACGCTTTGCCACACATGGACCGACAAATACTATTTTTGCTTCAGGATGCTGTTCCCTGACAATTTTTGCAGTATAATACATCGGTGATCTCGTTGTGGAGATAAACGGTTTTATTTCCGGAATATGTTTTTCTGCCAGCTCGATATATGCCGGACAGCATGAAGTGGTCATGAATGGCTGTCCTTCCTCCAGCTTCTCAATAAGTTCTGCCGCCTCATGCCTGACGGTGTCCATGGCTCCCTGAGCGACTTCGACTACCCGGTCGAACCCTATTTCCCTGAATGCTCCATATACATTCTCCGGAGCGGCGTCAAACTGACCGAGAATGGATGGGGCGACTATGGCGATCACCTTCTCGCCACGTCTGATGGCGTTCAACACATCAAATGCCTGAGAAATCTCGAAGATCGCTCCGAACGGGCAGGCATTCATACATTTGCCGCAATATATGCATTTTGATTCATCGATATGCTCGATGCCGTGTTCATCTTTTGAAATCGCTTTCACGGGACATGCCTCTTCACATGGCACAGGGATGTAGACGATAGCATGGTATGGGCAGCTTTTATGGCAAATGCCGCAGCTGATGCATTTGTCATGATCGATCTTAGCCTTGCCGGTATCCGAATCAAGATGAACGGCGTTTTTAGGGCAGTTGTGGATACAGCTTCGCGCCACGCATCCTCGGCAGAGGGATGTGACTTCGTAGTTGGTGTGCACGCATGACGAGCATGCCTCGTCTATCACACACATTATATTTTCTTTAATATGTCTCCTGTCTTCCCTTCCGAGAGCGACCTTCACATATTCCGACAATGGGGTGAGCTCATCGGTCTCGTCAGTCATGTCAAGTCCGAGCAACGGAAGAGACTTGTAGCGCCACACCGCTCGTTCCTTATGGATGCAGCAACGCCCGGGATGTTTCGAACGTTTAGGACTCAGTTCGATTGGTAGCCTGTCGATCTTCTCTTCAAGTGATCCTTCTTTCCAAAGCTTGACGAGCTCAGTCAGCAAGCGATGGCGAACAATCATGATGTTGTTTTTAATTGCCATATGATTTTGAATGAATGGTCAAAAGGTTAGCATCTGCAAAATTACATACAATTTTGCGATTTTGCACAAATTTTGACAATTATTTTAAATTTGGAAACCTATATTGGCGTTTCTCAGGGGGTAGACAGACGTAGATTGTAGATTTTTGATATGTACTTACCCTAAGATATTATTTGAGCCGGGCGAGGAACTCATCTTTTTTTGTCTCGGAGACCGGAATGTAAGTCTTTCCGAAAACTATCCTGTTGCGTTCAACCACCTCGATCTGATTAAGGTTGACTATATATGAGCGGTGCACTCTCATGAACCTGTCGGGTGGAAGTGCTTCCTCAATGTCGCGCAAAGTCATCAGGCTGCTGACCGGGTCGCCTTCGGTGCGGTAGAATATCACCCTGTCGCGCTGCACTTCTATATACTTTATTGAATCGAGCTTCATTTGAACAAGGCGGTAGTCTGCCTTGATTGTTATCATCTCCGGTGATGTCTTGGAGGTTGATTCATAGGCTTGTCTCATCGACTGCCATTCGAGGGCTTTCCCCACGGCTCTGGCAAACTCCTGATAGCTCACGGGTTTCAGAAGATAGTCAAGTGCATTTACCTTGAAACCCTGAAGGGCGTATTGTTCATAAGCCGTGATATATATTATGCGCGTGTGCGCCGGTATGAGACTTGCAAATTCAATGCCGTTCAGCATCGGCATGTTGATATCAAGAAAGACAACATCGATCTCCCCGCCAATGACTTTTTTTACCGCTTCGGCAGCGGATTCAAAGCACCCTTCAAGAGTGATGCCGGGAGTTTTTTCAACATAGCTCTTTATCAGTTCCCTTGCGAGGGGCTCGTCGTCGATGATGACACATTTAAGATTTCTGTTCATGTCAAGGTGTTTTTCTTCTAACGTTTTTAGTGCGTGGAAGATTGTCTGTAAAATGGATTTCCCCGACGAAGGACGTCTGACATTATCGTTATTTCGGCAAAAAACTCATTTCCGTTTTTTTGAATGGAAAGCGTATGCTGTCCCGGATATATAAGTCCCAGCTGGCGCTGTATGTTGGAAAGACCCACACCGGAATTTGTCATCGGCGGTTTTGTCTTAGTGTCACCGGGGAGACAGGAGTTTTCTACCCGGCATGTCACACATTGCTCTGTGGCTTCTATGCTTATGGATATGAACCCTTTGCCGTCTGTAATTGCCACATGTTTGAACGCGTTTTCCACTAACGTGAGAAATATCAGCGGTGCGATAGCCATGTCTCCTGTGTTGGATGTAGAGATATTGCAGTCGAGTCTGACGGAACTCCCCAGACGTAACTTCATGAGCTCCACATAGTCGGAAATAAATTTTATCTCTTTTTCAAGCGGCACGTAAGCTGACGCCGCGTCATAGATCATGAATCTCAGCATGTTGCTGAGATCGTGAAGAGCTTTCTGGGCACGCTCGGGAGAGATGCCTATAAGTGCGTAGATATTGTTGAGAGAATTGAAAAGGAAATGAGGATTCAGCTGCGCCTTGAGACTTTTCAGTTCTATCTGCTGTCTTTCAGCGTCCAGTTCGAGCTGGCGCCGACGCATGTTCTCATGTTCTTTGGAAAGGCGTAGCGCATATGCGAGCGCGACCGCAAAGATCATCATAATGCCGTCGCGTATCATGACTTTCAGATAGTTCATGAGATATTGTCCGAGAGAGAACGGATGGTCGGCGAGGTGGCGCGGGCGGGGGAGTCCTCCGTGAGTCTCAAACCATAAGGGGATAAGTGAGCACGCAACGAGTATAAGGATAATGTTTGAAAAGAAAAAAAGAAATTTTCTGTCTTTTCTGAATAGTGTGGCGGGAACTATCCAGAAGTAGTCGATACAGAAGACTGCGGTATACGATGTCGCCATAGCGATGCTCCACATGATCCATTCCCAAGGCTCGTCACCTTTGGTGAGGATGGCAAGCATTGAAGGAAAATAGAAGAGCAGAAACGCCAACAGTACAACTGTCGCCGTTTCTGCGAAATTCGACCTTACATTTAAATTTGACCTTACATTGTTGTCGTTATTCATATCTGATGGCTTCAATCGGATCAAGGTTGGAGGCTTTGGCGGCGGGATAGAACCCGAAAATGATACCGATAGCGGTGCAGACCACAAACGAGAGAATCACCGAACTGGGGTCGATCTGCACAGGCCAGTGGGCGAACAGCTTTATCATCCACGTGGCTATCGCCCCGGCGAGTATTCCAAGTACGCCTCCGGTCACTGAAATAATGATCGCTTCTATCAGGAATTGTGTCATCACGTCTTTGCCCGTTGCTCCGATACTCATGCGGAGGCCGATCTCGCGAGTGCGCTCCGTGACGCTCACTATCATGATGTTCATGATGCCGATACCTCCGACAAGGAGGGAAATACCCGCCACGCAGGCGAGGAGCACGGTCATCATGGAAGAGGTGGAAGATATCATCTGGGCAAGTTCCTGCATAGACCGTATGGAGAAATTGTCTTCCTGGTCATCACGGAGCTTATGCTGAGTTCGCAATATGTCTGTGATCTCGGCGATTGTCTCTTCTGTTCTGTTTTCATCGATTGCCGAAGCCTGAATCCCCTGGAGATAATCTATGGCGAGCATACGTTTCATCACAGTAGTATAGGGCACGAGGGCGAGGTCGTCCTGGTCCTGACCCATCGTGTTGTAGCCTTTCTCATCCAGCACACCGATGACGGTGAGTGGAATCGAGCCGAAACGCACCACCTTTCCGATAGGGTCGGTGCCGTCCGGGAAAAGGTTGTCGACAAGCGTTTTCCCGAGCACACATACTTTTGCAGCTGTCTTCACGTCTGACTCGGTAAACATTTCTCCCTCCGCCACCTTGCGTTGTCTTATGTCAAGATATTGTGTGTTGACTCCTTGTGCCTGGGAAGGGTAGTTGTTGTTGCCGTTTACCCATTGTCCGGAAGATGACACGGTGGGAGTGATGTGGGCAATTCCGGTAGCCTGGTTAACGATCGCCTCATAATCGGCGGGCTTGAGGGTCTGCATGTCATCGCTGCTCTGGCGTACGCCGCCCCTTCTCTCCGCTCCGGGCATGATCATTATCATGTTGCTACCCATTTCAGAGATCTGCGCCTTGATGGAGTTTTTCGACCCCTGTCCAATGGCAAGCATCGCTATGACCGCCCCAACTCCGATAATCACTCCCAGCATGGTCAGGAAGCATCTCATCTTGTTGTTGCCAAGTGCCTTGATCGCTATTTTAAATAAGTTCTGGATGTTCATTGTCTGTCAGTCGTTTTCCTCGGGGAGATTTCTATATACTTCTTCAGCCGACTTGATATCGTCATTGTATTCGTCGCTAACGATATGCCCGTCACGGAGCATGATGTTGCGTGACGAATAAAGCGCTATCTCCGGATTGTGTGTGACGAAAATGATCGTCTTTCCTTCTCGATAGAGACGCTGGAAGAGTGTCAGGATTGAGAATGATGTCCGTGTGTCAAGATTTCCGGTTGCCTCGTCCGCAAGGATTATCACCGGATTGTTGACCAGCGCCCTGGCGATTGCGACACGTTGCTGCTGGCCGCCCGACATCTGGTTGCTTTTATGGTAAAGCCGTTCGCCAAGCCCTACTTCCCGGAGGCATTTCTCAGCCCTTTCCGCTCTTTCTTTCGCGGAGACCGATGAATTGTAGAGAAGGGGGAGTTCTACGTTTTCAAGCGCGGTGGTTTTGGGCAACAGGTTGTAGTTCTGGAATATGAATCCAATCTTACGGTTCCTGATCCTCGCGCGTTCGTTTTTCCCCATTCCTTTAACGGCGATTCCGTCGAGATAGTATTCTCCGGATGTTGGAGTGTCAAGGCATCCCAAAGTGTTGAGCAGAGTGGATTTCCCGGAACCGGAGGTGCCCATGATGGTGACAAACTCACCTTCATATATTGTGAAAGAGACTCCGCGCAACGCCTTCACAGTCTCGTCGCCGACTTTGAAATAGCGTTTAAGATTTTCTATTTTAATTATCTCTTTTGCCATTGTTTACTTGCTTTTGTTTCTGTTGGCTCCCGGCGGTTTTGGCATGAAAGGGTTTTCTTCCCCTTGTTTCTGCTGAGGCTGTCCGGCGGTCTCGTTATATTGCAGCGCCACTTTGTCACCCGCTTTCAGCCCTCCGGTGATCTGCTGATAGATAGCGTTGGCTACCCCTGTCTCGACTGCGGTCTGTATCAGTTTTCCGTCTCTTTCCACCCATACTGAATATTTGCTTTCAGATTTCAGAGGCACAGGAACCGGAAGATTCTTTTCGTTTTCAGCCGGTTGCATAGGCTGGAATTTTAGCGCTTTCAGCGGCACGGCGGTCACATTGTCAAGCTCAAGGGTATAGATCGTGAGATTGGCGGTCATGCCGGGTATAAGTTTCTGGTCCGGATTTGGAGCTGCCACTATCACCTCGTAAGTTACGACGTTGTTGGTTGTGGTAGGATTGATACGTACCTGGGTGACGGTGCCGTTGAATGTGTCGTCAGGATATGAGTCGACAGTGAATGTCACATGTTGCCCCACTTTTACCTGACCTATGTCAGCCTCGTCTACGGCACCTACAACCTGCATATTGTCAAGATCCGCGATCACGTACAGGTTGGCTACATTCATGCTTGATACGACAGTCTGTCCCACTTCGACTTCTCTTGAAACCACGATTCCGTCGATAGGGGAGTATATCTCTGCGTAATTCAGATTTTTAGCGGCTCGCACACGATCAGCCTGGGTCTTCTCGTAGCTCAGTCTCGCCACTTCGAAATCTTTCTGCGAAGTCTGGAACTCATAGTCCGAAATGAGTTGTTCGTCGTGGAGTGCCTTGTCCCGCTCATAATTTGTCTTGGCGTATTCATATGTGGCTTTCGCGGATGCCATGGAGGCGTCGGCGCTCTTGAGCTCGCTGTCGAGAAGAGTTTTTTCAATTTCTGCCAAAAGTTGTCCTTTCTCCACATGGTCGTTGAAATCCACATAGAGTTTGTCGATGATGCCGGTTACTTGTGTACCCACATCCACAGATGTTACGGATTCCATTGTGCCTGTGGCGGTCACAATCTCCGACATCGAGGTCGGCTCGACGGTGTATGTCTCCAGTTCCATCTTCGACTTTTCGGAACATGACGTGGCTGCAAAAGCTATAGCAGCTGCCGGAATTAGATAGATATATTTCATATGTGAGAATTTTTCGGAATTAACCTGTTATGCTGAAGTGATGGGGCTCGCGTATGGTTACGGAACCGCCACCTCCTGTGTGGCATAATAATTTATGGTTTTGTTGGCAAGGATAGCCATATACTTGCTTTGGAGAAGTTCGAGCCTTGCGTTCAGGAGATTGTTGTGGGCGGTCAGCAATTCTATGGGATTTACGAGCCCGAGTTCGAACTGTCGGTTGGTGAGGTCGTCCGTGAGTTGTGTCGCCTCAAGCTGGGTGAGTCCCGAAGTGTATTTGGCACGAGCGTTGTTGGCGTCGATATATAGGCTTTCGATAGTCTGGGAGAGATCGTCAAGAAGATTTTTTCTTGTAAGGTCATATTCGAGTTCCGCGAGCTTCGCCTTGGCTACGGCACGTTTGGTGGCGTTGCCGTCGTAGATGGGTATCGAGAGGTTGAGCCCGATTTTTTCACCGAAATTATGACCCATCTGGCTTGTCCAGCTGTCACCTCCGGAGGAATAGGCAGTGCCGACACCTCCTGAAAGTGTTATCGACGGCAGATTGCCTGCCTTGGCTATTTTTACGTCGTTGGCGTATATCTCCTTGTTCAGTTCGTTGCTTTTTATGCCGGGGAGCCATGATGCGGCGATATTATATGTGTCGCCCATTGCGGGAAGAGGAACAAGCACATCGGAATCAGGAAACGACACGTCCGCGATGTCAAGATTGTATTCAAGCCCGAGTTCAAGAATCTTCTTAAGACTCATTTTCGCGCTTTCATAATTATTTTTAGCCTGAACAAGATTATATGAATCTTGTGCTTTCTGGCTTTCTATCTGGGCGTAATCCACCTTTGATGTCCTTCCCGACTCCATAAGTCTCTTGGCGCGGTCTGTCTGACCGGAGCTGACTTCCAGCGTCTGTTCAGCTATCGTGACAGCCTCGGCGGCATACATTATATTGAGGTATGCCTGAAGTATTCCTAATTTAATGGTTTTCACCACGTCGTCTCCGGCAAGCTGCTGTTGTTTCCGCAATATTTTGGAAGATTCGAGGCGATATTTCCTGACATTCCCTTCCCATACTGTCCAGTTGGCGTTGATATCATAGGAGCTTCCGTAAACATTGCCGCTGCGGTTGTCTCCGGGCGACGGATAATTGTTGAACGATTGTGATGTGGAGAATCCTACTGTGGGCAGCCATGCGTCTTTGGCTGAGTATATGTCCTGGTCTGCCTGCAGGATGTTGAGGATTGTGCGTCTCACGTCGGTGTTGTTGGCGGTAGCCCAGTTTATACAGTCATCAAACGTCCAGGATGAGGGGATTGACATTGCGGGAGACGCGGTCACGTCTTCCGCAGAAAATGTGGAAGACGCCTCTTGTGCGTTGCTGTTTAAAGGCAGCAAAGAGGCGGTTATGAAAAGAAGCGAATATGAGATCTTGCAATTCATTGTATGATTGTTTGAAAATAAACATGGTTAAACTTTTTACGCAAATTGAAGTTGTCAAAGCTTTTTATTTTTCGGAAGCGCCTTTTCCAATCTTTGAAAAAGGTTAAAACAACTTCAATGTCGCCTCAGAGGCGGATGATGTTTTACCGATGCAAAATTATTACGACAGCGTAGGAATAACAAACAAATTCGGCATATAGGTTCATATGTAGTGTGGAAGGTTAAAAATAAGGGATGAACCGAGCTTAAAACTTTGATGTGGTTAAAAACTGTTAATGAATCGTCAGATCTGTTATATAATATCTAAATTTGTCAGAAAATAACAGGTCAAGGGTGTGTTGTCCAATATTTGTCAACCAACCTTTTAACAATTTAATTATTAGATTTCTTTGCATGGGAAGATTGCTCGCGATAGACTATGGCAGGAAACGGTGTGGAATTGCCGTGACAGATATTCTGCAGATCAGTGCCAACGGATTGCCGACGGTGCGTACATGCGACCTTATGCATTTCTTGAAAGATTACTGTTCTCGTGAGGAGGTAGACAGGATAATAGTGGGCGAGCCCCGCGACATGCATGGCAATCCCAGTGAGAGCATGAGATATATTGCACCGTTTTTAAATAGGCTAAAGAAAGAATTGCCTGATAAACCGGTTGTAATGGTGGATGAGAGGTTTACATCTTCAATCGCCCACAGGGAGATGCTTGCCGGAGGTTTTTCAAAGAAGCAACGTCAGGAGAAGGGTAGGGCAGATGAGATGGCTGCAGTCCTGATTCTCACTTCCTATCTTGATTCCGATTCGTATTCTTGTCGGTGAACATACCGGTATAAAAAACGCCGGAATCCATCGTCATGAATTCCGGCGTCATTGCCTGTGGTTTTGTGGCAATTACTTCTTTGTACGGTTGCCGTAGCGGCTGCGGAATTTGTCGACGCGACCAGCGGTGTCGACGAGTTTCTGTTTGCCTGTGAAGAAGGGGTGAGAAGAAGAAGTGATCTCGAGCTTTACAAGGGGATATTCCTTGCCGTCGATTTCGATAGTCTCACGAGTTGCCACAGTCGAACGAGTGATGAAGATCTCTTCGTTTGACATGTCTTTGAAAACCACCTCACGGTAATTTTCGGGATGAATTTTAGCTTTCATACTAATTTTCTGCAGTTTTAAGTATTGTTTTAATTGGCTTGACAGGTCGCGATCCCGTCAATTGGCGTGCAAAGTTACAAAAAAACTTTGACTCACGCAAACATCTTAAAAGCGTGTCAGGTATTTGTCTATTGATCGCCGTGGTTTGCTTATTGTTCCATTTCCCATTCAGAAATAGTGCGGGTCTTTGTAGAAAAATTTATGCCGATCTTTATAACTTTCCTTCCGTCGGCAGCAAACGGCAACGCATAATTCTTTTCATTGATCTGATTCAATGCCTCCCTGGCGGATTTGTCGAGTTTCAACTCTATAATATATAAATATTTGTCGGTTTTGATAAACAGATCTATCCTGCCATTGGATGTGCGAAATTCTGTAGCTACCTCAAGACTCATCAGTTTCATTAAAATCAGAAGTGCATTATGAAGATTCTGTTCGCTTCCCATGTTCATTTCGTATGATACGGACGCGAACATGCTTGTCAGCTCAGACATAAACTTATCGACCTCTCCGCAATTCAAATCATCGATCATATTATATACCAATACCATGGAATTTTTATTTCGAAGGTTGGCATAATATGGCAAAAGGAAGGAGAGGAAACCTTCATTGACTTCCTCATTAGGAATCCCGAGGCGATAAATATTTCGTTTCGGATTAAAATCTTTGATAGTGAGATAGCCTGTCTGATAAAGTAATGCAAGCGGACTTGGATTGTCAAGATCTATGACCATAAGTTCTGTAAGAGAACATTTCGCATTGATTATGTCTTCAAGGTTCACATTGAAACGGATCAGTTGATTGGCAAGTAAGGTTGCCTGACCGGAATATATCCAGTAATTCCTGATTTCCTCTTTATCCATGGCGCTTACAATAGAGAATGGATTATACATATCTATTCCATTCCCGGAAAAACGATACCCGTCATACCACCTCTTCAAGTCATTTTCTATTTCGCCATATTCTTTCAATGCTTTCCGGGCAATCGCGGCGATCCCTTCTTTGAAATTTTCTTTCAGTTCATTTTCCGAGATCCCGCATATTGCACTGTAGCGGTCGTCAAACGATATGTCGGCTATGTTGTTCAGACCTGAGAATATGGAGAGATGACCGAATCGGCTGACCCCGGTGAGGAAGACAAGCCTGATATAGTCCGCACTGCTCTTGAAATTGGAATAAAATGAAGCCAATTTTTTACGGAATATTTCAAATAAATTTGGATTGTTGAGATTATGGACAAGAGGTTTGTCATATTCATCAACCAGTATGACGACCCCTTTGCCGGTCATTTCATATAGATTCTTGATTATGGACTCCATTCTTATGCTCGGCTCGGAATCAACATGCTCAAGACCGTATTGATCTTCCCAATTCCTAAGGGTGGCACTTAATCTTTCATCAAGATTTTCCGGTTTGGAATAATACCCCACATTAAGGTCGAGGTATAACACCGGATAAGGCTCCCATTTCCAATCCATGGTGTCGGCGTAGAGTCCTTTGAAGAGCTCCCGTTTCCCTATAAAGAAATTTTTGAGTGTTGACAGGAAAAGACTTTTGCCGAAACGGCGCGGGCGCCCAAGGAAGAAGTATTGTCCTCCCTTAAGAATATATTCGATATATCGGGTTTTATCAACATAGTTAAAATCCCCTGTTCTCATGACTTCAAACGACTGTTCGCCTACGCCATATCTTGCCTGTCTTTCCATATCCTTAGCATTTTATTTGCAAATATACAACAAACGGTTGTAAATGACAACTGATTGAAATGTTCTATATTTGCTGATGTTTGCCTTCATAAAACAAATAGGCTTCTACAAAAATAATGAATAAATGCCAGCCGGATATTTTGGCAATGTATAAAGTCATTCATCTCTATAGGGTAATTATAAGAACATTTATTTTACGTAGGTACTTACGGGTATTTCAATATATTAGATGAAAAAAGGTGCGCCATACAAAAGAGCGCACCTTTTTATTGAATTTTATGCTTAACTTAAGTTTCGCAAACTCAATTAAATAGTCCACAACTTTTCGCTTGCGAAAGTTGCGGACTATTTACAGAATTATTATTCTTTATAATTCAGGAGTTTCCTATCAAAAGCAGGGTTGAAATCTGATTCTGATTGTGGGATTGCCAAACGCCAGCCATTGGCGGCGGAAGGCTCATGGCGTGATGCGTAAGTTGCAGGAGTATTTCCTGAAGTTACCACACCTGCTTCAAAAGCTCGTTCCTCGGCGGCGATATTCCAGCGTTTGAAATCAGCCCAGTTGTGACCTTCGCCCCAAAGTTCAATGCGACGGCATAAACGGATAGCTTCGAGAAGGGCTTCTCCATCAGGAGCTACATATCCGGGTATGCGAAGTGAATTCACCTCCATAAGACAGTTCTTTGCTGTATTTGAATCACCAGCCATATATGCTGCCTCAGCTTCGGTCAATATCATTTCTGTAGCTCTCATCCATGGGTATTTGGAGTCGCAGTAGGTACCTCCCTGTCCGATACTCCACATTTTCACTTGTGCCCCAAGCTGCATGCTTGTGGGAGCTGTGCCTCCTACCATGGTATAAGGAAGAGAAGTGACTTGATTGCTTACAGGATTATTATTGCAAGCATATTTCACAAAACCTTCAGCCAGTTTCGAAAGTCCGCCTGCAGCACAGTCTACAGTTCCTGTAGTAGTGTTGTTTTGATTCCAGAAATCAGCCTCGGTGAAAGATGCCACACTTTCATATCCGGTAATTTTAGCCACTTCAACAGCTTTATCCGGAGTAAAGAAACATTGACGACGGATATCATTGGCATCAAGTTGTCTATAGAGATCAATATTGATTGCAAATCCTCTTCCCCAGTTTGAGGGATAAGATCCATTGCAAGAGAACCAGGCTCCATATGTTGACCAATAAATGTCGTTATCCCAGTTAGTCCACATGCAGTCGTCGGTTTCAAAAATAAAACCTCCCATATAATCTGCATTTGAAGCCACAGAATAACCTTGACGTGCTGAATGAGCTGCATTTTTTGCCGTAGTCCAATCATTCTTGATCATAGCGGCACGAGCCAGAAGACCATACGCTATTTCAATGTCCGGTTGCCAGATTTCCGTACGGTTGTTTCCACTTTCTCCATAGAGAGTTATAGCAGTGTTGAGATCGTCGTATATGAGATCAAGAATCTGATTCATGGTGCCCAGAGGCGCTTCCCCTGTTCCGGGCTCTGTCCTAAGAATTACAGCATAGGCTTCACCATTGTTACTGTCCTGCCAGCGGGGAGCGAACCATTGAAGCGCATGGATATAACCATGGGCACGATATGTGCGGCATTGAGCCTCGATCCACTTCTTCTCTGCTTCTGACCCTTCTGCAGACCCAATAGTAGAAAGAATTGAGTTCGCACGGGATATGATCATGTAGCAATAATCCCAGATAGCATTATTACGAGTGTTGTTTTTATCTGTTACCGACACCCATGTGTACCAGTTACGCCCGCATTCTCCCATATTAAAATATGAAGAATTGTCCGGACCAAGAACTTCATTGACGTATTGGGTGTAAGTGGCTTCTCCGTTACACCCGCGCGGATATGAGGTTGATAACTGAGAATACATTATGCGCGCGATACCATACACGCTCATTTGTGCAGCCTGAGTAGTGGCGCTTGCCTGCGATTCTGAGATGTTTGTAATCGGTTCGGTGGAAAGATAATCCCCGGAGCATGACGACAAAATTGTCGCGGTAACCAGAGATACGAACCCTCCATATATAATTTTTTTGTTCATAATTTCTGTTCTTATAATTAGAATTTCGCTGTCAGTTGGAAAGAATATACCCTTGAAGGAACGAAATATTGACCTTGTCCCCCGCTGAAATTGTATTGAGGATTCAAACCTTTACGTTTTGCGGCAATGAAGGCATTGTCGACAGAAAAACCTAAATTAAGATTTTGAAGTTTCATTGTGTTCACCCAATTCTTAGGTAAATCATAGGAAAGGTTGATATTTTTAAGTGTCAGATAATTGTTTGTAATCAAGAATCTGCTACTTCCGGCATTATTATAGGAATTGTTAGCTGTGTTTAATGCCGGGATCCCATTCGGGTCAATACGGTTTGGACTATCTTCTGTCATTCCTGCAGGAGCTTCTGTCCATGATTTCAGAAGATCCTTATGAAGTGCAAACGCACCGGAAGTCCCTATTGACATGAGACCTGCATAATTGGAATCATACACTTTACCACCAAGACTATACGTAAACAACAAACCAAGGTTGATACCCTTCCAGCTGACATTGGTTCCGAATGACCCATAAACTGTTGGCAATGCCGTGCCCATTATTTTTCTTCCGGCATAAGCTGTGTTTGTGGTATACATTTTGTCTCCTATCTGTACAAACGCATTATTGTTTTTAGCATTTTCTACAGCGGTATTAGCAGCTTCTTCATCCCATGTCCAGTTGTTGTTTTCGTCGTAGTAATAATAATCAGGAGAATGAGGATTGAACTCATATAAAGAATTACCGGTCAGCTGGTCTACACCTGCAAACTCATAGGTATATCTTTCATAAAGGCTCTTGCCTATGAAAAGACCATCACCCGGGACATTTTGGTTGTCAGGAAGTTTGATAATCTTGTTTTTCAAGAAAGAAGCATCAATATTAAATGTCCATTTCACATCTTGTGTCCTTATAATATCAACTCCGAATTGAAGTTCCCAACCGATATTTTGCATTGTCCCGATATTCTGGAGCACGCGTGCATCAGTTCCTTGGTTGCCGAGGCTACCTGATGAACCGGGGGCAGTTCTCCAGAAAAGAAGATCAGTGTTGCGTTTGTTGTAATAACCGATGCTGAAATTAAATCTGTCGTTGAACAATGAACCCTCAAGAGCGACATCAAGAGTATTGGTCGACTCCCATTTGATTCCGTGTGGAGCAAGCTGGGAAGGCACAAGTACGTTTGTACTTCCTCCGAGAGCCCATCCGAAATTATAAAGCCCCCAGTGAGCATAATATCCTGCAGACATATCGTTGCCTACAGACCCGTATGCGGCACGAAGTTTTAAGAAATTGACCCAAGAAAGGTTTTGCATGAAATTTTCCTTCGAAATTATCCAGCTGGCACCTGCACTCCAGAATGTTCCCCAACGGTCTTCTTTAGCGAAGCGGGAAGATCCGTCACGACGGATTGAAGCCTCAAGGAAGTATTTTTGGTCATAGTTATAGCGTGCGCGTCCAAGATATGATTCAGATTTATACATGACTTCATATGCAGTCATATCCATCATATCGGAGAAATTGTTCATATTAATCATGCCTTCAAGCTGCTGACCACTTTTGCGGTTGTAGACGTAACCGTATGAATATTGATAATTCTCATGATCAAGAAGCACATCTACATGATGAATACCATAGTCGTGCGCCCAGTTGAGCTGTTGCATGAAAGAGTGGGTCTTTGTTTTGTAAAACGCCTGTGAAAGAGAACCGACATTTCGCTGAGATCCCACTTTGTTGTTATTATACTGCATCTCATCAGTCTTGTCGCGGAACATCGCTCCTTTGACGGTTGCTTCGAAACCATAAGGAAGTATGACAGTTCCATAAACAGAAGCATCCAATTGTGTGACACTGAAGTTACGACGGTCTTCCCTGATATTCCATACTATATTGCCATCAGAGTTATATGGCTCGAGATTCCATACAGGTTCATTTGTATCCTCATCATACACAATATTTCCTTTGCTGTCATGTAGATAATAAGGATAGATAGGTGCCTTATTCTGAGTCATTGAGAAGGGATTGATAGTAACTCCCAAATTGTCCGGATCAAGCGGACTTCTTTGTGATTCAGTTTGGGCTGCACTTAGATTCACGCCAAGTTTTAAAAAGCTTACAGGATTTGCATTAAGGTTGACACGTCCGTTGAATCGTTCGAAATCAGTCATAAGTACATATCCGTTTTCTTTCAAGTAACCGGCAGAGGCAAACGCATTGAATTTTTCTGTGGCTCCTGCCATGCTTACGGAATATTCCTGACGATGGCCTGTGCGAGATACACCTTTCCACCAGTCCATATCCTCTCCTGTATAACCCGGAAGAACCTTAGCGTCCAACATGCCTTGCTGGTTAAACACTTTGTTATTTTCCGCATCATAAATGTTTAGTTTTGTATAAGTACTGATGAAGTTATCCCTCCAATAATCGATGGAGGTCTGTCTGTCCCATTTTTGGGCGGTCATAGAACCGTTCACCTGAGCATTGAAAGCAGTCTGCATCCAATCGTTCTGACCAAGGCGGTCATATTGAGACAGACCTCTTTCATAAACACCCTGACGGATTTGAAGAGTTACATCAATGGTTCCGATATTCTTAGCTTTCTTAGTTGTAATAAGGACAACGCCATTTGCACCACGGTTGCCATAAAGAGCACAAGATGCAGCATCCTTAAGAACCGACATAGATTCGATGTCGTTTGGATTTAGTGCGGAAATATCTCCCACATATTCAGAACCGTCCACTATGACAAGAGCCGAGTTGCTGCCATTAATAGATGAGAATCCTCTCACACGGATTGAAGCGGACTCACCGGGCTGTGTGGTAGAGTTATTGACCATGACACCGGGTGCATTACCTTCAAGAGCTGTTGTGACTGAGGTTACAGGGCGGTCTTCAATTTCTTTTGCACCGACAACGGCAACAGAACCGGTCAATGATTCTTTGTTGGCTGTACCGTAGGCAACGACAACGACGTCATCAAGATTTGCGGAAGTGGCAGTCAGACGAATTGTCATGTTGTCCTGTAGTTTTACTACCTGGTCCTGGTAACCCACATAAGTAATTTTTGCCTGAGTAACATTTTCAGGCACTGTGAGTGTGAATTTACCATCAATATCGGCTGCTGTTCCCTGTCCGCCTCCGATAGGAACGATGGTGGCTCCGATAAGCGGCTCATTATTAGCCGCATCTATGACGGTGCCGTGATAGGTGCGGGTCTGTGCAGAGACTGCCAGAGTGAAGCCAATCACCGTCATCAAGATTAAAAACAATTTTCTCATACGTAAATCATTTTGAGATGTAGTTATTAAGGCAGGTGTTTCCTGATAAATGAGTATGAGATGA
>CAMWID010000008.1 GCA_947174235.1 uncultured Porphyromonadaceae bacterium | reverse complement strand
TGAAAGCCTCCTTTGAGCGGCGATCCGGCTTTTCAAATGCAAACATAGTGACTAACGAAGAGACGCCGCTTGCGGAGGCATTGGAAAAAGAGAGACGGAGTGGAGACAACTCAAAAAAAAGTTGTAATTTTGCATATTATGACCGATCAATCAAATTATCTCAAAGCAGCATATTTCACTCTCGGGTGCAAGCTTAATTTTGCGGAGACTTCCACAATAGGGAAGATTCTGTCAGGAAAAGGAATAATCCGTGCGGCAAAGGGTGAGATTCCCGATATATGTGTCGTCAACACCTGTTCGGTGACTGAGATGGCGGATAAAAAAGGACGCCGCCTCATACGTTCGCTGGCTTCAAGGTATCCGGATGCCACTATAGTCGTGACGGGATGTTACGCTCAGCTTAAGCCCGAAGCTGTGGCGGCGCTTCCGGGAGTAGACATCGTGCTCGGGTCAAATGAAAAACTTAAGATTGCGGAATATATCGAATCCTGGCTTTCAGACAGACGCAAGCGCACGGAAGTGACGCCGGTTTTTTCGATCAAAGAATTTCATCCATCCTGCGAGAGGGGAGACCGTACCCGTTTTTTCCTTAAGGTCCAGGATGGTTGCAACTATTTCTGTACATATTGTACTATCCCGTATGCGCGCGGCAGATCACGGTCGGGAGTGACAGAAGATCTGGTGGGCATGGCGCGGGAAGCTGTGGCGGCAGGTGGCAAAGAGATTGTCATTACGGGTGTCAACATAGGAGAATACGGAAAAGACAACGGTCAGGACCTTTTTTCACTGCTCCGCAGGCTTGATGAGGTAGAGGGTATAGAGCGTTACCGGATATCGTCGATCGAGCCGAATCTTCTCACGGAGGAAATTATCCGGTGGATAGCCGAGGAATCAAGGGCTTTCATGCCACATTTTCATATACCCCTTCAATCCGGTTCAGACGCTGTGCTCAAGCTGATGAACCGTCGTTATGACACTTCTCTATTCAGCCAAAAGATCAAGACCGTAAGAGAAGTGATACCGGATGCGTTTATCGGGGTGGATATAATAGCCGGGGCAAGAGGCGAGACCCCGGAGCAATGGGAGAGGAGCCTGTCTTTTGCAGAAAGCCTTGATGTGACACGTTACCACGTGTTTCCCTATTCCGAGCGTCCCGGTACGAAGGCGCTTTTGCTTGGAGATGCGGTAAGTCAGGAAGAGAAGCACAGGCGTGTGTCTGTATTGACAAAGATTTCCGATCTGAAGATGGAGTCGTTCATGAGAAAGAATCTCGGCACTGTGCGTCCCGTCCTCTGGGAACATCCTTCCGGAGAAGGGATGATGCACGGTCTTACCGACAATTACCTCAGAGTACAGGCACCTCTTGATCTGGCAATGATAAATACTGTCGTTCCTACCCTGCTCGAATCAATACATGAAGAAGAGCATGATCTGATAGAGGGGCGACCTGCGGAAAATATGATATGAAACGTCTTGCAGTCATAATTTTGAATTGGAACGGAGAGGAATTGCTCAAGCGATTCATCCCGACCGCATCCCGTTATACAAGAGGGGAAGAGGTGGATCTTATCGTTGCTGACAACGGATCGTCCGACGGATCTCTGGAATGGCTTAAAACAAATCATCCTGAAGTTAAAGTCATAGCGTTCCCGGAGAACTATGGATTCGCCGAGGGGTATAACCGTGCCATAGATGCCACACGTTATCCTTTCACGCTGCTTCTCAACAGCGATGTGGAGGTGACACCGGGTTGGTGGCAACCGCTGCTCCGGTTTATGGAAGAACATCCGGACACAGGGGCGTTGCAGCCCAAAATAAAATCGTACAGGGAAAAAGACAGTTTTGAATATGCCGGAGCGGCGGGAGGGTACCTCGACAGGCTCGGATATCCTTATTGCCGTGGCAGACTGTTCGATTCTGTAGAAAAAGATACAGGTCAATATGATGGCGAACCGCAGGATGTGACCTGGGCTTCAGGTGCGGCATTGCTTGTGAGAACCGAGACATATCTCGACCTTGGAGGTCTCGACCCCCTTTTCTTCGCACATATGGAGGAGATTGATCTTTGTTGCAGGATACTTGCTTCCGGCAAAAGGGTGATGGCGTCTACAGATTCCGAAGTGTATCATGTGGGAGGAGCGTCGCTGAATCAGGGAAATCCACAAAAGACTTATCTCAATTTCCGCAACAATCTTCTTCTTCTTCATAAAAATCTTCCTGTCGGCAAAAGGGGGAGGGTATTGTTCTTCCGCAGGCTGATGGATACTCTCGCCTTCTTTATGTTTGCAGCCAGGCTGGATTTCGCCAATGCCCGCGCTGTCATTCGTGCCCATAATGATTTCCGGAAAATGCGCAAAAATTATCCTGTGGGTACATCTGGAAAAAGAAATGCCGCCTGTGGCACAGACGGCATACTTGGTAGAAGATTGATAGTGTTCGATCGTTATATTTTACGGAAGACGAAATAATTGTCAAGAGACTATACGAAAGTATTGGTGACCTTTCCAAAGAATCATGCGCCGAAGTATACGATCAGTCCGCAGATCGCGATATATGCTATGGCGTAGGGTATTGCCTTTCGCAATATCGCGTCGTCCTGACCTTTCATATCGCATGCGGCGGTAGCGATCGCGATGCTTTGCGGAGAGATCATTTTTCCACCTGTCGCACCTGCGGAATTTGCGGCGGCAAGCCAGTCCGACTGAGATCCGGTGAAACCGGCGACAGTGGTCTGGGAGGTCATTCCCAGTTGTGATGCCACCTGAGACTGCAGTTTGCCGAACAGGATATTGGAAGAAGTGTCGCTGCCTGTGACAAAAGTTCCGATCGCTCCGATGAGCGGGGCGAAGAACGGATAGAACGTACCGGAGATTGTCACCAGTCCGGTGGCTATCGCCGCTATCATTCCGCTATAGTTCATGACTGAGGCGAGTGAGATCAGGCTTATGATGGTCACGGCGGTAAAACGGAGGTTGACTATCGTGTCAGCCATGACTTTTGTAAGTTGTTTCAATGTCAATCCCTGTACCAGACCGCCCGCCACGCTTCCGAGGAACAGCATGAGCGCGGCATTGCTGAGCCACCCGAATTTAAATGTCGATCCAATGACAGGAAGAGGCACCGAGCTTACGAGATGGGATTTGAGAAAATTATTTACAGGCGGACATAATGCTCCGCTCACGAGAATCAGTACAAGTATAAATATATACACGCTCCATGCCTTGAATGTGGATGCTGCGGAAAAATGAGCTTCCGATTTGCCGGTATCCTTTTTGCGTATGAAGAGGCGGTCGTATATTATTATCGCTATGACTGCGGCGATAGAGCCGATTATGGCAGGTGTCTCCGCGCCCAGAAATGTGGCGCAGACAAGCTGAACGGCGAGCGATACGCCTCCTGTCCATATCGCGAGACATATGTTTTTTCCCCAGGCTTTTCTGTCAGTGAGCACCAATATTACAAAGGGTATAAGGATGAAGAGCGGGGCAAGCTGGATCACGGCGAACGTCGAAACTTCACAAAGGGTCTGTGCTGAAGCGGAGCCTCCGGGAGAGATTTCATTACATAGGGTTATGACAGGCACCCCTACGGCACCGAATCCTGTGGCAACGGTGTTGCCAAGCAGAGCGACCAATGCCGAAAACATCGGTCTGAATCCAAGTCCGATCAGAATGGCGGCAGGTATGGCGACTGCCGTGCCGAATCCCGCCATCCCTTCAAGCAGACCTCCGAACCCCCATACCATCATGAGCACAAGAACTCCTTTGTCGGATGTGAGTGTAGTGAACTGGTTCTTGATCACTTCTATGGCTTTTGACTCCACCAGCACATTGTAGCTGTAGATTGCCATAAGGATTATGAGCAGAATCGGGAAAATTGATTTCAGCACCCCTTCGGCAAAGCTCCACCACACCACACCGTAGATAGATGCCGAAGAATACTTCTCAGGCACCATTCCCATGGCAGGGGCTATCCACAGGGCTATACATATGGTCACGACAAGGGTAATCAACGCGCTTTTGTAGCCTGTGACTTTAAGTCCGAGCATAAGCACGAACAGCAGGACAACAGGAATTATGGCAATTATGGCACTCATGGAAAATTATTTAAAAGGTTATAGCTTAAGTGGTGAACGTTTTTTGTAATGATAGACCAAAGGGAAATGAGCCGGGGACAATGAATCCGGACATGCATGCCTGGGGCATGTTTTTTATTATACAAGGATCAGAGCTATGATCCTACAATGCAGTCCTGAATGTAATCCTGCAGCAACTTCCTGTCTTTATGATTTCAAGAGGACTATAGTCATGCTCCTTGCCGCCTGTGCGCCCATTACAAGCACCTGCGCGATATCGGCTGTCTTTGACGGGCCGGCAATGAACACTCCATATCCGTAGTCATTGAATGTCACTTTCTGATATGCCTGATGCATATTGCTGACGATTTCATCCTCGTCAATCAACGCCACGATGTTTTCAGAGATAAAATCCACCGCGCGTTCCTTGACTTCCTGAGGAAACCAGATCGCCCCGTTTTCAGCCACACCGAATTTGCCTTCTATCACCCCTACGTCAGTTCCGTTGAGGTCTTGCGCTTTTTTTATATTGTCCGGGTTGACTGTCGCGCTCTTCACTTCCGGAAGCGCGCTGGCTATGACCTTGGCGTCGGGATAACATTCTTTGATAATGCTGTCGAGATCTTCCTTTTTCCTGTCTTTCACGATACGGCATCCGGCGGCGGTTGCCTGGATGATGAATTCCTCCAGCGGGTCTGTATATACTGTGGCGTCAATATCGCTCAGACATGGTCTCGGGAGACGTTGTCTGATATTCTTACGGCATTTGCCAATTATGTCGTTGCTTGTGCTCATAATAATGGTGCGGTCATACCGCGTTTATTAAATTATCAGTGTATTGATTCAGTCCTGCCGATATGGCAGGACTGATGTGCGAAAATCAATCCTCCATGTCCTTGTGGAAAGGTTTTTTGGGGAATTTCATCATTTTGTGGGCATAAGCCCATGGATTAAGTCCGTTGTTGACCATAAACGACGGAAGATTGTTCACGATATGCGCACAGGAAGTGGCGGTGTTATACACGGATTTGTTGTCAAACACATAATCCATGGCTTTGCATATCATTTTCTTTTCAGGATTTGCCACACCAAGTCCGTCAAGGGTCTGCCTCCATTTATAGATCTGTTCCCCCAGATTGATTTTGACCGGGCAGACGTTCTGGCATCCGAGGCAAAGCGTGCATGCGCTTACGTTGCCGGAATACTTTTTAGGATCATGGAGCATACCGAGATTTATGCCGAGAGGACCCGGAATAAAGAAACTGTAGGAATAACCACCGGACCATCTGTAGACAGGGCATGAGTTCATACAGGCTCCGCACCGCATGCATTTTAAAGTTTCCCAATGGTCTTCATCTGCAAGCCACTCGCTTCTGCCGTTGTCGACGATGACGATATGCATTTTCTTCGCGCCCGGTCTGGCTTTCCTGAAATGGCTTGTATAAGTAGTGGATGGCTGACCTGTGGCGGAGCGGGCGAGAAGACGGACGAACACCGCCAGACATTCATAATCAGGTATGATTTTTTCAAGACCGATCGCGGCTATCTGGAGGTCGGGTACAGAAGTCGACATGTCGGCGTTCCCTTCGTTGGTGCATACCACGATGTCTCCAGTTTCGGCAATGCCGAAGTTCGCACCTGTCATTCCCGCATCGGCTGTAAGAAATTCATCGCGCAGACTTAATCTTGCCTCATATGTGAGATATGTGGGATCGTGATCCCCTTTTTTAGTATTAAGTTCCTTTTCGAAAAGTTCTCCGACATCGTCATGGGTAAGATGTGTGGCAGGTACGACGATATGGCTCGGCCTTTGATGTGCCAGCTGCAATATCCTTTCCCCAAGATCAGTTTCCACCACCTCGATTCCCCGTGCCTCGAGATATGGATTCATGTCACATTCCTCAGTGAGCATGGATTTTGATTTCACCATCTTCTTGGCATTGTTATCCTTAAGAATGCCATAGACAATTTCATTAAACTCTTCGGCATCTTTTGCCCAATGCACCTCGACTCCGTTTTTTTCAGCCGCGTCGGCAAATTTCTGGAGATATATGTCGAGATTCGTGAGTGTATGACGTTTTATCTGAGAAGCCTTCTCTCTCAGTTGTTCCCATTCCGGGACGGCGGCAGCCATCTTGTCACGTTTTACACGCAATCCCCAGAATGTACTGTCGTGCCAATCGGCGTATTGCTGGTTCTCAAGAAATTTTTTTGCCAGCTTGCTGTGTGATGTGCTCATAATCCTTCCGCTAAAATTTCAATTACATGCCTGAATTCTATTTCCGGCTTGGTTTGTTGTTTGGCGGCTATCCCCGCCATGTGCATGAGGCAGGAGCAGTCGGCTCCCGTGATGTATTCCGCGCCTGTAGCCATATGCCGGGCAAGTTTTTTCTCTCCCATCTGTTTGCTGACGGCAAGCTCCTCGATGCTGAACATTCCCCCGAAACCGCAGCATTCGTCGGCACGCTCAGGCATGACCACCTCGATCCCGTCCACAAGCTGAAGCAGGTCTTTGATTTTATTGAAGCGAGGTTCCATGAGTTCTCCCGGAGAAGACAGATTCAGCTCCCTGACACCGTGGCAGGAATTGTGGAGACTGACTTTATGCGGGAACTTTCCCAGACGGGAATCGACCTTAAGCACATCATGAAGAAATTCCACCATATCAAGAGTGTTGTCGGCGATATGGCATTTATGGTTGGCATCCTTAAGTATATGGGGATATTGCAGGCGAATGAAAGCCGTGCAGGATACAGAGGGTGCGACAACATAGTCAAAGCCTTTGAACATGTCGTCATATCGTTTTGCCAAGGTTGCAGAATCTTTTGCAAAACCGGCGTTTGCCATAGGCTGTCCGCAGCATGTCTGTCCCTGAGGATAAGTGACATCGACACCCAGATGGCGCAGCAGTCGATAGCAAGCGTCTCCCACCTTAGGAAAAACCGCATCGACATAGCAGGGAATAAAGAGTCCGACTTTCATTGTTTTTATGAGATTAGA
Source organism: uncultured Porphyromonadaceae bacterium (assembly GCA_947174235.1). GTDB lineage: Bacteria > Bacteroidota > Bacteroidia > Bacteroidales > Muribaculaceae > Lepagella. The sequence goes on along the minus strand of CAMWID010000008.1, from coordinate 56,317 downwards.
AGAATTTAACCTTTATATTTTATTATTTAACATTGTAAATTCATAATTGTTTCCGAAAGATTGAAAAATAATCAAATTATGTTCAAAGATATTATAGATCAGCGGCGAATAACACTGGTCATGTGGCATCTTGAATATTATGGAGATACTGACCACACATGGGGATATAAGTGGGAATTTGCTGACTAAAAATAAAAATAAATCAAAAAATCATGGTCAATATGAGTGGTATGTGAAATTTAATTTGTAATTTTGACAACTTTTTACAGGTGACTCATATAATCATTTTGAATATTGGAGATGTTATATAAGTGAAATTTGTCATGGCAGATAGGTTCTGAGCATCTCCAAAAAATTGATTTTGGGTGTAATAAGCTTATTCAACTTTCTCCTTACGGATCAGTGTCTCTGATATTCAGGTTCTTTTCCGTAGGGTGAAATTTAATATTAACAATCTTATTCGGAAACTTTACAAAAATGGACATTAAAGACATCACTGTCAAGTTTGCCGAACCCCAGCAGGCAAAATATGCCGAAACCATAGTCAGGCTGATTTATGAATCGGCGCTCCAGCGTGGTACAGGCATAGCCAAACGCACCCCTGAATATATCGCTCAGAAGATAAATGGCGGTAAAAGCGTGGTTGCCATGCACGGCGACCGTCTGGTAGGGTTCAGCTACATTGAGAGTTGGGGTCATGGAGATTTTGTCGCCACATCCGGATTGATTGTCGACCCAGAATACCGCCATCTTGGCCTTGCCGGCGCCATCAAGGCGAAAACTTTCGAGCTGGCTCGACTTCGATTTCCGTTTGCCAAACTCTTTTCCATTACGACCTCTCTGCCCGTAATGAAGCTCAATTCAAAGATGGGTTACAAGCCTGTGACCTTTTCCGAGCTTACTGATGATGAAGAGTTCTGGCGTGGATGCGAGGGGTGTAGGAACTACGATATCCTGCAGCGCAACAACAGAAAAATGTGCCTGTGTACAGGCATGCTTTTTGATCCCAAGCAACCCCTTGCAGAAAAAGACCGCCCCAACCCTTATTACATGAAATTCAAAAACACCCTTAACAAGATGCTGCATCTTAAAAGGGTGGAGCGATGACCGCGTCCGGGAGGGCGCTTTAAGAGACTTCAGGCAGTCGTGCGCTTCGTGGCGCGTGGCTGTTCCATTTATCACAGGCTTATTCATATGATTATGACACGATTGGTTCGGTATGGTCTGTAAGCCTAAAATGCAACAAGAAATCGAAATCATTTAATCATGACAGAAAACAAGAAAAAGAAGGTGCTTCTCGCCTTCAGCGGAGGTCTTGACACCTCTTTCGCAGTGAAATATCTTTCCGAAGACCTCGGATATGAAGTACATACCGCTATCGCCAATACCGGTGGATTTTCAGAAGATGATCTCAAGGTGATTGCCGATAAGGCAAAAAGGCTCGGTGCGGCGTCGCATGCCACGCTCGACATCACTCAGGATTATTATGAGAAGAGTATCAAATATATGGTGGCGGGCAACGTGCTTCGCAACGGCACATATCCTATCTCTGTAAGTTCAGAGCGTATATTTCAGGCTATAGCCACAATAGAATATGCTAAAAAAATAGGGGCTGACGCGATAGCACACGGTTCCACCGGTGCCGGCAACGACCAGGTGCGTTTTGACCTGACATTCCAGATACTCGCTCCCGAAATCGAAATCATCACTCCGACCCGTGATCTTACCCTCACTCGCGAATATGAGATCGAATATCTTAAGAAACATGGATATGAGGCTGATTTCAAGAAGCTTGAATATTCTATCAACAAAGGGCTCTGGGGAACATCGATAGGTGGCAAAGAGACTTTGCATTCTGAACAGACCCTCCCTGATGAGGCTTATCCGTCGCAGGTGACAGCCACAGAGCCTGAAAAGCTGACGATATCCTTTAAGGAAGGAGAGATTTCCGCTGTCAATGGAAAGGAATATTCCGACAAGGTCGAGGCTATCCGCGAGGTGGAAAGGATCGGCTCAAGATTCGGTATCGGAAGAGACATGCACATCGGAGACACCATAATCGGTATCAAAGGGCGTGTGGGTTTTGAGGCCGCCGGTCCGATACTTATCATAGCCGCACATAAGATGCTCGAGAAGCATACCCTCACCAAATGGCAGCAATATTGGAAGGATCAGGTGGGCACATGGTATGGGATGTTTCTTCATGAAGCGCAGTATCTCGAACCGGTGATGCGTGACATCGAGAAGATGCTTGAAAGCTCGCAACGCAATGTGACAGGTACAGTCGAACTTATCCTGCGCCCGCTTTCCTACACACTCGTGGGTGTGGATTCTCCATTTGATCTCATGAAGACAGATTTTGGCGAATACGGAGAGGTAAATAAGGCGTGGACCGCCGATGATGTCAAAGGCTTCACCAAAATCCTTGGCAATCAGATGAAGATTTATCACAACAACCAGGTGAAAAACGGAAAGGCGGAGTAAGACAGTGAAGAAAAAAATAGGTATTATAGGAGGCGCCGGCTACACAGCCGGCGAACTCCTGCGTCTTCTTATCAATCACCCTGAGGTGGAGATCGCTTTTGTCCATTCCACAAGCAATGCCGGGCAACCTGTCACTTCAGTTCACGGAGGCCTGTTGGGGGAAACGGATATTGTTTTTTCTGACACGCATCCGCTCGAAGATATAGACGTGTTGTTCTTGTGTTCGGCTCACGGACACAGTCGCAGATTCTGGGAAGAGAACACCAGGCCGGAGGGTTTGAAAGTAGTGGATCTCGCACAAGATTTCCGAGATGAAAGCGACGGATATGTATATGGATTGCCGGAAGTCAATTTATCCCGGATAGCGGCGGCGGATTCTGTTGCCAATCCCGGGTGTTTCGCCACAGCATTGCAACTGTCGCTCGTGCCGCTCGCCGCTGCGGGATTGCTTCCTGAAAACGGGGAAATCAATATTGTGGCACTGACAGGCTCAACGGGAGCAGGCGTGAAACCCGGATCAACCACACATTTCAGCTGGAGAAATGACAATGTATCGGTATATAAGCCGTTTACACATCAGCATCTGAAGGAAATCGGCATGACGCTCAACAAATTGCAGCCCGGGAATACATGCAGAATCAATTTCGTGCCCATGCGCGGAGATTTTGCACGGGGCATTTTTGCCGTCACGACATTAGACTGCGCCATGTCGGAAGATGAAGTGATGAAACTTTACAGGGACTACTATAAGGATTCCCCTTTCACAGTTGTAAGCGAAAGTCCTATAGATCTCAAGCAGGCTGTAAATACCAATAAAGCGATCATTCATGTGGAAGTTCATGACGGCAAACTGCTTGTCACGTGTGCCGAAGACAACCTGCTTAAGGGTGCTTCCGGTCAGGCGGTGCAAAACATGAACATAATGCTCGGGCTGGATCAGCGTTCCGGCTTGAGGCTTAAACCATCGGCATTCTAATTTATCCAGTCATGACTCTTTTCGACGTATATTCACTTTATGATATAGAACCGGTGCGGGGCAGCGGTTCTTATGTCTTCACGGAAGACGGTACAAAATATCTTGACCTCTATGGGGGACATGCCGTAATATCTATCGGCCATGCACATCCGGAATATGTAAGAGCCATATCCTCTCAGGTGGCGGAACTCGGTTTTTATTCCAATTCAGTCCAAAATTCGCTGCAATGCAAGCTCGCTGAAAAGTTGGGGAAGGCTTCAGGTTATGAAGATTACGCACTTTTCCTTTGCAATTCAGGAGCCGAGGCAAATGAAAACGCCATAAAGCTCGCATCGTTCACAACGGGGAGAGAGAATATCCTTGCTTTCGGTAAAGCTTTCCATGGCAGGACCTCTGGAGCAGTGGCTGCCACCGACAATCCGGCGATCAGATCCCGTTTCAATGAGACCAACAATGTTACGTTTGTCCCGCTCAATGATTCGGATGCTGTCCGTACAGTGCTTGAGACCAGGGAATATGCCGCTGTGATAATCGAGGGAATACAGGGAGTGGCAGGCATACACGAACCTTCAGATGAATTTCTTCGTTTCCTTTCTGAAGAATGCCGGCGGACAGGCACGCTTCTTATTCTTGACGAAATCCAGTCGGGATATGGCAGGACAGGTAAGTTTTTCGCCCATCAATATTCCGGCATCCGTCCCGATATCATAACCTGCGCCAAAGGTATCGCCAATGGATTTCCGGCGGGGGCGGTATTGATTTCTCCGTCAATACCTGCAAAAAAAGGTATGCTCGGCACCACATTCGGCGGTAATCATCTTGCATGTGCCGCCGCTATTGCAGTGCTTGACGTTATGGAAAAAGAGAATCTTGTGGAAAATGCCGCGAAAGTCGGGGAATATCTGATCCGGGAACTTAAAAAACTTCCCAAGATAAAGGAAGTGAGAGGGAAAGGACTGATGATAGGGTTCGAGATGGAAGGATTCTCAGGCAGTGACCTCCGTAAGCGTCTCCTGTTCGAGCATAATATATTTACCGGCGGCGCGGGGCAATATACCGTCCGGCTGCTTCCGGCATTGTCTCTGTCGATGGAAGATGCCGCGCATTTTATAAATATAATGAAACAATTATGAAAAAATTCACGAATGTAGCCGATATCGGCGATCTTGATAAAGCTCTTGCGGAAGCCGCGGACATAAAACGCAACCGTTTTGCATATACGGGTCTCGGGAGAAACAAGACACTGATGATGATATTTTTCAATTCATCATTACGGACACGACTGTCTACCCAGAAGGCTGCCATGAATCTTGGAATGAACGTCATAGTGCTTGATGTTAATCAGGGGGCATGGAAACTGGAGACAGAGCGCGGTGTAATCATGGACGGCGACAAGGCGGAGCATCTGCTTGAGGCAATCCCTGTCATGGGTTGCTATTGCGATATAATAGGAGTGCGTTCTTTCGCAGGCCTTAAGGATAAAAAGGAAGATTATGAAGACCGGGTGATCGAACAGTTTATAAAATATTCCGGGCGTCCCGTCTTCAGTATGGAGGCTGCCACCCGCCATCCCCTGCAAAGTTTTGCCGATCTCATCACAATAGAGGAATTCAAGACCAAGCCCCGCCCCAAGGTTGTAATGACATGGGCACCGCACCCCCGCGCGTTGCCGCAGGCGGTGCCTAATTCGTTTGCGGAATGGATGAATGCCACAGATTATGATTTCGTCATCACGCATCCCCGTGGATATGAGCTTGACCCCATGTTCGTTGGAAATGCCAAGGTGGAATATGACCAGCGCAAGGCTCTTGAAGGGGCGGATTTCGTATATGCTAAAAATTGGTCGGCATATGCTGATCCGAACTATGGCAAAGTACTTTCCACAGACCGTTCATGGACAGTAGACGCGGAGAAGATGGCTCTCACCGACAATGCGTTCTTCATGCATTGCCTGCCGGTGAGACGCAACATGATTGTCACGGACGAAGTCATAGAATCCGACCGCAGCATAGTCATCCCGGAAGCTGCCAACAGGGAAATCTCAGCCCAGACTGTGATCAAACGCCTTCTTGAATCCCTATAAGGGTGCTTTACGGAGTTTATTGCTTACCATTATGATCAATGTAGTCAAAATAGGAGGGAATGTCATAGACAATCCTGAGTCGCTGGAGCGTTTTCTAAAGGATTTCGCATCCTTGAAAGGGAAAAAAATACTTGTGCACGGAGGCGGCAAGGAAGCCACGCGTATGAGCGAAGGTATGGGAATAAAAGCCCGGATGATAGACGGCAGGCGGGTCACCGACCGTCAGACGCTTGATATCGTGACAATGGTTTATGCCGGACTTATCAACAAAAGGATAGTGGCGATGCTGCAGGAATACGGTTGTGATGCCGTGGGGCTTACAGGCGCTGACGGAAATGTGATCCCTGCTGTGCGGCGTAACCCAGTTCCGGTGGATTACGGTCATGTCGGCGATATTGATGAATCAAAGGTGTCGGATAAATTTATCGGGGATCTTTTAAACGGAGGACATGTGCCTGTTTTCTGTGCGATATGCCATGACGGCAAGGGAGGGCTGCTCAATTGCAACGCGGATTCTGTAGCGGGCGCAGTGGCTCTCGGGGCTTCCCGCGTCGAGTCCGCGCGTCTTATATATTGTTTCGAGAAACCCGGAGTGATGACCGATGTAAATGATGAAAATTCAGTGATCCCTCTTGTTACCTCCGAATCTTTTCAAATACTTAAGGAAAGCGGGATTGTAGACAAAGGTATGATACCCAAAATACAAAATGCCTTACTGGCAGCCTCAAAAGGGGTTGCGGAGGTGCGTATTTGTAACGCGGAGGCTTTGTGCGGAGAAGGAGGCACAATAGTCAGAGAGCGCTGACGGATGGAAAATTTACAAAAGACCGATATGGAAGATATGGATGCGAGCCTTCACGATGCCGTGGAGTTGCTGAGACTATTGATCTCCACTCCCTCTCAGTCACGGGAGGAATCCGCCACAGCCGACATATGGCAACAATGGCTTACCGATAAAGGAGCAGGCAAGGTGGAGAGATTTCATAACAATGTCTATGTCGTGGCGGCAGGATATGATCCGACGCGTCCGCTTCTGATGCTCAATTCCCACCATGACACGGTGAAACCGTCACCATCGTATACACGGGATCCGTATTCTCCGGAAATAGAGGGAGATCGGTTGTATGGACTCGGCAGCAATGACGCGGGAGCTTCTGGTGTGGCGTTGGCATCTGCTTTTCTCGCACTTAAGGAGAAGGATGATCTTCCCGTAAATCTTATGTTTGCTATTACGGCGGCAGAAGAGGTTATGGGGGAGCACGGCATGCGGGCGTTCCTGCCATATCTGCGTGAGAAAGGATTATATCCCGACATGGTCATCGTGGGGGAACCCACAGGCATGCAGCCGGCGATAGCCGAAAGGGGACTTGTTGTGCTTGACGGAATCGCGACCGGCAAAGCGGGGCACGCCGCCAGGGAAGAAGGGGTCAACGCTATTTACAGAGCGATGGAAGACATATCCGCACTCCGGGAATTCCATACACCCGCAGTGAGTGAGATCCTGGGCCCTGTGAAAGTGAGTGTCACGATGATCAATGCCGGGTCACAACACAATGTGGTGCCTGACCGTTGCACGTATGTGGTGGATGTGCGCACCACAGATGCCTGTTCAAATGAAGACACCGTAAGCCTTCTCCGAAAGACAGTGAGATGGAGTGAGCTAACCCCCAGATCAACCAGGATACATGCTTCCGTCATACCGGCAGACCATCCTCTTGTAAAATCGGCGTTGTCGCTTGGACTGACGCCTTTCGTGTCTCCGACCACATCAGACATGGCTCTTATGCATGACATAAATTCCCTTAAGATCGGTCCCGGAGAATCATCGCGGTCGCATACCGCCGACGAATATGTGCTGATTTCCGAGATAAGAGACGCCATAATCCTTTACCGACGTCTTATAACGCGTCTGGAAATCTGAATTAATTCATTATCTCCATTGATACCGGAGAGTGTCATTCAAATTATTTCTTCTAATGTCAAAGCAACTTTGGAACAAGGGTTTTGAACCCGATAAAATGATAGAGAGATTCACTGTGGGCAAGGACCGTGAGCTTGATCTGAGGCTCGCGCGTTATGACGTGCAAGGTTCGATGGCGCATATCAGGATGCTTGAATCGATAGGATTGCTCACAAAAGATGAACTCTCATTGCTTCTTCCCGCACTTCAGGAAATTGCGGACTCAATCGAAAAGGGGGAATTTACAATAGAAGACGGAATAGAAGACGTTCATTCGCAGGTGGAATTTCTGCTCACGGCGAAACTTGGCGATGTAGGAAAGAAGATACATTCCGGACGTTCCCGGAATGACCAGGTGCTTGTAGACCTGAAATTGTTTTTCAGAGATGAGCTGAAACGTATAGCTGAGGCAGTGGGGCGTCTGTTTGATCGTCTGCAGTCTCTTTCAGAGGCACACCGCGACAAGCTTATGCCGGGATATACCCATCTTCAGGTGGCGATGCCGTCATCTTTCGGCTTATGGTTCGGGGCGTATGCGGAATCTCTTGTCGATGACATGCAATTGGTGGCTGCCGCCTACAACATTGCCAATCAGAATCCTTTGGGTTCTGCCGCCGGATACGGATCCTCTTTCCCTTTGGACAGGGAAATGACCACCTCCCTTCTTGGTTTTGCTGACCTGCATTACAATGTAGTGGCGGCTCAGATGAGCCGAGGCAAGACAGAAAGGGCTGTCGCGGCTGCCATAGCCGCCGTGGCTGCCACACTCGGGCATCTCGCCATGGATGTGTGCATGTGGATGTGCAATAATTTCGGATTCGTAAAATTTCCTGACGAGCTGACCACGGGATCCAGTATCATGCCTCACAAAAAGAATCCCGATGTGTTCGAGATAATGCGGGGAAAATGCAACAGGATGCAGTCTCTTCCTAATGAACTGACCATACTGACGGCAAATCTCCCCCTTGGCTATAACAGGGATCTACAGCTGATGAAGGATATAATGTTTCCTGCCACGACAGACCTTGTCGAATGTCTTGACATGGCGGATTTCATGCTTTCTCACATTGAGGTGAAAGCTGACATCCTTGATGATTCCCGTTACGATTACATTTTCACGGTAGAAGATGTGAACAGGCTGGTGCGCGAGGGAGTGCCATTCCGCGATGCTTACCGCAAGGTCGGACTTTCCGTCCAGGACGGGACCTATAGCCCGACACGAGAAATCAGACACACGCATATAGGAAGTATCGGAGACCCCGCGAATGAAAAAATAGCGGCAAAAATGAAGTCCATTCTATCAAAATTCAAATGATGCCGACACGCCGGAAGGGAGATTGAAACTTCCCTTCCGGTGTGCGTTAAGGTCGTTTAAACGTTGTCGGATGGATGTTTTTTCCTTAAATATAAAAAAAACGACTTGAAAAATTGACAAAAGGGCTTTGGAAGTGTTATCTTTGTGGTCGATTATGAAATGCCTTACGCATGAAAAATAACAGAGATGTAAAAATTTCCTATTGGGCGGCGCATCTCACAACGATTGTGAGCGTGTCGCTTGTGTTGATAATTATCGGTATTATCGCGCTCATTTATGTCAGCGCGACAAATGAGACCCGCCGGTTGCGGGAGCGTCTTGAGGTGAGCGTGGTCATGGCAGACACGATTTCAGATGCGCAGGCTACCGAAATATCCGGCATCTTTGCCTCTGCGCCGTATGCGCATTCCGTAAAGGTCATAACTAAGAAAGATGCGCTCCTCAACTGGAAAAATGATACAGGAGAGGATCTGGAGTCCCTTTTTGGCGTGAATCCGCTATCACCGGAAGTCACATTTTCAATAAAAGCCGATTATTCCACAGCTTCACGTCTTGATTCGATAGGGAAGGTGGCATCGGCGCTTCCCGGAGTGGAGTCTGTCGCCCTTCCGGATTCCACCATGGTGGAAAGTATGAATAGAAATATCCAGCGTTTCGCGATAATATTGGGTATCATAGCCGTTGTAATGGTCGTCATATCATTTGTGCTTATCAACAACACGGTACACCTCGCTATCTATGCAAGACGTTTCACAATCCATACGATGCAGCTTGTGGGTGCCACCAACGGCTTCATACGTTCCCCGTTTGTCCTCAACAATATGTTGTCAGGTCTTATTGCCGGATTGATCGCGGCGGGATTGATAGCAGTTGTCCTGATCGCGGCTCCCGGAGCCGGGTTCAAAGATATTGCTGATTATATAAGCTTGCCGATATTCGGTATAGTTGCCGCAGGAATGTTGGTGACAGGCGTTATGTTGTGTGGTCTTGCCGCCTGGATGTCTACTTCACGTTATCTTGGCAAGGACTACGATGAATTGTTTAAATAAGGAATTTATTGAAAAATAAATCCGGACATCATATTCAGACAATACAGATGATAGAAATAGAAAAAAAAGATCCTCAGGGACTGGAGAGAATGACCGCAAAAGAGCGTCCGTTCTCCAAAGTAAATTATTATATGATGGGCGCTTGCCTCGCTATGATAATTGTCGGCTTCATGCTGATAAGTGGAGGTGGGAGCACGGTCGAGAACGGATTTAATCCCGAGATATTCAGCACACGCCGTATTGTTGTCGGTCCGGCTCTTGCGTTTCTTGGATTTGTGTTGATGGCTTTTGCCATAATATATAAACCGAAATCAAGCAAATAAAATATAAAACAATGTGCACATTCATGTGTCACATACATGTAAAAATCGAAAAAAAAGAAAATGGAATGGCTTGACGCCCTTATTCTGGGAATTGTACAGGGTCTTACCGAGTATCTACCTGTCAGTTCCAGCGGACATCTTGAGATTTTCCGCGAAATTTTAGGAATAGACCTACCTTCTGACAAAGTGCTGCAGTTTGATCTGATCGTACATGCTGCGACCGTTATGTCTACCATCGTCATATTGTGGCCGATGTTTAAGAAGCTATGTGTTAGTTTCTTTACTTTCAGGCGGGATTCTGATTTCTACTATGTGTGCAAGATTCTGTTGTCTTGTGTCCCCATCGCGGTTGTAGGATTGTGTTTCAAGGATTTTGTGGAAAGTTTTTTCGGAGGTGGGTTGACAATTGTCGGATCCTGCTTGATTGTCACGTCGATACTCCTTGCTTTCGCACATTTCACGGGGCGCTCTGCTGACGGCTCGGTAAATGCATCTAAAGGGAGAGATATAAGTTGGCTTGACGCATTTGTGATCGGTTGTGCTCAGTCGATAGCTGTCCTTCCCGGGTTAAGCAGAAGCGGCACGACAATCGCAACCGGAATCTTGCTTGGGGACAAGCGCTCGCAGGTGGCGTCTTTTTCTTTCCTGATGGTCATTATTCCCATCTTGGGAGAAGCGTTGCTTGATCTTAAGGATATACTTTCCAATCCTGCGGCACAGGGAGACAACGCAGTCGGAGCCACAGCTCTGATAATCGGTTTTGCCGCCTCATTCATCGTCGGATGCTGCGCATGCAAGTGGATGATAAACCTTGTCAAGAAGGGCAAACTGATATGGTTTGCGGTATATTGTGTAATAATGGGTATTATCTGTCTGCTTTGGCAGTGAAGACGGTCACATGACCGGTAAACAAGACATATGTTCAGTCCAAAATAAATATGGATTTTATCACAGGAGAAACATTAGGGATAGACAAACCGTTAGGATGGACTTCGTTTGATGCGGTGAAACGCGTGAGGGGCGCTGTCCAGAGACGTCTGCATCTGAAGAAATTTAAAGTGGGACATGCGGGTACTCTCGATCCGCTTGCCACCGGAGTATTGATAGTCTGCACGGGTCGTTCCACCCGCAAGATCGAGCAGCTCCAGAACGGGGATAAGGAGTATGTGGCGACACTTCGGCTTGGAGCGACCACACCGAGTTTTGATCTTGAAACGGAAATAGACCACCATTATGAATGGGAGCATATCACCCGTGAGCAGGTAGAGAATACGCTTCCGGATTTTATAGGTAAGATAATGCAGGTGCCACCTGTATTTTCTGCTGTCAAGGTCGATGGCAAACGCGCCTACAATCTCGCCCGTAAAGGCAAGGAGGTCGTACTCAAGGCAAAGCCTTTGGAGATAAAGGAGATGGAATTGCTTGATTTCAGTCTTCCGGAAATCACACTCAGGATAGTCTGCAGCAAAGGGACATATATCCGGGCTCTCGCCCGAGATCTCGGCTCAGCTCTCGGAAGTGGCGCGTATCTGACGGCTCTTCGTCGGACAAGAGTGGGAAACATATCCATCGACGATTGTCTGCCCATAGACAAAATGATAGAAAAAATCAATACCGCTCCGCTCACCTATCCCGATGAGTGGAAAGATAATATAAACGATCTAACCCAAGAATTAAGCGCCGACGGGATCGGCATGGCTTAATTATCAATTTACGGAATTATGAAATTATCGCAGTTCAAATTCAAACTTCCCGAGAATCTGATTGCCCAGTATCCTTCTGAAAACAGGGATGAATGCCGCCTGATGGTTGTCAATGCCAAGACAGGTGAAATTTCACATCACATTTTCAAGGATATACTCAATTATTTCGATGATGGGGATGTGATGATTTTCAATGACACCAAAGTTTTCCCCGCGCGTCTTTATGGCAATAAGGAAAAGACCGGAGCTTGCATAGAGGTGTTCCTGCTGCGCGAACTCAATGTGGAGAATAAATTCTGGGATGTTCTTGTGGAGCCTGCCAGAAAGATCCGCATAGGCAATAAACTCTATTTCGGAGAAGACGATTCGATGGTGGCTGAGGTGATCGACAATACCACATCAAGGGGAAGGACATTGCGTTTCCTTTACGACGGACCTCACGATGAATTTAAAGAGGCTCTGTATGCCTTGGGAGAGACCCCTCTTCCGGAATATATCACCAGAAAGGTCGAAGACTGGGACGCTGACCGCTATCAATGCATTTTCGCCAAGAACGAGGGGGCAGTAATGGCCCCGGCGGCAGGACTTCATTTCAGCAGGGAGCTGTTGAAGCGCCTTGAGATAAAGGGTGTGGAGCGAGGATTCCTTACTTTACACAGTGGCAGAGGAAATTTCAAGGATATCGACGTGGAGGATCTGACAAAACACCGGATGGATTCAGAAGAGATGTTTGTCAACGAGGAGCTTGTGAATATCGTAAATGCCGCTAAAGACAGAAATTCCAATGTGTGCGCGGTCGGCACTTCCGTCTTGCGTGCCGTGGCTACGGCTGTATGTATGGACGGTCATTTGATGACATATGAGGGCTGGACAAACAGATTTATTTTCCCTCCCTATGACTTTACTGTCTGCAATTCGCTTGTTTCCAATTTCCATATGCCTTTGAGCACCATGCTTATGATGGTATGTGCTTTCGGAGGATTTGAGCTCGTGATGAAGGCTTATGACGTGGCGGTGAAAGAGAAATATCGGTTTGGCGCTTATGGCGACGCGATGTTGATACTTCGCTGAGATCGCAACGTTGAACCAAGAGACAAGATAATAGAAAAATAAAGGAATATAAGAGCAGAAGAGAATTCTGACTGACAGAAGGACAGATGTTTTATGATATTATTATTTAAAACGTCTGTTCTTCTGTTATTTTTTTGCTGTTTTCCCGTTCAAAAGGATATTGTTTCGAGTATTTGTTTCCACAGAGATCCGATAAAACAAAAAGATTAGGTGTCTCTCGACAACTAATCCTCTAACCTTAAATCTAATACCATGAAAAACACAGTGCAAAGTTAATACAGATTTTTTTAACAAAAAAATATTTGGAAGAAAAAATATATACTCAAACGCTTAATTTAACGCTTGTTAAGTAGTGCTGATGGAGGATGTGACGGTAGTTTTGCTTGCAAATTGACAGATAATTTATTGCATTATGGAAGAGCGTTAGTTTTTCTGCTGTCGGCAGGGGTAAATATTTATATGTAAATGTCAAATTGCTAAAAATGAAAAGGTAAGGTTTTTTTGTTTGAATATGGATAATAAAAGTCTTGAACCTGGATTAACTAAATATTTCATGGATAATATCAAGGGATTTGATATTTCCGGTGCCCGGGAAGTGATATGAATAATATTGCAGTAGACGTTGCAATATACGGTATCGCGTGGTTCTGTTGAGCCGCAATGCCCTTATATTAGAAAAATTGACCCTGCAGATTACTGCTGCCATGAATGCTTCTTCACCGGAGAGGATAGGGTTTTTATCTGTTTCCAGAGGAATTTGATTGTCAATATGTGTATGTAGGCTATAAACGTTACTTTTATTATTACTTGGATCGTGATTGTCCTGCGGTTTGTTTCCCGCCTCATGGTATTTTTTGAAAGAGCCGGATTGCATGTCGAAACAGTATCCTGGTCTATACAAAGAGTAATCAGGTTGGATACCGGCGAATGGAAGAAGAGAGGATAGAAATGCGATATGAAAATTCGCCACCCCTTTCTGCATGTTGTCAAGCAGCCGCAAAGAGTTGAAAATGTAGTCCCACAGATTCTCATCAGGCATAGTCGCGCGCAATAGTCTGTTAAGAAATTCTGACAGAAATAATGTGATCATCTGTTTTATGGGGTTGAAGTAAATGTCGTGCCAGACTGTAAGGCACGAAAATGCCCCGAGACGTTGCAGTTCGGAAGAGGTCTTGAAATTAATATCACTTTCGATGACGGCGAGAGGTTGTAGACGCGACTGTCTCATTTTTCCTGATTTCCCGCTTCCGACCGGCGACAGGAAAGATAACCGTCCCCGAGAACGGCTGTACAGAGTGATGACATTCATCCGGTCGTTGTGTCGTGTGACGTCAAGGACTATAGCGATCATTTTTTCAGTCATGTCGCGAATTTATATAAAAAAAACAATTCATACAATATCTTTGTCTTTGAGCGCAGACGCGCACTAAACAATTTATATAATACGGCGTTGAAATATAAAGACTGAAATCATCTACATGTGGCGGTATCGTTTTTCTGACGCACCACAATGTTGGAATGATCTTATTCTCTAAATATCAGAAACTATGGCAAACACAAAGAGCCTCAAAGGCACAAAGACCGAAAAAAATCTTGCAAACGCGTATGTGGCGGAGTCGACCGCGTATACCCGTTATACTTATTTCTCACAGACGGCGCAGAAAGAACAGTATTTCCATTTTGCGAATATTTTTGCGGAAACGGCGGATAATGAGCTTCATCATGCGAAAATATTCTTGAAATATCTTACAAATGGGGTTGTTATGACCGATCAGCTTGGTATTGATCCCGGTATACTGTCTCCGACTGTATCTAATCTTGCCGTAGCCGCAGCGGAAGAGCAGAAGGAAGGTGTGGAGATGTATCAGAAGTCGGCAGACGTGGCAGATGAAGAGGGTTTCCCTGAAATAGCAGATGTTTTCCGGGCTGTCGCCACTATTGAGAACCATCATAAAGAACGTTTTGACCTCATGAAATGGCAGATCGACAATGACAAGGTTTGGAAGCGCGACAAACCGATCAAATGGCAGTGTCTTGTCTGCGGTTATATTTTCGAAGGGACAGAGCCTCCTGAAAAATGTCCCGCATGCTCGCATCCGTATCAGCATTTTATGCCGGCTGAAGAGAATGTATGATCCTGAAAAGTATTTAGAGTACGTCCGGAAAAATCCGGGCGTATTTTGTTATGTATACAAAAAAGATGCATAAAAAAAGTCTATTTCTTTTCCCAAAGAAATAGACCGAAACCTTAATCTTAATTATACTATGAAAAACACTATGCAAAGTTAATGTAATTTAGATAAAAATTCAAGTATAGAAGCCAATTTTTAATGCAATTTATAAAAAATTATTAGATTACGGAATGAAAATATCTTGAAAATGATTATTTTTGCATAAAATATTCCCGTCAATATCCGGCAACAGGGTTTTATTCCGGCTGGACAGACAGATTGCTGTCTACCCTTGTTTCCCATGTGGCGGAAGATGGCATGGAAAAACTATATCAGTATCTTTGGAAATCGAAGATGTTCGGCAGAACACTCCGGGAATCGGGTGGGGCTGAAGTGGAGGTGATCGATCCCGGTCGCCTCAACACTGACGCGGGTCCCGATTTCTTTAATTCTAAGATCAAGGTTGACGGAGTGGAATGGGCGGGCAATGTCGAGATTCATGTACGAGCTTCAGACTGGCAACGTCACGGGCATCACAAAGATCGTGCCTATGACGGGATAATCTTGCATGTCGTGGGGATTTCCGATTGTCGGGTCAGGCGTCCCGACGGCTCGGTGATTCCACAGGTTGAGGTCACGATGCCGGAAGATTTCTTTAGAACATTCGCGTCTCTTTCTTCTGATCTTGACGGAGTGAAGTGTAAGGACTCACTCATGTCATTAGGCAGGTTGCAGATTACTGACTGGCTCGAGACTCTGGCTGTGGAAAGACTGCAGTCGAAGGCGCAAAGAGTGATGGATATATACAATATGTGCGGGAACGACTGGGAACAGACGTGTTTCATTATTCTGGCGAGATCCATGGGGTTCGGATTAAACGGCGATCCGTTTGAAATGCTTGCCCGTTCAATCCCCTTGAAATATCTTCATCATCATTCAGACAACCCGCTTCAGCTACAGGCATTGCTTTTCGGTCAGGCAGCCATGCTTGATTCATCGCTGCATATTTTTGATGAATATTATCAGCTTTTGTGCAGAGAATATTATTTTTTGGCGAGAAAGTATGGATTGCATCCGATGCGTCAGGGATTGTGGAAATATTCACGCACGCGTCCTCAGAATTTTCCGCACCGCAGGATAGCTTTCCTCTCCAAAGCCTGTGAAGGGGGATTTTCTTTGTTCTCAAAGATAATATCTTCAAACGGAGATCCGGAAAAAATGCGCGACTTGTTTTCATGGTGTCTTGACGGATATTGGCACACCCATTTTTCGTTCGATGTCGATGCCCGTGCCATATCCGACACTCTGTCGGATATGAGTGTATCGCTTTTGATGATAAATGTGGCGGCTCCTCTTCTTTATGCGTCGGGAGCGTTGCGGGGCGATGTGGATCTTGCCGAGCGCGGACAGCTGCTTCTGGAAAAACTTCCACCGGAAAACAACGGAGTAGTTAGACAATGGACATCTTTAGGGATGCAGGCGGGCAACGCATGGAGATCGCAGGCGCTGCTTCATCTGAGAAAGGAATATTGCGACAGCAGGAAATGTCTTTATTGCAGGTTTGGAAATAACTTGTTGAGAAAAGCGTCTGCGGTCAATTTATAAGATAAATAATAAAATCACGTTAAAATATACATAACCGTTTTATGGTTGTTATATAAATATGGCAAGAAACAGACAACATGCCGGTCGGCACCCTTTCAGGGAAGACCGGATCATGACATTGACAAACACTGGAGACGAGGCAAAGCCGCTGCTTGCTTTTGTGGGTGAGAATTTTCCGGATAAAAGCCGTAATGACCTGAAGGTTTGGCTGCGTTTCGGTCATATAATGTCAGGAGGAGAGGTTACAACCGCTTTTGATACCCCTGTCGCCCCCGGGGAAGATGTGCGGATCAACATGTCCCGTCCGTTTGTTACGCTGAAACATCATCGGCTTCAGCTCGTATATGAGGATGACGATGTGATAGTTGTCAACAAAGGATACGGACTTCTTTCTGTAGGAACCCAAAGCCATCGGAAGGAGGAAACCGCGTATGACATATTGCGGGACTATGTCAAGAGACAGAATCCTGCCAACAAACTGTATGTCGTGCACCGGCTTGACCGTGATACATCCGGACTGATGATGTTCACTAAATCGGAAGAAGCCCAGGAGACACTCCGCCATAACTGGAACAACATGGTGCTTGACCGTCTTTATGTGGCATTGCTGGAAGGGTATGTCAAGGCTGACGAAGGATATGTGAAAAGCCGTCTTACCGAAAATTCACAGTATGTAGTCTATTCCACAAAAGAAGAGGATGAGGGAAAGCTTGCGCTGACTCGTTACAAGGTTCTCAAGAGAGCCAACGGACTGTCGCTGGTGGAGTTCTCTCTTGACACAGGCAGAAAGAACCAGATAAGGGTACATGCTTCGGAAATGGGACATCCCATCATGGGCGACCGCAAATACGGCGCCAAGGAAAGCCGTCTTCACCGTCTGTGTCTGCATGCCCGTACATTGCGGTTCGCGCATCCGGTGACAAGAAAAGACATGCGTTTCGAACAGCCGGTGCCCGCCAAATTCCTTGCAGCGGTAAGGGGCGCGACGCCTAAGGATTTTAATAATTGACAATATATCCCAATAAAAATGCCGATAGATACATCATCATATTATCCGGAAGTGCCCGGTAGTGAGGATAGAGAAGACGGGTTCAGCCTGAATAAAAGAAACGGAGGACTGTTTGGCGACAGTCCTGAACAGTCAGACGTGTCTTCACGTGATCCTAAGCCTTCAGGGCATGTGTCTGACAGCAAAAACAAGGATGACGGGCAGACATCCATTGAACGTGTGGCAGATATTGTCTCGCATATCCTGTCATGGGTGCTGGTCCCGTTGTTGATGCCTGTTTATGGACTTATACTCGCATTCGGGCTGTCGATTCTTGATGTGGCTCCTATCGGCATGAGAATGGTCTTTACCTTCATAACGGCGGGAATCAACGTTGCGGTGCCCATGGCGTTAGTGCTGCTTCTCAAAAAGATGGGATTTGTTGAAGATCTGGGTCTCAATGGCAGAAAAGAGCGGCTGATCCCTTATATCATATCAATAGTCTGCTTCGGAGTGACGGCATGGTTCATGTCTGCCAAAGGGGCACCGGTCTGGCTTTCACTGTTTTTCGCGGGAGGGGCGGTGGCGGCTTTTGTCAATCTGATAATAAATTTCCAATGGAAAATATCCGCGCATGCCGCAGGGATAGCCGGAGTGATAGCCCTGTTGATAAGAATAGCCAAGGATGGTTATGCTGAGCCTGAGATATTTTTCTGGCTTCTGCTCTTCATCGGGCTTGCCGGACTTCTGGGTTCGGCACGTGTATGGCTTGGACGTCATACCGTGTGGCAGGTGCTTGCCGGATATGCCGTGGGATTCTGCAGCGTATTTTTTCTTACAATGATCAAATAAACAGACATTTTTCCATTTTACTGCCGGGGAAAATACGATTAATTCGATAACTTGACACAATGAGCATATATAATTATAAACGGCGTGAGAGCAGCGTGGCTCATGCCGGGAAAGTAGGGATAGGCGGAAACAATCCAATTAGGATACAGTCTATGAACAATACTTCCACTCTTGATACCGATGGAAGTGTGGCGCAGGCTTTGCGTATAGCGGCGGCAGGCGGAGAGATCATAAGGCTGACCACACAAGGGGTAAGGGAAGCGGAGAACATGGCTGAAATCCGCAAAAAACTTGATGAGGCGGGTTGTGATGTCCCCCTTGTGGCAGATGTGCATTTCAATCCCAACGCCGCATTCAAAGCGGCTGCCACATGTGAGAAAGTCCGCATAAATCCCGGTAACTTTGTAGATGCCGCCCGCACATTCAAGAAACTTGAGTTTACGGATGAGGAGTATGCCGCCGAAGTCATGAAAATCAAAGACACGCTCGTGCCGTTTCTTGATGTCTGCAAGGAGCATGGAACTGCGGTAAGGCTCGGTGTCAACCACGGTTCGCTGTCAGACAGGATCATGAGCCGTTATGGCGATACTCCGGCAGGGATGGTGGAATCTGTAATGGAATTTCTGCGTGTATGCCGTGAAGCCGATTTCGACAACATCGTGATCTCCATAAAGGCATCGAATGTAGTGGTGATGGTAGCCACTGTGCGTCTTCTTGACAAGAGAATGAAGGAGGAGGGGATGGCTTTTCCGTTGCATCTCGGGGTGACAGAAGCCGGCGACGGGGAAGACGGACGAATCAAGAGTGCTGTGGGGATAGGCGCTTTGCTTGGAGAAGGTATAGGCGACACAATAAGGGTGTCTCTTACCGAAGATCCCGAGAACGAGATTCCGGTGGCATGCAAGTTGAGGGATTATATCTGCGGACGTGCCTGTCATGCCCCTGTCGTCGAACCGACGTCAGTTAAAGACGGGGCAAGCCGTGATTATGCGGTTGATGTCATAGGTTTTGAAGGTGTGAATTATCCATTGGTGGCAGGAATTGATTTCCCCGCTCTTCCCGGTGGATGGCATAGTGCGGATGCTTCGTCAGATCCGGAATTGTTCGGGGATGATTATCCTGTGGTTGTACGTTCTTCCAATGACAACCGTCCCGGAGAAATAGCCTCATGGATCGACAGGTTTGTAGCCATCGGCGGTAAGAATCCGGTTTTTATCCATATGTCTTACGAAGATACAGATCTTGAGGATTTACAGATAAAGGCGGGGGCGGATTTCGGACCGTTGCTGCTTGGCGGATACGGCTCCGGCATCTCTATTGACGCGCCGGCATTTACAAGTGACGAGATAAATTCGTTAGCATTGGGGTTGCTTCAGGCGGCACGTCTGCGAATCAGCAAAACCGAGTATATCGCGTGTCCGGGATGTGGCAGAACCTTGTTTGATCTACAGAAAACTCTTGCCCACGTGAAAGCTGCCACACAAGGCTTCAAAGGGCTCAAGATAGGTGTGATGGGGTGCATAGTCAACGGTCCAGGAGAAATGGCTGACGCCGACTACGGATATGTGGGCGCCGGACCCGGCAAGGTGAGTCTGTACAAGGGTAAAAATCTGGTTAAAAAGAATATTCCGTCTGAAGACGCTATTCAGGAACTCTTGGCGTTGATCAACGGAAAATAATTGTGATTGTGCGATCGGTATGATACATGCAGGTGTAAATACTGCAGTCAATAAATAAAGGAGATCCAATGGATCTCCTTTATTTATTGACTGCGTGTGGTTTAGCCGGTTATTTAAGACTCCATTCCACGCCGTTTTTCGTATCTTTTACGTCAAATCCAAGAGCTGCGAGTTTGTCGCGGATCAGGTCAGATGTCGCCCAGTCTTTTTGTGCCTTGGCATTTTTACGGATCTCCATCAGAAGGTCTACAGCACCCTCAAAGGCTTTTGACGATCCTGCGTTATCACTTTCATTACCCATACGGACACCAAGAATTTCAATGAGGAACACGTCAAAAAGGTGACGCAGTCTGGCAATGTCATCTTGCGACAGTTTGACAGATCCGTCGGAAGCGGAGTTGATGATTCTGCATGCGTCAAACAGATGAGCTATCACCTGAGGAGTGTTCAGGTCGTCATCCATGGCTTCGTAGCAGGCGTTGAGGAAGTCGGGCACCTCTACTGTTGATTTTTCCGCAGGGAGAAGATTCTTCAGTCTCCTGTAGCCGTCAGAGATCTTTTGTAAAGCTTTCTCTGCAGCCTGAAGGGCTGCATTTGAGAAATCCACAGTAGACCTGTACTGAGCCTGGAGAATAAAGAAACGTATCACCATAGGGCTGTATGCCTGTTCAAGCAAAGGATGGCTTCCGTCAAAAAACTGTTCAAGAGTGATGAAATTGTTGTAGCTCTTGCCCATTTTTTTACCGTTTATGGTAATCATATTGTTATGAACCCAATATTTCACAGCCTCATGTCCCTGAGCCGCCACACTTTGGGCGATCTCGCATTCATGGTGGGGGAACAGCAGGTCGAGACCGCCTCCATGGATGTCGAAAGTCTCTCCGAGATATTTCTCTCCCATTGTCGAACACTCAAGATGCCATCCCGGGAATCCTTCGCTCCATGGCGAAGGCCAGTGCATGATATGTTCGGGCGACGCCTTTTTCCATAAAGCGAAATCAAGCGGATTGCGTTTCTCTTCCTGACCGTCGAGTGCACGGGTGGTGGAAAGAAGGTCTTCGATGTTGCGTCCGGAAAGCTTTCCGTAACGATGGTCACGGTTGTATTTCTCTACATCGAAATATACAGAGCCGTTGCTTTCATATGCATAGCCGGCGTCAAGTATTTTCTTTACATATTCGATCTGCTCGATAATATGTCCCGACGCGTGAGGCTCAATGCTTGGCGGAAGGACGTTGAGGGCTTCCATATCGTTGTGATAGCGGTTCAGGTAAAGCTGCACCACCTCCATGGGTTCAAGCTGTTCGAGACGCGCCTTTTTTGCTATTTTATCTTCTCCTGAGTCTGCATCATGTTCAAGATGGCCGACATCGGTTATATTGCGAACGTATCTTACCTTATACCCTAAATGGCGGAGATACCGGAAAAGAACGTCAAAAGTGATTGCAGGACGCGCATGTCCCAGATGTGCGTCGCCATATACAGTAGGCCCGCACACGTACATGCCCACGTGACCCTCGTGCAGAGGTTTGAAAGGCTGCTTGATGCGCGTGAGCGAATTGTATAGGTTAAGGTTGTTGTCCATTATAGTTATTGATAATCCGCGGTTTTATTGATAATTCGCAAGCCCGCGGATACGGACTTGCGAATTGTCGTGATCAATTGTTGCCGATAACATTGTTCTTGCCGCCTCTGGGCTGGATCTCGCCGAAGAGGGCTTCATATTTCTTCACATTGTCTGTGATGGCATACATGAGCTGTTTGGCGTTTTCCGGGCTCATGATGACACGGCTCACTACCGGAGCCTGCGGCATGCCGGGAGCGGCGAAGATGAAGTCGATAAGGAACTCGTTGGGTCCGTGTCCGATCATGGCGAGATTGCTGTATTTGCCGTCTGCCATTTCGGGGCGGAGCTGGATCTGAAGCTGATTCTTGTTATTTTCTGGTGTTGCCATTGTTTATTTGGTTTAAATCCGCAGAATATCCCTGTCGGGAATATCTGCGTTAGAAATGTGTGAGATTATTCTCAATGCGAAATTAAACAAAATTTTTAACTTCCGCAAGAACCTCGCCTGTGATTCTTCCGTCTTCCATAGAGACAGTGCGGTCGGCGATTGAAGCCATGTGGGGATCGTGGGTGACGATCACAAATGTCTGTCGCAGGGAGTCTCTTAGGGAAGCTATTATTCCGCGTATCTCGTCGCGGTTGTGTGAGTCAAGGCTGCCGGTGGGTTCATCGGCAAGTATTATGCGGGGCTTGTTGACAAGGGCCCTCGCGATCGCCGTGCGTTGTTTTTCCCCTCCGGAAAGCTGTGCGGGTTTGTGGTTCATGCGGTCGGAGAGTCCAAGCATCGCGAGCAGTTTTTCCGACTCTTCAAAAGCTTCTTTTTTCTTTTTGCCTGCGATCAATGCCGGCATCGCCACATTTTCCAATGCGGAAAATTCCGGCAGTAGCTGATGAAACTGGAAGACAAACCCGATGTTGAGATTGCGGAATCGGGAAAGATCCTTGTCTTTTAACCGGAAAATGTCGGTATTGTCGAAAAACACACTTCCGTTGTCCGGACGGTCGAGCGAACCTATGATTTGCAATAATGTGGTCTTCCCGGCTCCGGAGGGTCCAACTATAGCCATTATTTCCCCTTCCGGGATGGTAAGGGATATGTCATGAAGCACTGTAAGCGGACCGTAAGCCTTTGTCACATTCTTGATATTGATCATATGTCGGCGGTGCCTGTTGTTATCCAGGATCCCTTGAACCCGGTTTCCTCGATTGTCTTGACAACCTGTGCCGCCATTTCACTGTCGCCCGGCACACCGTGGCATTCGAGCACTTTGTCAGCCGTCGATAGGTCGAGGCTCCATTCATAGTCGGGGAAGCGTTCGCGCACTGCTTTCAATATAGGGGCTGAACAGCCGGCGCATTTGGCATTTGTCTTGAATTGCATGATTATAGTATGTTTGTGTCCGGTGCTGATAATGCTGACGGACTGTTATGTTGATTCGGTTTAAGCTTTTATTGAAATAACACATGATAAATGATGAGGTTCGGTGCTGTCTGCACTGAGCAAGGTATCTTGTTGTCATTTCATTAGGATACGCCAGTTTTTGGGATATAGGTTGTTTGCCCTGTTCCCTATGTTTTTAGCCATGCCGAGAGGAAGGTGTCTGTAGGTTACGGTCACGAGTCCCTTTGGCACGTCGGGTGGCAGGACTATGGCTTCCCTGCGCAGATATGAGACCGCTTGCTGAAGACTTACCTCGGCTTCCGGAAACAATGATCGGTCAAAATCTATTGACAATATCTCTTCGATAGAGGGGATTTCATCACGTAAGTGACCGGGTTTTACGCCTGAGATCGCCTTCCCGCGGTGTCTGTCATTTCTGCCGGATGTCTTTGAGCGAAAGTTACCGGATGCCGTTATATTTGATGGATTCCATGTCCCCGGCTTTCTGAAAACTGCCAGGAACAGTCCTTCCCCTCTGGTTTTATGCGGCATGAAACGATACACGGGCAGGTCAGTGCCTATTCCTCGCGGGATACCCCATTCTTCTGGAAAATCCATATCTACGGGTTCAAGACCTAATACATCTGCGATGAACCCGGCGTTCTCTTCATTTTCGGTACGGTTGAACGTACATGTGGAATAAATCAGGAATCCTCCGGGTTTTATTGCTTTTACAGCATTGGCGAGAATATCTTTCTGCAGGGCTGCGCATTGGTTGATAAGGTCAATGCTCCATTGTTCGACGGCTGCGGTTTCTTTCCGCATCATCCCTTCCCCTGAGCAGGGTGCGTCGACAGCCACAATATCGAAGGAGTCCCCGTTTTCAGCAAACACCGAAGAATCGAGATTGGTGACAGCCACTGAAGGATATCCCCATTTGGCAATATTCTCTTTCAGAATAATGGCGCGTCTTGCCACATATTCGTTTGCCACGATTCTCGACCCGTCAGGGAGAGCGTCAATCATTGCAGTGGTCTTCCCCCCCGGAGCGGCACAAAGGTCAAGTAAGGAAAGAGGGGAGAACTGCTGCTCGCCGGAAACGGTCTTGAATTTTTCAGCAAGCCGGCATGCCACCTCGTGATAGATCATTGAAGAGGCATCCTGTACGTAATAAGCGCCCGCATGAAGGAGAGGGTCAAGAGTGAATACGGGGCGTTGCGGCAGATAGACACCGCACCTGCACCATTTTACGGGTGTGCCGTCCGGAAAGTCGGCGCCAGGTTTCCTGCGGTTTAATCTCACCGAAGTAGCCGGAGATTGCTGCATTGCCATAAGAAACTCTTCTGTCTCTTCGCCAAGCAGAATGTGCATCTGATTTATAAAACCCGGGGGTAAAGTCATAAAAACGATATATTTTTATGCAAAAGTAGTAAATTTTTTAGTAATTTTGTATGTATGGAACTCAAGCCCGCACTTTATCTTATACCAGTCAGTATCAGCAATGCCCCTTTGCGCGACTCATTGCCGGAGGGGAATCTTGATATTATCAGGCAGTTGCGTTATCTCATAGTTGAAAATGTACGTACCGCCCGGCGTTTTCTCAAGCGCTGCGACCCCGGTTTCGATATCGGGGGCGTGACTTTCTTTGAGCTTAACCGTCACACAGATCCGATGGAAGTGAGCGGGTATCTTGAGCCGCTGCGTAAAGGGGAACCGGTGGGCGTGATGAGCGAGGCGGGCTGTCCGGCAATAGCCGATCCCGGGTCACTTCCCGTGAGCATAGCCCAGCGTGAGGGTTTGAAAGTCGTTCCTTTGGTCGGACCTTCGAGCATTCTGATGTCGTTGATGGCATCGGGTTTCAACGGTCAGGGCTTTTCGTTCAACGGTTATCTCCCTATCGATCAGAAGGAGCGTGAGAGATCGTTGAAGGAACTTGAGTCCTTGTCAAGAAAAAACGACATGACCCAGATCTTTATCGAGACTCCATACCGCAACAACCGAATGATAGCTGCCATAGTTTCAGCACTTCGTGACGACACGCTGCTGTGTGTGGCGTGTGATATCACCGATCCTGACCATGAATCTGTAAAGACGAGGTCTGTGGCGGAATGGAGACGCGCCAAGTACGATTTTGACAAGCGCCCCGCCATATTTCTGATATATTCAAGAAATTCCGTATCTCATAAACGTTAATATAAATCATTACAATACAGCAGAGATGTCTCGTCGTAAAATATCATTTGAAGGGCAGATGTCCATACCATTTGAGGAATGGGAAAAGGATGATGCGGAACCGGTTGCGCCCGTCCGTCGCAATATTTATGCGGCGGCGGAAATCCCACAGAAAAAACAGCCGCCTGTCCCTTCTTCCGAGAGACGTCTGTATTACTTGTCGATGGGATCGGGATCAAGCGGCAACAGTTGTTATGTAGGCACGGGCAAAGGTGGAATAATAATAGATGCCGGTGTCAAGGCGGACACGATAGAAAGCATGCTCAAGGCAAACGGAATAGATATTTCTAAAGTTCATGGTGTGCTTCTTACCCATGACCATTCCGACCATGTGCGTTATGTATATACTCTTGTCAGGGCGCATAAACACATGAGGGTTTTCTGTACGAACCGGGTGCTCAACGGGATAATGCGCCGTCACAGTATTTCCAAACGGCTCAAAGAATATCACCAGCCAATTTTCAAAGAGATTCCGTTCTCGCTCGGGGAACTCGAGATAACCGCGTTCGAGGTGCCACATGACGGGTCGGACAATATGGGCTTTTCCATATCGTATGACGGCAGGCATTTTGTGCTTGCGACAGATTTAGGGGCTGTCAAGGAACGTGCCCGTTATTATATGAGCAGGGCGAATTATCTTGTGATAGAGGCGAATTATGATCTGCATATGCTTAAAATGGGGAGGTATCCGGAATATCTGAAAGCAAGGATACAGACTGAAGACGGTCATCTCGACAACATGCAGACTGCGGAGTTTTTAAAGGAGATAGTCAATCCCGGACTGCGCAATATATTTCTTTGCCATCTTTCGCAGGATAACAATACGCCACAGAAAGCGCTTGCCGCCGTGAGGGGTGCATTGGAGGAAATTGGGAAAAAGGTTGGAACGGCAGCCAATACCATAGAGGACCGTAGCGCAGATGTGCAGCTTATGGCGTTGCCGAGGTTTGAGTCTACTCCTCTGTTTGCGTTTCTACCCCCGCCGGAGGATCCGCGCTCATGATTATTGTGAGCAGAGGCCCTTCAAGTCCGTTGGGGGCAATTCCCGCGCGGGTCTCGAATCTAAGATATCCGCCGTTGAAATCATATACAACGATAGAAGTCTCGTCTTCATCTACAGCTTCATGTGCGTTGAAATCCAGTTTGTTGTTCTCTGATAGCCGTAATGCCTGAAGCAGATACGCCTCAAGGTCGTCGGGTAGAAGATCACCGAGAAAAAGATTGCGTAAAGTTACGTTTTTTTGATCCAGCACATCGACAACCCATACTCCGGGAGCTCCTTGCACGTCAGTATAAAGCGGGGCTCCTTGCCCGTCAGTGAGTACACCTTCGAAATCGTATTCGGTAGAGTCAAGCGGTTCCCCTACCTTTATGGCGTCGGCGAGGCTCCTGACAGTCATTGCGATATCATTGTCGGCATGGAAATCTTCATAGACTATTATCGCCGGAGGAGGAGGAACGGCGTTGCCTTTGTCCTGATTGTCTGCCGTATGGCTGCAGGCATTGATCAGGACAGATACAATAGAAATTGTGATATATGCTGTCAGTTTTGCCAACTGGCTTTTCAGTAATCTCGCGTGCGTCGGCATGGCGTTTATCTGCTTTTAGAGTATAAAATATTTTTAACACTTTATAACAAAAACGCCGCAAAGCTACAATAAAAAACGCACATGTGCAAATAAAAAAACTTCCATCTTGCATCATGCGTATTTACAGATATTTAAAGAGCATGCGAGGCGGTTGTGCAAGAGTGTGAAAACTCAGTTACCGTGTATACAAGAAGCGTTTTATGCTCCGTTTAGGTGTTTTTTCAAATTCATTCGGCATAAGTACAATTTTTGATATCTGTTCATAGGGAGCTACCAGTTTGTTGAGTTCCTTTCTTACGTTTTCCATAGCGCTGTCCATGTCGGCTATGGAGATTCCTATTTTGTCAGCCGCCTCAAAATCAGGATAAACGAGAGCGACAAGTTTGCCGTCGCGGTCCAGGACAAGGCTTTCCGCCACAAATGGCATATTGTTGAGTTTCGCCTCGATTTCCTCCGGATATATATTTTGCCCTGAAGCGGAAAGAATCATTGTTTTCGAGCGTCCGCGAAGGAACAGCGTGCCGTCGGGAGTACGTGTTCCCATGTCTCCGGTGTGCAGCCATCCGTCTTTGTCAAGAACTGCTGAGGTGGCGGCGGGATTAAGGTAATATCCCTTCATCACATTTGTCCCTCTCACGCAAATTTCGCCGGGAATATTTTTGGGATCGTCAGACAGTACTTTAGATTCCATTATCGGAAGTGTCTTGCCTGAAGATCCGACAATAAACTGTCGCCAGGGGGTATAAGATATAAGTGGACCGCATTCAGTCATGCCGTATCCCACGGTGAACGGGAATTTGATTTTGTTGAGAAATTCCTCTACCTCGTGATTGAGCGGCGCCCCACCCACGATCACCTCTTCAAATTCTCCTCCGAAGGCGTCTATCAGTTTTTTCCGGATCTTGGAGTAAATCAGGGAATCAAGGAATGGGACGGCGAGAGTCCAGCGCATGGTTCCCTTTGAAATCATAGGAAGAATCTGGTTTTTATAGATCTTCTCAAGAATAAGCGGCACGCATATGACGAGATTGGGTCTCACTTCGGCGAGGGCTTTAAGCAATACTCTCGGGGAAGGGGTCTTGCATAATAGCGTGATGTGTGATCCTGCCGCCAGTGGGGTCAGCATGTCAAACGCACATCCGTAGGCATGAGCGAGGGGCAGGAAAGCAAGTGCGCGGGAGTTGCGGAAATGCAGTTCGGAATTAAGTCCGAAGCATACATTCCCAGCAAGGTTTTCACCTGTGAGCATTACTCCTTTGGAAAAACCGGTTGTGCCGGACGTGTAATTGATTTCGGCGAGTTCAGAGTTGTCTCGGTCTGCATATCTAACATCAAGGCTTGAATATCCCTCCGGATATTTCTTGTGGAAACGTCGTTTCAGGAGTCTGAGATGTCGGTGCATCTCGACTCCCGAGGCTTCATATAGCACTTCACGGGAGTCAAGGCTCATCACCCCTTTTATATTGAGCAGCGTCTCGGGTTCTATATGCTCCCATATTGAATTGGATATGAAAAGCAGTTCAGCCCCGGAGTGATTCACTATATGGGTTATGTCGAGGGGGTTGAAGTCTGAAAGGATAGGAACGATCACAGCTCCATATGTCACTACCGCCATATATGTTTTCACCCATTCGGCGGAATCTTTCCCTGATAGGGCGATCTTGTCGCCCGGTTTGATTCCGATGGAATCAAAAAGCAGGTGGGTCATGGCGATGTCTGTCGCCAGATGCGAATAGTTCATTACACCGGGTTTCCCGTACTCGGATAGTGCGGGAAGATCCCAGTTTTCAATAAAACTTTTCTCGTAGAGTTTTATGAAGTTCGTGACGTTTATCATATAGAGACTGTTTATACTTTTTCATTTCAAGGCATGCTCTGTCAGAGTGCCGATTTATAAATTTCACGGCAATCTTCCATAGAGAGAGGCACGTAGAAGCCGAGAGATTTACCCATATTTGTTTCAAGACTGTTTACGAGGGCATCTATGTCGGGAGTCTTTCCTATAAGTTCTGTAAGGGAGGTCGTGAGTCCGAGGTCATGATAGAAATCCTTAAGCGAAGATATTCCTTTTTCAATGATCTCTTCAGTGGTGAGACCGTCGGGATTTACGCCCATGACATTGATTGCGAATCTCCATACCATGTCAGGATTTCTTTTTGCAACGAATGAAAGCCATGCCGGCGCAATGCAGGCAAGCCCCGCGCCATGCGCCACGTCATAAATCGCGGAAACCTCGTGTTCTATACGGTGTGTCGCCCAGTCTTCCTCTTTGCCTACCCCGCATAATCCGTTGTGGGCTATGGTCCCCGCCCACATTATGTCGGCGCGGGCTTCGTAGTCGTCAGGATTTACTTTCAATTCAAGTGCCCTTGCCATAATGTCTCTCATTATTGCTTCGGAGTATCCGTTGACGAGCATGGCGGTGGTATTTGAAAAATACCTTTCGAAAATGTGGCATAGCATGTCCACGGCTCCGCAGGCTGTCTGAAACCATGGCAGAGTCATGGTGAGTTGCGGGTTCATTATTGCAAATCGTGGTCTCAATACGTTAGTGCGCACTGAAAGTTTATGCATTCCGTCAAGTCTTGTGATTACCGAGTTCCCGCTTCCTTCGCTGCCGGCGGCAGGAATGGTGAGCACGACGCCCACGGGAAGCGCTGCCACAGGTTTTTCCTTCCCGCAGAAGAAATCCCAGAAGTCGCCGTTATATACCGCTCCGAGGGCTATCGCTTTCGCTGTATCGATCACGGATCCTCCACCCACGGCAAGTATGAAAGTGGATCCTTCTCTCATCGCCTGTGCGATCCCTTCATATACTCTGTCGTCGGTAGGGTTGGGTTTTATTCCTTTCAGAATGCTGTATTCTATATCCTCTTTCATCAGAGATTCGGTGATTTCTTTGATCAGTCCGCTTTCTTCCGCAGATCTGCCGCCATATACGAGCAGCACTTTTTCACCTCCGAAACGTCTTACTGTTTCTCCTGTACGCTTTTGTGTGTCTTTGCCGAATATGAATTCGGTGGGGGAATAGAATATAAAGTTATCCATGATTAAAAATGAATTTAGGCACATACCCGTCAGGGGAGCCGTTTATATTATATATAACAAGAAAGTGCCACGTTTTCTTATAAAACGTGGCACCGGTGTATAAAGATTGTTTGAATGATGCTTGGTTCAAGGATATGCTTCTTGTCAGGCTTCTACCTCTGTGGCGAGAGCTTCCTCTTCTTTGATCTCTTCGGATCCGGTCTGTGGTACGTCTCCAGTGGCGGCTTCAAGCTTCTTCATGATGGAGAAGATAAATCCTGCGGAGACAAGGCAGATGGCGATGAGTATGCCCCAGAGCATATATACCGGGATCTTGCCCCAGAGGAGCATCGGAATCGACACAAGATAGTTGCCTATCGCTGTCGCCGCGCACCATCCGCCCATCATGGATCCTTTCAGTTTGGGAGGAGCGACTTTCGATACGAAAGACAGACCCATCGGCGACAGTAGAAGCTCTGCGAGAGTCAGGAGCAGATATGTGGATATAAGCCAGTTGGGGGACACGCTGCCTGAAGTGCCGACAATAGAGAAAGACCCAACCATCATGAGCGCGTAAGCCACACCCGCCATCAGCATTCCGTATCCGATCTTACGCGGGGCGGAAGGTTCAGATTTGCGTCTTGCCAGCCATCCGAAGAATGCGAGCGACACCGGAGTGAGCGCCACTACATAGAATGGATTGAACTGCTGGTATTGCTGCGGCTGTATACCGGAAACAGGATCCGGAGTGGTGGAATAGAAGTATCCGATGAGGCAAGCCACGGCAAGAAGGATGATTCCGCTGATGACTTTGCCTTTTGTAGATTTGCTCTGGATAAGATTGAACAGCGCGTATACTCCGACAGCTATCGAAGCGAGAGTCCATACATTGAACCCGATCCTTGTCCATCCTGTTGCTTCGGGAGACGTGCAGCTTTTAGCAAATTCGGTCAGGGTTGCTCCGTTCTGGTGGAACACCATCCAGAAGAAAATCACTACGGCAAACACAAGAAGAAGAGCCACGATGCGGGCTTTTGTCTGGGCAGGGGTAAGTTCAGGACCTGCGACAGCGGCTGCGCCGGCATTTTCTTTTTTGTTTGAGATGATATGGGCGTAGGTGCCTCTGCCAAGGAAATAGATGAGGAAGCTGACGATAAGCGAACCGCATGCCACTGCAAACGCGTAACCATATCCTGTGGTAAGGACAGAAATATATTCCGTAGCCCAAGCCGCAACGTCGGAGCCGACAGTCATTCCGCTTTCCGCAGCTTTCTGCACGACGGCGGCGGCTTCTATGTTTCCGTCGAGAAGTCCGTTGCAAAGTGCCGGAAGCTCGGCGTTATACACGAGTCCGTTGGCGTTGAGGGCGAGGTTGCACATAGCGGTCGCAGCCATCGGTGCGAACATGGAGCCGATGTTGATCGCCATATAGAAAAGTGAGAAAGCCGTGTCCCGTTGTCCGCTGTAGCGAGGATCGTTGTAAAGGTCACCGACCATCACCTGAAGGTTGCCTTTGAAAAGCCCCGTGCCTATTGAGATCAGTATAAGAGAGGTGATAAGGATCACGAGAGAAGACGTGGACCGTATGCCGGTAGGGATAGCCATCACGGCATATCCGACAAACATGATGCAAATGCCGGTCACCACACATTTGGAGAAGCTCCATTTGTCAGCCACCCATCCGCCGATAAGAGGCATAAAGTACACGAGAGCCAGGAATATGGCGTAAATCTGACCTGAGACGGTTGAATCAAAACCGAATTTTGCCTGTAGGAAAAGAAGGAAAATCGCGAGCATCGTATAGTAGCCGAACCTCTCGCCGGTATTGGCGAGCGACAGCACATAGAGCCCTTTAGGTTGGTTGTTGAACATATAATGGTTGTTTAATAAAGTTTAAGACAGCCTTCTAAAATCACATATGTCTAAGATAAAAATTTTTCGGGCTGCTTAAACAATTTCAATGGATAAAAATCCGGGAATTAAAAAGTTCCTGGGACAAGTAGATGAACCGTCCGCCCCGGGAACCTTTCTTTGATATGTCTGATAGATTTTATTTTGTGACTCTTTCAAGCCAGTTTACCATAGAGAACATGATGCCCATGGAAATAACGCAGACTGTAAGGAACACAGTCCATGCCACCCAGATCGGACATGCGTTGTAGATAAGGGGACCGATCCAGAGAAGGAGATTGCCTACGGCAGTGGCGCCGAGCCAAAGTCCCTGACATAGACCTTGCAGATGTTTCGGGGCAACCTTGGAGACGAAGGAAAGACCCAGCGGCGAAATAAATAGCTCGGCTACGGTAAGGAAGAAATAGAGTACAAAGAGCACCCACGGTCCGGTCTTCATTGCCTCCGCCACAGAGGGTGCGAGAGTTTTGAACTCGTCGGCTGAAGGATACCCTTCGATTGCCGAGAATACGGTTAGGAACAGATATGCGAGACCTGCGAGTCCCATGCCGATGGCGATCTTGCGGGGTGTGGAGATCTCTTTGCCACGGCGAGAAAGTGCCGAGAAGATCCACATCACGACCGGGGTGAGCACGATAACGAAGAATGGGTTAAGCGCCTGCCATATTTCAGGCTGTACAGAGTCTGTCTTCACGAAGTCGCGTGCGAAAAGGGAAAGGGATGTTCCGTTCTGATGGAAGGAGAACCAGAAGAAGATAGCGATACCGAGCACGGCGAAAAGGGCATACATGCGCTGTTTGATTTCGGTTGCCATCTGTTTTTTCTCTTCCGGAGTGTAGCTGACAGTCTCCTCTTTTTCTTTCTTTGCGGGAGAGGGGAGCTGTTTTTTAGTCACCACAAATATCAGTAATGAGAGCAGCATGGCAGCCACAGAAGCGATGAAGGAGTAGTGGATACCAGTGTTGAACACATTGAGATACTGCTTGCAGAATTCTGAGATGTTGCCGGAAGCGTTTCCGCCCACTTCTGTGATGAGTGCATACAGATTGTTCAGGTTCTGTGTGTCCATATTATCTGTCAGACTGAGGTATTCGTGGCAGAGTGCGGGGAGAGAAGCATTGTATATCAATCCGTTTTCACCAAGCCACCAGCTTCTGAGAAGGGGAGCCACGAACGGGGCAATAAGACCTCCGATATTGATGAACACATAGAATATCTGGAATCCAGAGTCACGCTGTGAAGCATAACGGGGGTCGTCATAAAGCTGGCCTACGATAGCCTGCAGGTTTCCTTTGAAAAGACCGTTTCCGAAGGCTATCAGGAAAAGAGCGCAGCATGTCAGCGTAAGGAGCCATGCCTGATTTTCAGCTGTAGCGAAAATCGGGAAAGAGAGCAGGATGTATCCTGCTGTCATGATGAAAAGTCCTGTGATGATTGTGCCTTTATAGTTGCGTGTCTTGTCGGCGATAAGACCTCCCACAAGGCTCAATACGTAGATTCCGGCATAAAAGCAGGAATAGATGATGGCACTGGTTTCTTCTTTAAGTCCGAACTTTGAACATAGGAACAGCACGAGCACGGCGTTCATGATGTAATATCCGAATCGCTCGCCCATGTTGCTCAACGCCGCGGGAATAAGTCCCTTTGGTTGGTTTTTAAACATGTTGATCTGGTATTAAATTGTTTATGATGTTAGTTATATTTCCGGATTAAGGGTGTCCGACCTAATTTTATAAAAATCGGTCAACTTTTGTCTTCCAAAATCTTGAATGCCTTGGCATAATTATGGATCTGTTTCACCATAGCCACAAGTCCGTTGCTGCGGGTGGGGGAGAGATGCTCTTTCAGTCCGATCTTGTCTACGAAATACAGATCGGCGTTAAGAATCTCGTCAGGGGTATGGTCGTTGAGAACCCGCATGAGCAACGCCACGATCCCTTTCACTATCAAAGCGTCGGAATCAGCCTGGAAATGGATTGATCCGTCCTCTTTTTTTTCTGCGGTGATCCATACCCTGCTCTGGCACCCCTCGATAATGTTCTGGGGTGTCTTGTCAGATTCCGGGAACTCAGGGAGTGTGTTGCCGAGGTCTATGATATATGCGTAGCGGTCCATCCAGTCTGTCAGACCTTCGAACTCTTCGATTATTTCGTCTTGTGTTGCGTTGACTGTCATAAGGTTGGTATGTTTGTTTCCGTGTCACGGATGTTTCTGTATGGACATGGATTGTTTCTATGTCCGTTATAATGTGCAAAGATAATAATAAAAAAATGTAGAACAAAGAAAAAAACTATATGTTTGATTTCCCGTCATACGATTCGTTGCGGATATCTTTTATTATTCTTGCAGTTGTGGGTTTTGTCAGCAGGTTTCTCACTTGCAGCGGGGTTAGTGAGAGATCTGGCTTGAACTTCTTAGACGCCATATACTCTTTCACGGAATTGAGGAGCCATTTGCCTTCCGGATGTTCGGCGGCTTTGTCCATGTCGGCGGAAATGATCATCAGTTTTCCTTTCCCTACATTGCATTCCAACATGAGCGCGAGACGGTAGTTGCGTTCCACATTGTCTATCACCTCTACTATCGGGTCTACCTCTTTTGGCAGGCGGTCTATCACGATGGGATGCGAGTTTGATACGATGGCAAACCATTGCCAGTCAGTATGGAAATCTGTCGGGAAGAGGTTGAATGCCTCATGTCGGTTGTTGATCAGCAGTCCAAGTGTTCCCGGTGACGGCTCTTTGCCGATTTTGTCGCATATTGAGCGGAACATCCTGTAGTTCCAATAATCGGTGGTGAACAAAGGTCCTACTGAAGTCTCTTTTACAGTCGCGGTGTCAGGGCACAGGATCACCTTTTCTCCCCTGGCGAGGCTTGATAGCGCAAATTCAAGATCTTTTGTCATTATGACCTCCTCGACTTTTTTTATTACGTCGCGCGGGTATATCCATATGTCGTATGAATTGGAGATGTCTCCCGACGAGATTTCAAGCGACATCTTCACCGGTTTGTCTGTCTCAGGAATGTCGAGTCTTATCTCTCCGGCGTCAACCAGACCCTCTCCATGGTTGATCCGTGTCTGTCCTTTTGCGAAGGGGGTGCTCCAGTCTATCATTCCGCCGCCGAGGTTTCCGGCGCTGAAATTAGCCACTTTTATAGGTACGGTCACGCTTTCTCCGGACGTGAAGCAGAATTTAGGCAATTCCGCAAGCAATGTTATCCTGTCGCAAGACTCCCTCCATTTGTCGGGGGAAATTATCCCTTTGGAATCCATGAACGCGTCAAGGATGCCGACGAGGGCAGTCCCCTGTCCGGGATAATCCTGAAGGTCAAGCAGCTGGAATCCTCCCATTCCGGGAGTCCGCAGGTTCATTTCCATGTCGGCGCGGTAGAGACGAGCCGCCCACTCGCCGGAGGCTTTGAAAAACTTTCTGGTTTTTCTCATGTTGCCTGCCTCTGCGGCTCTCCTCGCAAATTCCTGGAGATTGTCAGGACGGAGAACCCCGTCATACTTCATGATCTCATTGAAATCGGGATATATCTGATATTGTCCTGTCTCATGCCCGATCACCGGTACGTCTGACAGGGATATGGCATGAGAAAAATTCATCTGAGAATTTGGATAATGGCTGTTGAGGAGACCTCCGTTTGCTGCGTCGGCAAAAGAGAATGACGCTCTCGCATGCGTGGCATATCCCTCGCCGTCGCTGTCTCCGACGCGGCAGGTGACAAGGAAATCTTCCCCGTCGAGATGACCTTTCCATCCGAGATATATGTTCGAACCGTATGTCACGAGCAGGTTTGGGTTTATCTCGTTTGCTTTCTCAAGAAAAGATTTCATGAGAGAAATGTCGCCCCAGAGTTCGTTGCCGAGGGCGAACATGGTGAAAGATGGATGATGTGAATATTCCTTGATTATGGCGTTGAGTTCGGCGTCAAGAAATTTCATGAGGTGACGTTGGTCTTTGTCGAGCTCGCCCCATATCGGCAATTCCGGCTGCAGATATATTCCGGCATCGTCTGCCGCCCGGAAACATTCCTCGGGAGGGCACCATGAGTGGAATCTTACATGGTTGAGACCATATTCCTTCACGATGTCGAAATATCGTTTCCATGCGTCATAATCCATAGGGACGTGTGCGGTGGAAGGGAATACGCATGCGTCATGTCTGCCTCTCAGGAATGCCGGATGTCCGTTGACATAAAAACGGTTTCCTTCGGTTTTGAAGTCACGTAAGGCTGATCTTACCGAGATCTCGTCTGTGGTGTCGCCCATAAGGTTGTGCAGGGATACTCTGACAACTTCCGTCTGCGGGTTCCATTCGCTCCAGTAATATTCAGGAGCGGATGCCGGCATCATGATGGAGAAGCGTGTGGTGTCTGAATCAATTTTTTCCTCCACTCTGTTGTCTCCGCATTCTGCGGCTATCACAAATCCTTTCGGGGCAGGTTGCGACAAGGTGATGTCGATTCTTCGTGAACCAGCCTCGGGCTGCGGAAAGGGAGTCGCCGAAACTATGTGAAGAGGATCGCAGGCTGTCAGTTGCATCTTTCCAATTATGCCGTTCCAGTTTGTCTGGGTTGATTCGGTGCATGCATGGGAATTGTTGCGGACAGTGAGAGGTATGGAATCACCGTTGTTTACGACAATTTCTATCGTGTGCTTTCCGGGAGGGAGGTTTCCGGATAGGTCGTGTAGCTGAGGCGCGGAGATGAGAGATGAGCTGCTGATCCGTTTGCCGTCGATAAAGACAGTAGCCGGACGGGTGCGTTCGAGAGAAAGGATGACAGATTTCCCGCTCCAGCTTTCCGGAATAGATATGTCTCTGGAGTAAGACGCGTTTCCGGTATATGTTACTTTTCTGGAGAGTTGGGATGTATTGTCGGAAACCGGCACGGGTATGCCGACATTGTTTGTGTCGAGAGTTCCGGGCAGGGAGAGTACACCTTCGGCGGGGATTTCTGCGGGAGCGTTGACAAGGATGTAGCTCCATTCCCCGGAGAGGTCGATTATGTCGCGTGCCGCCGTGAGCTGCCAAGACGATGAAAGCAACATGGCGGCAAGTATTGTTTTAGGTAAATAAGACATTATAAGGATTGATCTGATTCTGTAATTGACTAATCTGTGCAAAGATAGTAAAAAAACAAGATTTTTGCAAACATGCTCACCACACGGTCCGTCTCCGGGATGTCGGGTGCGCGGCTGGTGTGGTCTCCGCCACCTAACAACTTTTAACTGTTAAAACTTGTGGGTTGCGGTAAAAAAGATTAACTTTGCAGCAAAATAACGGACAAGACGCGAGGGGCGTCAGCGAGGGTCTTTTACTGCCACCGGCAATCATCTGTCAATGCAGACTGAATGAAGTGGAAATAAAAGATTCCTTATTTTTTAATACCTCCGGCAAGAGAAATCGGGAATCCATATCCCGGTCCTTAATATCCATGAAACCTTACTTGTCGCTTCATAAGATATTGCGGGATATTCCGGGCGGAGGAACAAGGATGGCTGCCGTTTGTTGTCTGTAAAAAATCAAGAAATTTAATTAAAAACACCTTAATATAGATATGGCAACTTATCTAACCCAGGAAGGGTATGACAAAAAAATGAAGGAGCTCGCCGAACTTGAGGCGCAGCGTCCCATGATCAAGCAGGCTATCGCCGAGGCGCGCGACAAAGGCGATCTTTCGGAGAATGCCGAATATGACGCGGCGAAAGAGGCTCAGGGAATGCTGGAGATGAAAATTTCCAAGATCAAGGAACTTATAGCTTCCGCCCGTATCATTGACGACAGCAAGCTTAATACGGAAATAATACAGCTTCTCAACAAGGTGACGATCAAAAATGTGAAGAACGGAATGACTGTCACATATACAATCGTCACCGAGAACGAGGCGAATCTCCGTGAAGGGAAGATTGCGTCCACCACTCCAATCGCCCAGGGGCTTCTCGGTCATAAGGTCGGCGACAAGGTGAAGGTGCAGGCTCCGGTGGGAGAGCTTGAGTTTGAGGTTATCAAGATAGAGATCTGATATGACTGTCTTTTCCAAAATAATAGCCGGAGAGATTCCGTCTTACAAGGTGGCGGAGGATGATAAATTCTATGCCTTTCTTGATATAAATCCTGTAAACTGGGGGCACACTCTTGTGGTTCCGCGACAGGAAACGGATTATATTTTCGATCTTGACGATGCCACTCTCGGCGATATGATGGTATTTGCCAAGAAAGTTGCGGCGGCGATAAAGAAGGCTGTTCCCTGCACAAAAGTGGGAGTCGCTGTTCTTGGTCTTGAGGTTCCTCATGCCCATATCCATCTCATCCCTATGATCAAGGAAGGGGACATGGATTTCAAGAATAAGATCTCTGATCCCGACCCTGCAAAGATGTCTTTGATCTGTGAGGAGATCAAAGATAATTTTGAAGCCTGAGCGATCCGGCAACGGCGGTTCCGCCGCCTTCCGATGATAATTATACTACAAAATTAGCCGCGTTGAAAGACGCGGCTAATTTTGTAGTATAATTATTTCTTCAACTTGAAATGATCACCGTTCTCCTTTACGATATTCTCATAATACTTTTTGTCATATCCGGGGAAAGACGGATACTCGGGTAGCCCGTGTTCATTTCTTAGGAAATTGCCGTCGGCATCGGTTTTTTTCATATTGCCGTCCATGAATTTTACGAAAAGGTACTGTCCGAGTTCACGGTATGCGTCGGTCGCCTCCTTGGCGATATTTTTACCTTCCTCGTTGACGCTTGCCACGAGTGCAGCCTTGTCACCTTTGTCGAGCATTGATTTCAGCTCTTTCTCGCGGGCATCTCGCGAAGCGATGTATTTCCCTTCGAGAGCTCCTTGCACCTTGCGGATGTCGGGGATCATGAGGTCATACCGGTTGTATGCCTGGTTCGCCACCCAGTTGGTCATCCAGAAATTGGAGTCGAAAGAGAATGTGTTGATGTCTCCGGGGGCGAGCTCGGCTGGTATTTCCGTCATGCTGCAATAGAAAGGCATGTAGACAGACGTGTTGGTGTCGTCGGTTCCGAACCATATCACTCCTCCGATCTCGTCAGGCATATCGGCACGCGTCTGGCTTACAAAACTCCATCCTGTCTGCTGTGTGGCTATAGCCCGTTCCATGGTGTAGGTGTTGCCGTCTACGTCGTAATCCATCGGTCTCCATCTGTAAGGCACATGGTTGGGTCCGGATCCGACATCGGAAGTCATGTCATAGGGTGTTCCCTCGAAATGGTCGCGCATGCTTTCCTGAATTTCCTGAAGACTTACCTTGCGTTCCGGAATTATATACAGGGGCATCGGCTCGTCGGAGTCATGGTTGCACCAGGCGAAATATCTGTCGGCTTCTTTGTTGAATCTGCGGAAATAGCTCCATACCCTCGCGTCGCAGCTGCGGCGTGTGGAGGCATCGTGAGAAGAATAGGCGTCGGCGAAAGAGAAATCTTCATCCTTGCCGTTGAAATAACCACGCTTTTTGGCAAAAGAAATCACATCCTTGCTGTGCATCACGTTCTCTTTGTCTTTGAGATTCACCTTGCGAATGCGGGGTTCGTTGGCATGTCCGGAGATAGCGTCGTCGGGAATGCGTACCGCTATCCATACGGCACCCTTTTCCGCGCCTTTCCCGATCATTTCCATCACCCAGACCTCGTTTTTGTCGGCGATAGAAAAGGATTCCCCGCTGCTGGCATAGCCATACTTGTCGACAAGGTCTGTCATGACCTTTATCGCCTCGCGTGCTGACTTCGAGCGTTCGAGGGCTATTTGAATCAGCGATCCATAGTCTATAATGGAGTTGCCGGTGGTGTCGGTAAGTTCCTCATGACCACCCCAGGTGCTTTCGCCGATAGCAACCTGGTATTCGTTTATGTTTCCCACCACATTATAGGTTTCCGCCGGCTGAGGGATCTCGCCGAGAGGTTTTGACGTGTCCCATTCCACGACTTTCCTCATTGCGCCGGGGGCATGTTTCGCCGCCGGAGTATGGGTGAGCATGCCGTACAGGTTATGTGAGTCGGCGGAATAGGTCATGAA
This sequence comes from uncultured Porphyromonadaceae bacterium, assembly GCA_947174235.1. Taxonomy (GTDB): domain Bacteria; phylum Bacteroidota; class Bacteroidia; order Bacteroidales; family Muribaculaceae; genus Lepagella. Next base: position 16,302 of record CAMWID010000008.1, on the reverse strand, counting down.
CACCGAACCGTCGGTGGTGGCTTTTCTCCCTGCGATAAGGTTAGTGCAGGCGAGGGCTTCCGGCGCGTGCAGTGCGGCGGCGGAAACTAAAACCGCTAAAGATAAAGAAATTCGTTTCATGTCACGAAGTTACTACAAATCATTGATATTTGCAAGTTTGGTGGGGTGGGAATTATTTACTACCTTTGCATGAAATTCAACTATCTGTGACAGTTGAGGGTTATAAGGTTAAACGGGTTGTGGGTCGGTCTTGCGGCCTGTGACAGACAAAACGGATGGAATGACCTCATAACCCGGTAACCCAAACAACCCTTTCGCGAGGCGAAAATTTTATAAAATATGGATGAAAATAATGTAACAAGATCATTTGAGGATCTTGGTGTTGAACCGCGGTTGCTGAAAGCTATCGGGGAACTTGGTTTTGAATCCCCGATGCCGATCCAGGAGATGGTGATTCCCCATCTTCTTGAAAAGGATGGAGACGTGGTCGGGCTTGCCCAGACGGGCACCGGAAAGACTGCGGCGTTCGGACTGCCGGTGCTTCAGCGTATAAACCCGGATAAAAACGTGCCTCAGGCGCTTATCATAGCTCCGACGCGTGAGCTGTGTCTACAGATAGCGGGCGATCTCGCAGATTTCTCAAAATATATCGACAACCTCAGGATACTTCCCGTCTACGGCGGATCGAGCATCGACAGCCAGATACGCACCCTCAGGAAAGGGGTGCAGGTGATAGTGGCGACTCCGGGCCGTCTGATCGACCTTATCAAACGTGGAGAGGTAAACCTGTCGGATGTACATACGGTCATACTTGACGAGGCGGACGAGATGCTCAACATGGGTTTCCTTGACGATATCCGCGAGATATTGACACATGTGCCTGAAGAGCGCAAGATGCTGATGTTTTCCGCCACGATGCCCAAGGAGATAGCCGGGATCGCAAAGGAATTCATGCATAGTCCGGTGGAGTTTGTGGCAGGCAACAAGAACGAGGGAGCCAAGAACGTACGCCACATATATTATATGGTCAAGGCACACGACAAGTATCTTGCCTTGAAACGTGTGGCTGACAATAATCCGGATATCTACGGCATTATTTTCTGCCGTACCCGTAAGGAGACGCAGGAGATAGCCGACAAACTTATCGCCGACGGCTATAACGCAGACTGTCTCCACGGCGACCTCTCGCAGGCTCAGCGTGATCTCGCTATGAAAAAATTCCGTGATCATGTCACCCAGCTTCTTGTGGCTACGGATGTGGCTGCCCGCGGACTTGACGTAGACGACCTTTCCCACGTCATAAATTACGGACTTCCGGATGATGTGGCTGTATATACCCACCGCTCCGGACGAACCGGCAGGGCAAACAAGACTGGAGTCTCGGTGGCGATCATACATTCCCGCGAGCGGGGCAAATTGCGTGAGATCGAGAAGAAGATTGGAAAGGAGTTTGAATATAAGAAGGTTCCTACTCCGGAACACATCATAGAGAAACAGCTTTACAATCTCGCCGATCAGCTCGAGAGGGTTCAGGTCAACGAGGAAGAGATCAACAAGTATCTTCCGGGTGTAAAGAAGAAACTCGAATGGCTTTCTGAAGAAGACCTTCTGAAGCGTGTGCTTTCGCTTGAGTTCAACCGTCTGCTGCAGTATTACCGCAACATGCCCGACATCGATCTCAACGCTCCAGAAAAAGGGGAGGGTAAGGATAAACACGGACGTGGCGACTCAAAGAAAGACAAAGACCGCCGCGTGGCTGAAGACGGCTATGAGCGCCTGATGGTGAACGTGGGCAAGGCGCAGGGCTTTTTCCCGGGTAACCTAATGGAACTTATCAACCGCAACGCCCAGGGATCTAAGCCTGAAATAGGAAGAATAGACCTTCTGCCGCAATATACTCTTTTTGACGTCAGGAAAGACGATGCCCGCAAAGTGATCGACGCGTTGAAAAACGTGGATTTCTTCGGCACGGTAATACGTCCCGAGATTGCTTCCGACCGTGATTACGCCCGCGAGGCACGCGACCGTCGTGAGAAACGCAGGCGTAAGGGTGAGAAGGACGACCAGCCGCGCCAGAGCAAATCACGCAAGGAGAAGGCTGTGAAAGAGAAGCCCCTGAAAGAGAAAAAAGCGAAGAAGGAGAAAAAAGGGAAGAAGGATAAGAAACCGGATTACAATGGAAGTTATGAAGTCTTTTATAAAAAGAAAAAATAACGTGTCGGCACTCATAAGGATGGTGGTGGTGATGACTCTGGCTGTCGCCTCCGCTATTCCTTGTCATGCCGCCGGAGAGGAAGAGGGTAAGAAAGAGTTTGCCGTGCGCGATCTCTTTGTAGAACTTCAGAGCCCGGCTCTTGAGATACTGAAAAAGACGACACGTCTTGATATGCTTGACTATTGGGATGCCGACAGCATATATAAGGCTACCAATGCCATGGAGGGTCTTTCATGGCTTGAGAATGTGACTCCCGGTTATATGAAGGTGCGTATCACCCCGGTGAGTACTTTGGAACTGAAGGTGCTCCCGGTGAAAAAAGGGAATGTGGTGATGTCGGTGTATACAGTAGGAGGGGAATCGCAGGCTGAAGACAGTCAGATAGATTTCTATGACGAGGACGGTACGCCGCTCGATGCCGGGAAATATTTCACGGCACCGGATCTTTCCCGTTTTTTTGACATACCGAAAGGATCGCTGACCTCTATGAAGGAGATCCGCGGAATGATACCCTTCCCGACGGTGGCATACGGAGCGTCGCCCGACAATGACTCCCTGTCCGCACGTCTGACAGTCGGAGAGTATATGGACGTCGATAATTACAATATCATAAAGCTCTTCCTTAAGCCGGAGGTAATCCTTGAATGGAAGGGGAAATATAAATGACAGATTAAAACAACTTCAATACTACTATTATATGGAACGCAAAGTAAGAGTAAGGTTCGCACCGTCGCCCACAGGTCCACTGCATATAGGCGGTGTCCGCACTGCGTTGTATAATTATATCTTCGCCCGGCAGAACGGTGGCGACATGATCCTGCGTATCGAAGATACCGACAGCCGCAGGTTTGTCCCCGGAGCTGAGGAGTATATCAACGACGCTCTGCATTGGCTCGGTATCAGTTTTGATGAAGGTGTGCGCGAGGGTGGTGACTTCGGTCCCTATCGCCAGAGCGAGAGACGCGCTATATATAAAGAGTATGTCGACAAGCTTCTTGACGCCGGCAAGGCGTACATAGCGTTCGACACTCCCGAAGAGCTTGAGGCTGCGCGTCAGTCCGTGCCCAATTTCCAGTACGACGCTCATACGAGGGGATCCATGCGCAACTCGCTGACTCTCCCTCAGGAAGAGGTGGCGAAGCTGATTGCTGACGGAGTGCAATATGTGGTGCGTTTCAAGGTGGAGCCCGACAGGGATGTGGTCGTTGACGATATTATCCGCGGAAAGGTGACCATCAACAGCAATATCATTGATGACAAGGTGCTTTTCAAAAGCGCGGACAATCTTCCGACCTATCATCTCGCCAATATAGTCGACGATCATCTGATGGAGGTGAGTCATGTGATCCGCGGAGAGGAATGGCTGCCGTCGGCTCCGCTGCATGTGCTGCTGTATGAGGCTTTCGGATGGACAGACACGATGCCCCGTTTCGTACACCTGCCATTGCTTCTCAAACCTGTCGGCAACGGAAAGCTCTCGAAGCGCGACGGCGATAAGCTCGGGTTCCCTGTGTTCCTTCTCGAATGGAAGGATCCCGCGACAGGGGAGATCTCTTCAGGCTACCGGGAAAAAGGATACCTTCCGGAGGCGGTGGTCAATTTCCTTGCTCTTCTCGGGTGGAACCCCGGGGATGACAGCGAGATCATGAGCATGGATGACCTTATCAGGAAATTCTCTTTCGAGCATTGCTCGAAGAGCGGCGCCAAATTCGATTATAAGAAGGGTATATGGTTCAACCATGAGTATATAGGAAAAGCGGATAATGAAGTTCTTGCCCGGCTCCTTGAACCGGTGCTCGTAGAGAACGGTATAGAGAATGCCGATCCTGAGTATGTGGCAAAGGCGGTAGGTATGGTGAAAGGTCGCGCCGATCTTATCGGAGACCTTTGGACTCAGGGAGATTTCTTCTTCCGTGCCCCGGAATCGTATGCCGAAAAGGATGTCAAAAAACGTTGGAGCGCGGAAACTCCCGCAATAATGGAAGAACTTATCGGTGTGTTGGAAGGCATTGACGACATGACATCTGCTAATGCGGAAAAAATTGTGCTCGACTGGATAGCGGAGAAGGGTTACCATCTCGGAAACGTGATGAACGCTTTCCGTCTGGCGGTTGTCGGAGCGTGTCGCGGTCCCCATATGTTTGACATCACCGAACTGATGCCCAAACAGGAGGTGATAGCGCGTATCCGCCGCGCCATTGCCAACATAAAATGAACAGAAGAACAGAAGAACAAAAGGACAGGAAGGAATGGGGAAATAAACAGAAGAACAGAAGAACAAAAGGACAGGAAGGAATGGGGAAATAAACAGAAGAACAGAAGAACAAAAGGACAGGAAGGAATAGGGAGATAAACAGAAGGACAAAAGAACAAAAGTTAAAAATTTCTTTTGTTCTTTTGTCCTTCTGTTTATTTCCTGCCCCGTCTGTTCTTCTGTTTATCTCAAACTCCTTTTGTCCTTTTGTCCTTTTGTTCTTTTGTTTATTTCTAACCCATCTTGTACTTCTGTTTTTAGGGTATAAAAAAATTGATTGTCGTCCCGACAACCAATCTTCTGTTAACCTTAAAATCTAATACCATGAAAAACTCGATGCAAAATTAGTAATTATTTTTCAAAATATGCTTTATAACATGAAAAATTTTTGCTGTTTAACATCGTTTAACTTTTGGATTTTATAAATTGTGAATATTTTACTCAACATTCATAATTTGTAGATAAATATGTTGAAAATATGAAAGAGATATTGGATTTTCTCAAACGTCTTTCTCGCAACAACAACCGGGAGTGGTTTAATTCTCATAAGGACGAATATCTGAAAGTGAAGACACGTGTCGACGAATTGACTATGCAATTGATAATGGCTGTCGCTTCCTTCGATCCGGAGGCTGCCTATCTGACACCTGCGGATTGCACGTACCGTATATATCGTGACACACGTTTCTCCGCAGACAAGACTCCATACAAGACCCACATAGGCATCTTTATAAATCCGCCGTATGGCAAGAAAGTGAACAGAATGGGGTATTATCTGCATATAGAACCTGAAAATTGTCTGCTTGCAGCGGGTACGGTATGTCTCCCTCCAAAGACGGTGACTGCGATACGTCAGTCAATCTACGACAATATCGATGAGTATCTTGCCATCATAGAAAATCCGGCATTCAAAAAGGCTTATCCTGAAGTGGGGGAGAACTGTCTGAAGACAGCTCCGAAGGGGATCCCTCGGGATTGGGAGCATATTGCCCTTGTACGTCCGCGGGATTACGTGGCGACCCACAGACTTGAAGACAGTGAACTTTGCCGACCGGATTTCGTGGCTACCGCCCGTGAGATCTTCTCCCTCGCGAAGCCGTTCAACGACTTTATAAATTTCGCGATAGATGATTTAGGGGGTATACATTGATCGTAACCAACCGTAGGTATGGCAGGGCATGGAGTAAGGGCGCGTCCTCTAAAATTCCTGCGAGAGAACGCGGAACTCCGTGCGTCTGTTGATCTGGTCGGCGGCGTCACGGTCTTCCGGTTCCAGAGTCTCTATATACTCTTCTGTCAGTACCGTACCCTCCGGGAACTGGGGATACTCCCTGTTTATTCGTTTGGTGACCGTTTTGGGTACGCTTTCCCCATAACCCTTAGGGCTTAGCCGCGCCATGTCTATGCCTGCGGCGATAAGATAGTCCACAACGCTTTGGGCGCGTCGTTCCGACAGGCGGATATTGTATTCGTCGCTCCCTTTGCGATCGGTATGCGCGCCGAGTTCTATAGTCACGTCGGGATTGTCGCGTAGGATCTGAGCCATTTCGTCGAGCGCTTCTTTCGATTCCGGGCGCAGGGTGGCTTTGTCGAAATCGTAAAAAATATTCTCCACCACCTGTGGCTTATATACTGCCGCAAGCATGAAATCAATTACATAGTCAGCGTCTTCCTCGGCGTCATCGCTTTCAAATTCCTGCTTCAGGCTCAGATAGCCGGGGGCTCCCGCCTTCATCACATATTTCACTCCGCGGTCGAGATTGAACTTGAAAGAGCCGTCGTCGCGTGCCACCTCCTTCTGGTTGCTGCCGTCATCTCCGACAATCCGTATGATGGCGTTCGGGACAGGTTCCTCATCCCTGTCGAGCACAAGTCCGGAGATGGTGATATGTATGTCCGGAAGCTCGAAACTGAAGATATGGTCTCTACCGCGCGCGTCGCCCCGGTTTGAACTTAAGAAACCGTTCTCTCCGTTGCCGAAAGTTATTCCGAAATCATCCCCGGTGCTGTTCATGGGCAGCCCCATGTTTTCCACGCTCCAGTAATCGCCTGTCGAATTAAGTTTTGCCTTGAAGATGTCAAGACCCCCGAACCCGGGATGTCCGTCAGAAGAGAAATAGAGCGTGGAGTCGTTGCGTGAATATGGAAACATCTCGTTCCCCTCGGTATTGATCTGTCCCCCCATATTCTCGAGGCTTCCCGCCCGGTCTTTAAGGTTGATGCGCCAGATGTCGAGACCTCCGTATCCTCCCGGCATGTCACTGCAGAAATACAGATATGTGCCGTCGGGGGAAACAGCCGGATGTCCCACAGCGGAGAGTGTGTCGGCAGTGATCTCAAATTTCTGGGGGGTGCTCCAGGAGGCGTCGCTTCGTCTTGACGTATAGATCTCCACGGAAGTGCTCGAAGTTTCCGATCTCCGTGCGCGGGTGAGATACATGGTCTGACCGTCAGGAGAGAAGCTTACGATCCCTTCGTCAGCGTCGGAGTTGAGTTCCCCCTCGGCAGGCTGCGGCGTCTGCCATTGTCCACGTTCGTTTTTCTTGCTGAAATAAATATCCCCCTTCTTCATTCCTGTTATCTCGGAACGTTTCTCGCCCATGGCTTTTTCGGATGTGGATGTGAAATATATCTGATCGAGGCTTTTGTCAAGATACATCGGGGCGAAATCCGAACGCTTGGTGTTGAAGATCTTCGCGTTTTTCACCACATATCTTGTTTTGGGTTTCTCTTTGGCGGCGATAGCCATCCTGCATCCTGTCATCCCTTCGCGGGCGAGACGGCTTTCCGGCTCAAATTCAAGGAAATTCTGATAAGCTTCGATCGCGGCACGATATTTTCCTTCCCCCTGCAGCGCGCGTCCGAGATGCAGATATAGTGTTGAGTCGTCATACTCATACCTCAGCGCGTTCTGGAATGCTTTCGACGCGTTGGCAGCCATGTTGAGTTTCTCATAGCAACGTCCCATTTTGAACGCCACCTCTCCCCGGGCGGGACGGTCTTCCTTCCGGGTCATGCGGTTGTATACCTTTCGGTAGATGGTCTGAGCGTCGAAATATTCCCCTCTTGCCAGAGCGTCGTCAGCGTCCGACAACTTTGCGCTACGGCATCCTGACGCCGCCAGCGCAAGGATGGGGATTAAAAAAAAACAGGCATGAGATCTCATGCCTATTAAACGTTTGCTTCTGACTGTATATTATACAGGTGCCGCTGTTGCAAAATGCAAAATGCAAAATGCATAATTCATAATTCATACGGCTGGTCAGAAGAAAGAATACGATATCTTGAAATTGACCAATGGATAAACGGGGAGAGCTTTCATGAAATCGAGATAGTCGCCCACCTTACCGCGCACGTGCGTAAGATCCTTGTTCATGTTCACTCCGTCGTGCAGGATAACCTGGGGCGCGCCACCCCAGAAAAGCACTCCCGCCTCTACGCCGACATTCCATCTTTGCTGTTTGTCAAGCGCGCCGCTGTATCCGAATCCGAGATAAGGCTTGAAAATATTTGTTTTTGCCTTCGCTCTCACGTATCCGTCTTTCGACGGCTCCATTATATAAGGCTTTCCGTCTTTGAAATCGCCGATATGTATACCCGCCCTGCCGTACTCTCTGAATTTTTCCTGAAGCTCCAGCACCTGATCAGGATCGAGATAGTTGCCTCCTCCAAGCGGTACGTCATAGATGTCTTCCACGCTCAAGAAATAATCATATGCCCGGTTATACAGGTTTAGAGCTACGAGGGTAGTCATCTGGTTGCGTTTGTTTACAGCGCGTCCCGCCACAGAGGAGCCGACATAGAAACCGGCGGTGAAATGCCAGTGGCGGTTCTCCTGAAAGGGAAACACGTCTACCAGGAATTTAAAATTCAGCATATTCGGTTTAGCTGTCATTTTCACCTCGTCGTCCATCTCAAGTCCTGTCATGTCGTAAACCATTTCCTGTATATGGCTTATATCTGTGGTCTCCCCCTCGTTGTTCATGGAAGAAATGTCGAAAGTGAGAGGGAGATGGAACGAAGGTATCCATTCCACGCCCGCGCGTATGCGTGTCCAATTTGTGACCGGAGTGGCGAGCTCGAAGCCGAGACCGCCGGTGCCGACAGTTACGGCTGCCTCAAGATTGTCAAACACGTGGTTCGTCCGGCACCAGTCGGCAAACCCCTCCATGGGCTTCGGATTCAACGCAGCCATATAGTTTTTCCCAAACTTAGAGCGTTGACCTGCGGAGTCGGGGACAGATATCTCTTTTTTCTCTTTTACTATATAGGTATTGCGGAACCTGGATACGTTCTGGGCATCGGCGATAGAATAACATCCGGCAGTAGCCGCGAGAGCAAATATAGCGAGGAAACTTTTTTTCATAACTATGGATAATTTTGAAAAATATTCAGACATGAGCGTCAATGGGGGAATGATCCCCGTAAAAGAGACTCCGGGAAGAGCGGAATCATTACATCATATAAACGCAAAAAACGCTTAGCGGATGCAAAATTAGTAAAAAAATTGGAATAGAGATTGTTGTGGATTGTTCTTTATGACATTTATTGGTAAAAAATACGGAAATTTAAGAAAAAATCTGTTTCTTGAAATATTTTTTTCCAAAAATTTGTTAGATTTAATAAAGAGTCTTACCTTTGTGGTGAAATTCAGTGTGCAGCCGTATACTGCTGCCTCTGTATTGCAGCTTTTTTGTCTTATTCCACGAGTGTAATTCGCTTAGAAACAATATAGTAAATTGAAAACAACCGGGTGACCGGTATCAGTTCAATGCGGCTATGTCTAACGAGAACAAAAACAAACAAAATATTAATCAATTCAAATCTATTAAGGAATGAATAGAAAACTAATCAACGGCTTGCTGTTGCTCACCGTTGCCACCGGTGGTGTCGGCACGTTCACTTCTTGTAAGGACGACAGCTACGTCGATCCCATCGAGAACCAGCAGACTTTGTCAAGCTTGATAAAGTTGATTGATGCGGAACTTCAGAAAAAGCAGGACGCCGGCGATTACGCTGCCGCTGCGGATCTTGAGGTAGTGAAGGATAAACTTAACGCCCTTCTCGGCGCAGGTCTTCTGACTACTGAAAATCAGAAGTATCTTGAAGATTTAATCCAGAATAATAAGAATTATGCTGAGGGTCTCCAGACATACATTGACGAGATGGTTATCAGCCTTATCACAAATGTGGAGATCCAGGAAGTGTATAACCCCGCTTTCGGTACGATAAATCTTCCGTTGGGTATTCAGAGCACACTTCTCGCCAACTATCACTATAAGTCAGATCATACGGTAGCCTATCCGAGAATTGACGACACCTCTTATGTATATGGTGACAAAGGGGCTCAGGAGGCACTTGACGATTATCTTGCCGGCACTGCCATAAAAGGTGAAGCGTTCAACGCCGGTACAGAACTTAAGGATATTGACCGTCTTGGCGAGATCTATGTCACTATCAACCCTTCCAACATTCCTGAGGAAGTTATAAACGGTCTTGATATCAAACTTTGGACAAGCAACGGCACACATATGCTCGCCCACAGCGCAACACTCAAGGCTGTCAAGGATGATGACCATCTGATCAATTTCGGGTATACCCGTGCCGGAAACGGTTTCTATAGAATTGAGGTTTCTGCATCCGCCGAGGATATTGAGGAGATCAATCTCGACATCGACGACCGTCTGAAAGAAACTGCAAAAGATTTCATCAACAGCCCGTCAAAGAGCGATCTCGCCAATCTTGCAGAGGCAATCTACAAGCAGTTTAACAACAGAATCCCCGCATTGGCTCTTTCTTTCACTCCGGAGGTTAAGAATTCCTTTACGTATGAGGCTACCCCGTGGAATCAGGCTCCTGATGGTCTTGTGATCGGAAAGGTTGATGTGGTGAAAGACGAAAACGGCAATGATCATTATGTTTCTGCAGGCGGCACTGTTACAGATGGCGCTCAGGCAGGCGCAGCTACAAAGGAAGAAGTAGAGTTCAATTGCCTCAAACTCCGTTCTATCTATACCCGTTATGCGATCGGAGCTGTGACATATCATCCTCTGGGCTTCTCTTTCGATCCTGAAGGTTATGTTCCTGACCGTCGTCTCCCGCAGATCGGTCATATCCAGGAATATGTTAACCGTGTATTCGACAAGGTTAATTTCGAGTTGAAGATTGATGGTCTTAATCCTGATGACTATAAAATTGATCTCAGCGATGTTGAGTTCAAGGTAGACGCGACAACGATACAGATTGAGTTGAAGAATGTTCCTGTATACAAGAATCCAGATAATGCAGGTCAGGTTGTCGGCTATGTCAACCAAACAATTACTTTGGGTTATGACGGTGACAAGATCGCTGTTCCCGGTGACAATGACACTGCTCTCAATGATCTTGTAAACAGCATCGTAGAAGCTGTCAATGGTGAGGGTGACGACAGCTTTGTGTCTCAGATCCAGTCTCAGGTTACTACTCAGCTCCGTCAGATCATCATGGATATCAACGAGCAGCTTGATGGTATCAACACTCAGATCTCCGACAAGATCCAGAGCGTGAAGGATGAGATCAACAACGAGCTCAACGGTCGTCTCGGCGACGGTATCAACCGCCTCATCGATCTCTACAACAAGGTTGCACAGAAAGTCAACAGCATCCTTGACGATCCCAACGCTTACATGCAGGTTTATGCAGCATACAGGGACGGCAACGGTGATCTCCACCACTTCTCAAATGTAGAAAGCGATCCTTCAGTATTCACACCCGGTACAGGTGACGCCATCACGATGTTCCTTACATCTTACAACGGCGAACTTCTCGCTCCCGCATACAAGAAATATGTTGCAGTAGTGGAAGATCTCACAGACGGTTCTGATGTAAACGCTATCAACAGCAACGCAGAGTATCTGAATACAGTGCTTGAAGGTCGTCAGCAGAAAGTTTATCTCCCTGTAGGTGGCGCCAACGGCATGAAGGCAGGTCATACTTACAAGGTGGTTTACACAGCCCTTGACTACAGAGGATACATATCCGCACGCAACTTCTATGTACGTATCGCGAAGTGATAAACTGAGTGTTAATTCATAATTACAGAACCCAAAAAGAAAAAAATAAAATGAAACTCAATAAAATTCTTTTGACTGCATCTCTCTTGCTCGGTGGTCTCTGTGCCAACGCTCAGGAAACAGTCACCGAATATGTTTTCAAGCCCCACTGGTACGGTCAGGCGCAGTTCGGCATGCAGGAGACTCTCGGCGAGGGTGGCTTCGGCAAGCTCCTCAGCCCGAATGCCCAGCTCGCCGTAGGGTATAAGTTCAATCCTTATATCGGTATGCGCCTCGCTGTCAACGGCTGGCAGAGCAAGGGTATCCTGAAGCTTCAGGGTCAGGACGACGCACGTTGGAAATGGAACTATGTGGCTCCCACTCTCGATGCGGTTGTCGACATGACAAACCTTATCGGCGGTTTCAATCCCAATCGTCTTGTAGAGGTTAACCTCATCGCAGGTCTCGGCATGAACATCGGCTTCAACAATGATGAGGCAAATGACGTAAACAAGGCTCTCAACGCTCAGCGTCCCACCGCTCCCGACGGATCTTTCCTTGATCAGGCTTACGGTATCATCTGGGGTGCGAACGGCAACGCTCTTGCAAATGTATGGGACGGCTCTGTAGTACGTTTCCTCGGTCAGTTCGGTGTTGACGTCAACTTCAACGTCACCGACCGTCTGCAGCTCGGAATAGAACTTATGGCAAACTCCCTCAGCGATAACTACAACTCAAAGAAAGGTTCCAACACAGACTGGTATTTCAACGGTCTTGTAGGTGTAAAATACGCTTTCGGCCCTAAATATGAGACACGCACCCGCGTGATTGAAGAACCGGAACCCCGTGTTATCGAAAGAGTTGTGGAGAAGATCGTAGAGGTTCCCGCAGCTGTTGAGCAGCCCGTTCAGAAAGAGGCACAGGTATTCCGCCGCGATGTCTTCTTCAAGATCAACAAAGCTATCGTAAGCACTCAGGAGATGACAAAGGTTGCAGCAGTTGCCGATTATCTTCAGGAGCATCCCAATGCAACCGTGACTATCACAGGTTATGCAGACAAGGGTACAGGCACAAAACAGTACAACCTCCGTCTTGCCGCCAAGCGTGCTGAAGCTGTAGCTCAGGCACTCAAGACAAAATACGGCATCGCCGCATCACGTCTTACAGTGAAGAGCATGGGTTCAGTAGAAGATCAGCCTTATGCAGATCCTGTACAGAACCGCGTGGCAATCTGTATCGCTGAATAATATCAACGTTTTTCACATTGTGTGAAATAATTGACAAATATTGACGTTATGTAATTGGTCATATCGGAGAAAATCGCTCCGGTATGACCAATTCGTTTGTAAAATACTAACTGTCAGTTGACAATCTTTGTCAGATAAAATTCCACTTACATATGAAGAAAATTTTTACGCTTATAGTTGCAGCAGTATCCACATTGCCTGTTTTCGCCAATCTTGAGGGAGACGGATATTACCGTGTGGAGAATTACAAGACAAACCGATATGCCTCCGTCATTGACAACCGCGGCAGTATCGACATTGTGGCTACCACAGCCGATCTTCAGGCAATACGCCTGTGGCGAATCTTTGAAGATGTAAGCCATGATCCGGCGAGTATCTTTTATATTGATCATGTAGGTGATGAATATCAGCTTACCGCACAAGGCACCGGAATTTATCAGATAATCGGACATTATCTGAGAATCCGTGAGAACGGTTCGGCAAACGGTCAGACTCTCTATATGGCTTACGGCACAAACGGCAAAGCCACCCGTTACCTCGGAGACGGCAACACTCTTAACAGGGATTACGGCTCGATGTCAACCAATTGTACCGGAGACTATCGTAAATGGTATGTGCTTCCTGTAGAGGCGGACAGCGACAATTTCTTCGGCGCATATCCCGATGTTGATGCGGGAGGGGGGCTTTATACCACTATATATGCCGACTTCCCGTTCTCGGCATATTCCGAAGGCGTGAAGATGTACTATGTGAGCAACGTCGGCGAATCGATAGTCGAGCTTACAGAGATAGACGGCACTGTCCCCGCCGCGACTCCTGTAGTGGTGGAATGTGTCGGAACAAGTTCGTCAGACAACCGTCTAAATGTCGGAGGGAAAGGCTCCGCCGTTAGCGGCAACAAGCTTGTCGGTCAGTATTTCAACTGTGACGTGGCAGGACATATCAACCGTATCGCTTACAATCCGGAGACCATGCGAGTGTTGGGAAGATGCAAAGACGGCTCACTCGGTTTCATAAAAGCGCAGGGACTTGACTATATTCCCGCCAATACAGCGTATATAAGGGTGCCGGGATGGTATTCCGACGAGATGAAATGTGTCAAGACCCACGATGCCTTCCTTTCCGGAGTAGACGAGATAGGAGCTGAGGTAGAGGCTGTAAAGAAATCAGTATACACCATGACAGGCGTGCTTCTTTATGATGACGCGAGCGAGGAGCAGATATCGTCACTTCCGAAAGGTCTTTATATCATCGGTGGTAAAAAAGTACGTCTGTGACAATTTGAATTTGCACAATCCGTTTCAAATTATTAATTTTGCCTAAGAGCCTGTTGTCCAAAATCAGAAAGTGCGGAACCGAGGATTTTGGAGTATCCGGGTTCTTGCCTCAGGGCAAAACAGGTTCCGCCCATAATATATACCGATGGAAAATAAAAACAAAGTGGTAGTCGACGGCCTGACGTTTGTGCCGTATCTGACAAGAGATGAGATCGAGAAGCAGGTGAAACGGGTGGCGTCGGAGATCCGGAAAGATCTTGAGGGCAAGAAACCGTTGTTTCTATGTGTGCTCAACGGAGCTTTCGTGTTCGCGGCAGACCTTATACGTGAGGCGGGAATCAATGACTGCACCGTTTCGTTCGTGCGTTACAAAAGTTATGACGGTATGTCGTCGACCGGGTGCGTGAAGCAGCTCATCGGTCTGACCGAGGATATCGACGGCAGGAATGTAGTGATCATCGAGGATATCGTCGACACCGGTCTGACGGCGTCGTGCATGGTGGCGGATCTTAAGAAGAGGAATCCGGAATCAGTGCGTTTCGCCACACTGCTTCATAAACCGGAAAGCAGCAAGACCGGTTTCCGTCCCGATTATGTGGCATTCGAGATACCGCCTAAATTTATCATCGGGTATGGACTTGACCTTGACGGAAAGGTGCGCAACCTGAAGGATATATATGTTGTGGAAGACTGATACCACATCTTTCTCAATCTCAAAAACAGGAACTGTAAATAAGGCATTTCCCGTTTGCTTTCAAATGGGAAATGCTCTTGTCGGCAAACAAAAATAATTGCGACGACCTAAATCAATTACTCAATAAAAGACAATTATGTTGAATCTCGTTCTTTTTGGTGCCCCCGGTAGTGGCAAAGGCACCCAGAGTGCAAAACTGATCGATGAATACGGGCTTCACCACATTTCCACCGGAGAGGTGTTGCGCGACCATATTAAGCGCGGCACGGAACTCGGAAAGATTGCTCAGGGATATATTTCTCAGGGGCAGCTTATCCCGGATGAACTCATGATCAGCATCCTTGACGAAGTCCTCGAAAAGGAGGCAAAGGGTAAGAAAGGTGTCATTTTTGACGGTTTTCCCCGCACTATCCCCCAGGCGGAGGCTCTCAAAGGTCTTCTTCAGAAACGTGGTACAGACCTCCATGCCGTAGTTGGCCTCGAGGTGCCTGAAGACGAGCTGGTGGAGCGGATGCTCAACAGAGGTAAGGAAACCGGGCGTGCAGATGACAATCTTGAGACTATCAAGAAACGTCTTGAGGTTTACCACAGCCAGACTTCCCCGCTCCGCGACTACTATCACAAGGAGGGTAAGTATATGCCGATCAACGGCAGCGGCGTGGTTGATGAGATTTTCGCTTCAATCGCAAAAGGTCTTGAAGAAAAAACAGGCGCGTGCCGCAAATGACAATTACAATGTCTCGGACAGAATGATATGCTGCCGTATAAATCTCTTTTTTAGTTACTAAAAAAGAGATTTATACGGAGTAAAATATTGTGTGAGACAGAATTTTTTATTAATTTTGCAGCATCGGTGGCGGCAATATCGTTCCGTTGCCAGTGATATTTTGATGTCGTTTATTTTAATTAATTGACACATAAATAATTAATTTATAAAACCACTCAAAAACTCAAAACAACAAAAATCAATAACCCTTTCTGAAGTCTTGCGCCGTGAGGGCATATAAAGACTATGTAAGAAAACAGAATTTTGCTAAGATGGAATCAGAAAAGAAACCCAAACGCCCGAGAATCGGCGTCTCTCCCGCATCAGAAAGCGGAGATACGGAAAACCGCTATGAGAAGGTAAATTATCCTAACGATGACCACCAGGGAGGAGAACGTCCGCAGTTCAACCGTACATCATACGGTGACCGTCAAGGTTATCAGCAGCGTCCTTACGGCTATCAGCAGCGTCCCCAGGGCTACAACCGAAACAATTTCAACAACCATTATGACCGTCCCTCTTACCAGCAGCCTTACCAGCAGCGTCCCGCAGCCGAAGGGGAAGGGGATAAAACCGAATCATCTGCAGAAGGCACATACCAGCAGAACGCGGAGGGTGGCTATCAGCCGCGTCAGGGCTATCAGCCCCGTCAGGGTTATCAGCCGAGGCAGAACAATTATCAGCAGCGTCCGAACAACGGTTACCAGCAGCGTCTGAACAACGGCTACCAGAACCGCAACCAGGGAGGCTACCAGCAGCGTCCGAACAACGGCTACCAGAACCGCAACCAGGGAGGCTACCAGCAGCGTCCGAACAAC
>CAMWID010000007.1 GCA_947174235.1 uncultured Porphyromonadaceae bacterium | reverse complement strand
GAAAAGCATTGACAACCAGTTAACCCTCCCGAGTCATGAAACCTCTTTTCTCCTTGCCCTTCACATTGCTCGCAGCCGCCACGGCACTGCATCCGGCATCCGCCGTGCCTGAAGGCGGTGGCACTTCGGTTCAACAGCTCCGGTCATCCGTGCCCACAGGAAATGATACCCGAATACTTCAGATGACCGCCCGCCCCATTGAGGATGTCATTCTGAAAGCCAACACCGTCTGGGATCTTTCCGACAACTGGAAAGAGGAGGAATATTGCGCGTCCTACATTCTTTACGGCGACACCCTTCTTTCGGAGACCGTCGACGGCAACCGCCGGTGGTACAACATCGGACGTGACACCGTGACCCTTGTCAGGGAGGAGTCGCTGCTTCAACGCTGCATCCCGGACCCACCCCTGCCTACAAACGCCATATACACGGGAAAGCCCCCCGTGTCAACCGAAAGACTTGACTATTTCGCCTCAGGACAGGAGAACCGAGACTTCCTTCTTTCGAGAAACGGGGGCTACAGCTCGATCCCAGCGATTCCGGGACTGCTTGTACTGGCGCCGGGCGACACGATAGAGGCGGTGATGACAGTAGAGGAGATAATATTCGAAGAGCACGTCGCCCCCGAACATACCGACAACGCGGCAAACCCCGCTGGCACACAAGTGTTCCGACGCTACAGATGGTTCCCCGGACAGATGTCCTCCATGCCGGTAGCTATACAGACGGAGGAGACATTGACACGCGGCGAGGATACGGAGACCGTGAGATACGCGCATGTCATAGACCCGTCGGAGACAGACACCGTGGTTTACAGAAAAAGAGACTTGCCAGAGGCGGACAACATTGAAAAAACACTCCGGGAAATCACCGTGGGATACAGCGGCGGGGAGATAACCATATCCTCACGAGAGTCATACGCCACGGACATCAACATCAACATAGCCTCCGAGAGCGGCATGACATTCTTCAGCGGCTCGGGCACGCTATCGTCGTCCACGCCTGTGACGGTGCCGTGCGCCTCGTTCCATCCCGGGCGCTACATAGTTGCGGTCACTTGCGGCGCACACATAGAGAAACGGGTGGTCACCGTGAGGTGACCCGCCACCCCTGACACTCAGGGGATCCCCGCCGAATCCGGTTGACACACAGACATCACTTACATCACAGAAACACATCACTTACCGAACATCATACCTGCATCATGAAAACCCACCTTCAACTCTTTTACATACCTGTAGCGGTGACCGTCCTCGCGGCGGCAACCGCAAGCGGACTGACGGGCAGCCCGCTTCCCACATATACCGGCTCCGGAATTGCGGCGGGAGACACGCTGCTGAAAAAAGACGTCATGCCTGACACAGCGACCGGCAGGACAGACAGTACCGTCCGCAGGGCGATGATACAGATGAACGACCCGGGCGTCAACATATGGCCTGAGAACCCTCACGCCTCGCGTCTGCGCGCCGTCACGATGCCGGCTCCGGCTCTGTCGACCGGAGCGGTGACCTTCGACATCCCACTTCACACCCTCTCCACCGACGGACTCGACATCCCGTTCAGCCTGCGCTACCACAGCAACGGGATAAAGGACAGGGAGGACCCGTACCCGGTGGGCTACGGGTGGACGTTCCTTCCGGCATTGCGGATCACCCGTCAGGTTTTTGGACGCCCCGACGGCACGTACCCCTTCACGGGGGACAAGCGTGACACACAGATGACCCACGGGGAGCTCCACCGGTGCATGGTGGCAAGGAACGGACTCAACGGCAACCGAGGTCTCGACCCCGAGAGAGACATCTTCACAGTCCACATGCCCGACGCCAGCTTCAACGCCTACTACGAGAACGGAGGACTCCACGCCCCGGGACACTCCGAATACCGTATGGAATGCGACACCCTGATCACGGCGATCAAGGTTACCGACCCTGCGGGTAGAGTGTGGGACTTCAGCCGGAAGGGTATTGCCACCAACGACGGCGCCGTGACCGAATGGGCTCCGGAGAGCGTCACCCTCCCCTCGGGGCGCACCGTTACATTCACCTGGGAGACCGGGGCACGCATAGCGTGGTCTGTGGGGACGGCAAAGACATACTACTACCGTATAGGCACCACGGGACCGGATCCCTCCTCGACAGCCGACGGGAGCACGATGCTCCCGCAGCAGATCATAGACAAAGGTCTGAACCTGACCTCGGTGACGTTTCCCGGAGGGAGCGTCACCCTCTCGTACAGCTCGGGGATGCTGACCACCCTCACCGTCAAGGCTGGTACAACCGCCGTAGCGACAGTGACATTAGAACGCGGCACCGCTGACATGGATAAGATGATGCTCCAGACGGTTACCCTCGCCGACGGGGGGAAATACACGTTCGGCTACCAGCCCTACAGCGGTGGCAGCACCGACAGGGTCGACTACTGGGGCTACCGCTCCAAAGGTACCGGCGCCGGAGAGGTCTATAGCGCGCCGACCATGCGAGTGGGCAGTTTGGGGAACACGACCACCGAGTCGGTCGTCGGCGCCGAGCGTTCCCCCGACTCCGTCAAGATGAAGGAGAGGATCCTCATCAAGGCGACCTATCCCACCGGTGGCGTGACGGAGTGGGAATACGAGCCTCACAGGTTCGCTCCTGTGGACTTCTGCGACACCTACCACATAAGCGGCACGAAAGACACTAAACTGTCGTTCGGCGGCGGTCTGAGGGTGAAAAAGGTCACCCTGCGCACCTCCGCGACCGACCAGAACCCGCGGACAGTGAGATACGTCTACGGCAAGAACGGTAACGGGCTCGCAAAGGTGGAGGCACTCCCGCTTGCGTCTACATTCCTGTCACAGGCGATCCTGGTGGCACCTCCGGGGACGCTCGGTGACGACCCCCACGGCGCGGGCGGGATAGCCCAATATGGCAGGCTGATGGCGGTGCCGACCTCCTCCTATTCGTCCTACCGCTTCGGGGAGGACCTTATATGGTATGAGGAGACGGCGGAGATACATTCGGAGGGTAAGACAGTCCACCGCTTCAGGAAGGACTGCACCAACAAGGTCGCCATACAGGGGCTCGGCAACATACTCCCCGACATCATGGGAACCGTTTTCGGGGGGAACCCCCAGGAATCGGAGACGGAGGTCTACCGCGGCGAAGGTTCCGGCTATTCACTCGTGGAGAAAAAGAGCTACGGCTACACTACTGTGGAAGAGGGTACTGCGTACGGCGGACTCTACATAAAGAGGGAGCGCGTGCAGTCATCCGTAGGACGCACCGCCCCCGACTTCGACGAGGAGAAATACCTTCTGCTGACACCCCTGTTACGTTACAGCTACGGCGAGCGGGACATCTATACCGTCAGGTCGTACAACGTCAGCAAGGAGGTCACGCGCCTCACGTCCGTCACCACCACCGAATACACCGGCAACGGACAGTACAGCGTCACGGAAAACTACACGTGGCTCCCCGGGACGCAGCTCCGCTCGTCGGTGACGGTTTCGAACGCCGGCGGCAGCATACGCACGGAGACATTCTACACGGATTCAGTCTCAGCTTCTGTCGCGAAGGCGATGGACGACGCCAACGTCAGGGCGGTTGTCACCGGCGGGCGCGAGACGTGCGGCACGTCCGTGCAGGAATACAGGCTCGCCCACACGGCGATACGTTCCGGTCAGCTTTTCCGTCCCTCCTCGCTCAGACATCGCAGGGGATCCGGGGCGTACACCACGGCAAAGACCTACACATGGAACACCGACGGCACCCTCAAGTCATGGAGCGGGAACGACGGCGTGACCACCGCCTACACCTGGGACGGCAGCGGGATGTACCCCCTGACTCAGACGGTTGGCGGCACGCTCACCACCACGGCTACGTGGAAGACCCTTGTCGGGGTCTCGTCTCTGACAGGACCCTCGGGACTGAAAACCGTCTACGGCTACGACGGCTGCAACCGTCTGTCGTCCGTCGCCGTCAACGGCAAAGTGGCGGAGACCTACCTCTACAGCATAAGCCAGACAGGCGACAACTCCATAACGACACGCAAATACTCCAGCCCGTCGTCATACGTCTCCAACGTGGAGCGATACGACGGGTTGGGGAGAATCTGGGGAGCGTTCTCCGAACTCCCCTCCGGGGTTGTGGGCGTATTGACCGAATACGACAACATGGGGAGGGGGTACCGCACATGGGAGCCCGCGCCCACCACGATGAGCGTCACCACTGCTTCGTCACTGAAGTCAGCCGCCACCTCCGCGACAAGCGACGGACACCCCTACTCACAGACCGCATACGAGGCGAGTCCGAGGGGATTCGCCCTCTCCTCCACGATGTCGGGCGACGCCTGGCACAACAGCGGGAAGAAAAAGACCACCGCCATCTACATAAACGACGGCGGGACAAGGGCGTGCGCGAAATACGTACCCTCCGCCACCGGGGTCACAAAATCCGGCAACTGGGCGACGGGGGCGTTGCGAGTCACCCTCGCAACCGACGAGGACGGGATAACCACGGAGACCTACACCGACCTCAGGGGCAACGCGATTTGTGTGAGACACGGCGGCAAGGCGACCTATTACGTATATGACGATTACGGCGACCTCCGCTACATCCTTCCACCGGGGGCGGAGGCGGGCGGTCTGAGGACATCCGCCGTGATGAAAGACCTCGCCTACTGGTATGACTACGACACGAGGGTAAGACTCGTGACCAAGAAACTACCGGGCGCGAAAGAATGCAGATACCTCTACGACAACGCCGACCCCCTGACGGCAGAGAGAGGTCACGACCTCCCGGACGGCACATGGCGGCTGTACGCCTACGACGGGTGCGGCAGGAGGGTGCTTCAGATGGACTGTCCCTTGACGGACACGGAAGCCTCCGCCTACGCGGGGACATGCCGCACCGCCACCGCCTCAGCATCGGGTGCGTTCAAGGGGTACGCCATATCCCCCGCTCCCGCGTCGAAGGTGACAGGCTCCTCGGTGACCATCGCATGGTATTACGACAGGCACGACATGATACCATGCGACGGGGAGACAAGGACCTACAAGAGCCTTTCCACGCTCGGGATCACATCCCGTGTCGCCACATCCCTGAGGGGGAACGCCGTCAACAGCAGCGCGAAGGGGAAACTGGCGGGGATGTACACCGGAAGCGGCTGGGAGATCTACTTCTACGACAAGGACGGCAGGGAGCACCAGCGAAGCTGCACGGGACACAACATCGGACGGCGGACGACGTTCTACAACCATGACGGGAGCGTGGCTTCGGTACACGAGACCCACAGGGGCGCCGCAGGATCCACGGCAAGGAACATTTACCGTGACCGCGACACCTACAACACCTACGACAAGGCGGGACGCATGACAAGGACAAGTATCATGGAATGGAAAGAGACCACGGGGGCGAACGCACCGACGGTCAAGGGGGACAGCGCGGTGTTCACCTACACCTATGACCGGCTGGGGCGTGTGTCCACGCTGAAATCGGGCAACGTGACAAGGACAATGGCATACGACATCCATGGCTGGATGACATCGATGAAGACCTCGCTGTCGGAAAAGACGCTGACAGAGAAGCTCTACTACGCCGACAGCTCCAAGCCTCGCTACAACGGTTTTGTGTCGGGGAGGGATCTTGACGGCTATTCATATCTCTATACCTACAACAGCCGGGGCTTCCTGACGGAGGCGAAATACTCCGGAGGCGAGACAGGTTCCGACTACTCGGAGACGTTCACTTATAATGACCGGGGCGGGCTGCTGACACTGAAACGTATGGGGGTGACGGACCTTCTACCCTCGGGCGCGAAAAGCTACGGAGTGCTCGACGACATATCGGGAAGCTATACCGGTAACCGTCTGACCTCCGTGACAGTGAGCACCGGGGCACAGGTGTATGACAGGAGGACGGGCGTGAGGGACAGAAGAAGAGGCTGCACGTATGTCCGCCTATGTCTATGGAGATATGGTTGTGAAATTAATAGGAGATTGGAAGGTTTCGGATGAGAATATCAAAAACTTAAAGCTTATAGACGATGAAAGTGGTTTCAAATCCATGCTGTTTGAAAGGACAGTGGATGGCAAAACAGAATATACATACGCCTTTGCCGGCACGGACAAGTGGAGTCTGAAAGATTGGAAAAATAACGCTCAACAGATAGTTGGTTTGTCTGCGCAATACAAAATAGCTATGGAAAACGCTGACGCATTAATTGACGGGTTAGAAGGTGCAGAATTAACCTTTGCAGGACATTCCCTTGGGGGCGGTATGGCGGCGGCATGTGCATATTCCACAGAGGGACGTGCATTGACGTTTAATCCGGCAGGTGTTTCCCCCTTGACGATAAGACCAAACATCAGGGCAAACATCGATACCTACATCACATATCGGGATGAACTGAACATTGCTCAGAAATCTTATTTGCAGGTACCTTCTGCCAACGGAAAAGTCCATTATCGAATTGGAGACGCCACTTGGTTGGGACACAGTATCGAGAATTTTCATGAGCGCCCCATATATCAACGAACCTATGATAGTGTCAAGGACAGGACAATACAGTTTCTAAGGGCTGTAGAGAATGCCCTTACACCGAAATGGCCGTTTTAAACAGTTATTCATCCCGGTTGCGGTGCAAGTCATTACACCGCATACCGGATAATTCGAAAAATACATATAGATATGAGATACATAATAATAATATTTTTGTTGCTTTGCTCCTGTTCATATAATCTGGATAAATCCAAATTGATCGGTATGGATTACCGCCGTTTTTATGGAACAGAAGCAGAAAAATTAGCCAAGGCTGTTAGAGATGGAGATGTAAAATCCATCAGGGAGGAGGTTCTGGTTCATCACGTTCCTGTGGACATAAGGGAAGAGGAATACGGAACCACACTGCTTATGATGGCAACATTTTATAACAATCTTGAATCGGCGAAATGCCTGTTGGAATTGGGGGCAGACCCCAATCTGTGTAATGACACGACTAATTCGCGGGGTGTCAATTCTGTTTTTATTGCATGCCAATATGACACACCTACCACTGAGATGCTTCGGATGCTTCTTGAATATGGGGGAGATCCCGACTCTCAGGCAAAGGGTGTAACGTACAATAATTTCAGGGAATTAATTCCGATACGAGATTTCGCATTGCAGGCTGCTTCACGTCATTCTCTTGAAAAAGTTAAGATACTGTTGCGGGCAGGCGCGGATATCAATAAATCCAGTACTGAGCCGGACGAAACAGCCATATTATATGCCGGAATCCATAAACAGATGGATATAATGTTATATCTCCTTCAAAATGGAGCAGATTATAAAATAACGTTTAGACAATATAAATCCATTAGAGATACAACTAATTATAAAGAATATAATATACTTGATCTTCTCAGGAAGTCAACATTCCCCTTAGATTCCAAGAAACACAAACAAAAAATGGAAGTTGTCAAATTTCTGAAAAAGAGGGGATGGGATTATCAAAAGTCCCCTATTCCCGATTACATAATAGAGAGGGCAAAGAAAGAATACCCGGACTGTTGGCAGGAGTATCTTGAAAACTATTGAAAAGTATAGGTATGTCAAAGAGCTATACGGGCAACGGTCATGTGGTGAGCGGCAATGCGGTCGTTATGTCAAGATTCCCGGGAGGTTTCTTCAATTCAGCGGGTTTAATCAATGCATAATGCGTAATAAGTTAAACTGATAACCAATGGTTTATGAATTTTAAAGGCAACAACATCGGGGTATATGACAAGACCGGTAAGCTGGTGCAGCGGACGGACTACTACGCTTCGGGAGAGCCGTGGCTCGAGCCGGTCTACGGCAGCGGGGCGGCGGGCAACCGCTATCTTTTCAGCGCCAAGGAGAGGCTGGCGGGCGGAGCGTTGAACAAATACGACTTCGAGGCGAGGAACTACGTCGCCTCCTTCCAGCGGTTCACGACCATCGACCCTCTTGCGGAAGCGATACCTTCAATCTCTCCCTACGCCTATTGTAATGCAAATCCGATAAATTTCACCGACCCGTTCGGACTGTATAGTGATCCTTTTGAGGCAATGAGGGACGCCATGTTTAAATATCATGGGGCAAATGTCTATTATGACAATGTTCAACATGAATATTATATAGCACTTGATAAGAATGGTACCGATGCATACAGGTCCGGCGGATATCTGACAAAGCATTTCGGAGAGGATTCCTCAGTGGCGGCAACAAGCTATTTGTCAGATGAATCATGGTCGTTTTTGTTTGGCAGCTACCTGTCTATCCAGAAAGAAATACACTATAGTGAATTTTTGAGTGAAACCAGATTAGTCTGAAGCAATTTAAGATGTCTCAGGAGTATGGCTTCTAAAAACCACACTCCATTCTTTTATTACTCTCTTAAAACTGTATGAAAATCTCACCCGTACTATTGTCATAGTCAGTCATCATCATGATGATGCTTCTTATGTTTCTTTGGTTTTTTCGGTTTCTTGGGTTTGTGTTTCTTATGGTGCCCCTTGTGATAACCGCTGTCATATGAATAATAATCCCAGTAAGGACCGGGCGAACAACTTGTAGTCGTCAACGCAAAAGATATTCCTATCAGCAGAACTGTCAACAGACGGGAAAGTTTGTGGAAGTTTGATCTCATATAGATTGGTGATTGGTTTTGTTATCTGATTTTATAATTTAAAAACAATCCCTTTTGTTCATTATCCAGACCACATCCCACGAAATATTCAAATTATATTATCAGAACCGGAAAGTGGTAAAACTTTATGATATATTAACCTATCTCCACACAACTTAAATCGCTGTAATGTGTCTAATATACTGACATGACAACAATGCGGTCTCATAATTTCGGGTGATACCGTCTTAGAAACTGTTTAAATTTATTTGTCGAAGGAATTGAGAGGATTTGTCAGGCAGATTTTTGATATTTATAAAGGAGTCATGGGGTTCCATAATGACTGAATAAATATCATAAAGATGCCGGCAAAGACCTCAATGACAAGATAAAATAAATTTTAAACAGTTTCTTAAAGTCATATCTTCAAAAAGTTTTTGGCACATTTAATATGATCAAAATCCGATTTTTTATACTTATTGTTTTATCTGTCGCGCTGTCATCCCTTCCCGCATGCAAAAAGAAAGAAGACAGCATCGATGTATATTCGCAACTACGGGAGGTCAGCCGCCTTGAGCTCGCACGCATGACAATCGGAAAGGTTGGCATGATTTCAGACCCCGACTATAGGGATGCCGGAAGTCTCGAAGCAAAGGCGGAAGCCATTTTTAACTCCGTAAAGATAGGCACTCGTATAGGCGTTTACTCATACGATACTTATCTCATTGCTTATATCGACCTTGGAAAGCTTACTCCCGAAGACATCGAGATCGATGAGGAAAATCGTATAGCCAGAATATCATTGCCCCCTATAGAGATCAGGACAGACGGCAGAGAGCCTCAGCTGCACGAAGAACACTACCGGGTGACAGGACTGCGGTCTTCAATTACCCCCTCGGAGCGGGCGGCGCTCAAATCGCAAATGGCGAAGGAAGTCAGACGTGATATGAAGAGCAACAGCAGGGTCAGGGATCTTCTCCGCAATGCCGCCGAAGCGAAAGGAAAGGCTTGGCTTACCGAGCTTCTTCAGAACTGGGGCTATGTGGCGGAAATCAATTTTAAGTAAATTTTTATTACAGACATATGGGCAGACTGATTAAATTCATCATAATTCTTGCCGTCGCCGCAACGGCGGGTCTAATAATCTGGCTCACCCTTCCATCCCGCCCGATTGACGGATACAAGACACGCGACTCAAGGATAAAGTCAATTTCCAGAATGGTGGATCTCTGCACATCCGACATCCATGAGGAAATCGCCATAAAGGATTCTATCAACGGGAAATGGATAGTCGCAAGACAGACTATCGACGCACACATACGTTTCGACCTTGACAGTCTGAAAATCGAAGAACGTGGAGACACGACTCTCATTTATCTGCCTCCCGAACGCGTGGACATTCTTGAGAACGATTCTCCAGGCGCATATACGGTGCTTGATTCATGGGACGGCAGACATACATTTTTCCCCAGGACATTGACCGCCGGGGAGGAGAACATCATAAAAACGCGTTGGCAGGACAAGACAAGGAAACGTATCTACGACAGAGGATACGTAAGGCAGGCAAGAAAAAATGCAGTGAATACCCTGTATCCTCTTTTCTCCCGCATGAAAGGTCCGTTCGGCAAACAGGGTCCCGTGATCGTGATCGATCCCACTCCGGAAGGTCATCCCCTCCCGTAAGGACGCTCAAACGGAGGAATGTATGACAATTCTTTAAGAAGCGCCTTGTTGAAGGTCCTTCTTTTTTTATCTATGATCCATCCCCACTTGTTGAAATATCTAACCATATTGGAAAGATGTATCCACAGCATTTTTATGTTCTTTCTTGATGCAGCGGCGTGCTCATGCACTATGCTGACTCCCGGGAAAAAGACCGTATGCCATTTTTCATGTATCCGGCGCGTGATGTCTATATCCTCCGGGTACATGAAAAATCGCTCGTCAAAGACACCGCAGTCGCGCAGAGCCTCGACACGGAACAATAAAAAGCTTCCCAACAGATAGGGACAATTCAGTTCTTTGTCATGATCATGCGACGCAAGGAGATAGCGTTCCATTCTCCCCTTCACAATATTGCGAGGCAGAAACCGCTTTGCAAAAAGATCCGGAGGAGTGGGAAGCATACGGCAGGAATACTGCAACGTCCCGTCAGGATAATATACTTTCGGAGCTATCATACCGACATGTGGATTTTTGTCCATATGATCCACCAGCGGCTTCAATATATCCCCCTCCCAGCACACATCGGCGTTCATCACGAGGTGATAGTCTCCCATGGTCAGAATGTCACGGATGGCAATATTATGCCCCGCCCCGAATCCCCGGTTCTCTACATATCTGTAGTCAACATTCTTAATCCCTTCCGTTATCTTACGTAGTGAATCATCCGGACTGTTGTCTATCACATATATCCTGTCAGGGTTCGAACGCAAGACACATTCCAGAGCTTTACGTATTTGCCATGGTGGAGTTCGGTGTACCACTATTGAAACAGTCAACATCATACTATTTGTATAGGTTGGACAGATTGTAATGCTTAGCGACAGGTATAGCAAAAAACACGAAGTATATCTGCCTTATTGAATGTAGGGACATGCCTTTGGCATGTTGGGCAGCATACCATGAAATTACTCAAATATGTTATGCCTCGAACATACATTACAGACACATACCCTCAATGTTCTAAAAAAGCGGTACCGGCACGAAGCCGATACCGCTTTTTAAGTACCCTTTCAAGAAAACCTCAAGGGATTTGTCATTCCTTGCATTTCGCCGCGATGAAATGGCGGTTCATTCTGCCGATATTGGCAAGCTTGATGTTCTTCGGACATTCAGCTGAACATGCACCGGTGTTGGTACAGTTGCCGAATCCGAGTTCGTCCATCTTAGCCACCATAGCACGCACGCGACGGTCTTTCTCAACCTCGCCCTGAGGAAGGAGAGCAAGCTGGCTTATCTTGGCAGATACGAAAAGCATAGCCGAGCCGTTCTTACATGCCGCAACACACGCGCCGCAGCCGATACAGCTCGCAGAGTCCATAGCCTCGTCAGCCTTCACCTTGGAGATAGGAAGGTCGTTGGCATCCTGTGCTCCGCCGCAGTTGAACGACACATAGCCGCCTGCCTGCTGGATCTTGTCAAACGCGTTGCGGTCTACCATGAGGTCTTTGATCACCGGGAAAGCAGCTGAACGCCAAGGCTCCACAGTGATGGTCTCTCCATCCTGGAAACGGCGCATGTAAAGCTGGCAGGTGGTCGCGCCGGTAGCGGGACCGTGGGGATGCCCGTTGATATAAAGCGAGCACATGCCGCAGATACCCTCGCGGCAGTCGTGGTCAAACACAACCGGCTCCTCGCCTCTCTCCACGAGAGTCTCGTTGAGTATGTCAAGGGTCTCCAGGAAGGAGGTATCGGGAGTGGTCTCGACATCGGAATAAGTCACAAACCCGCCCTTAGCTCTCGGATTGGCCTGACGCCAAACCTTGAGGTTGACTTTCATTATATTTTCTTCCATGATTGAAATTTCTATTTAGATTATGACTTATAGTTACGGGTCTGGACTTTGATAGCCTCGTAGTGGAGAGGCTCCTTGATGAGTGTCGGGGCTTTGGCGTCAGAGCCGGCGTAATCCCAGCAGCTCACATAGAAATAATCCTTGTCATCGCGCAGCGCCTCGCCTTCGGGAGTCTGATATTCTGTGCGGAAATGACCGCCGCAGCTCTCGTTGCGGTTGAGGGCGTCATAAGCGATAAGCTCACCCATTGTGATGAAGTCATTAAGACGGAATGCCTTGTCAAGCTCTACGTTCATGCCGTCCTGTGTGCCGGGCACGAAAAGATCCTTGTTGAATGTCTCGCGGATCTCTTTGAGTTTCTGAAGAGCAAGCTGAAGACCTTCCTTGTCGCGTGCCATACCCACATATTCCCACATGATGTGACCGAGTTCCTTGTGGATAGAGTCTACAGAGCGTTTTCCCTTGATGTTCATCAGGCGGTCAAGGTTTTCCTGACATTTAGCCTCTGCCGCATCAAATTCGGGAGTGTCTGTTGTAAAGCGGGGAACAGTGATCTGGTCGCTGAGATAGTTCTGGATTGTGTAGGGAAGCACGAAATAGCCGTCGGCGAGACCCTGCATGAGTGCGGACGCACCAAGACGGTTGGCGCCGTGGTCAGAGAAGTTGCATTCGCCTATCGCGAACAGACCCTTCACTGAAGTCTGGAGCTCATAGTCTACCCAGATACCACCCATAGTGTAGTGGATAGCGGGGAAGATCATCATCGGGTTGTAATAGTTCACGCCGTTTGCCTCGCGTGCGAATTCGCCCGGGTTAACGTCTGTGATCTCCTCATACATGTCGAAGAGGTTGCCGTAGCGCTGACGCACGACATCAATGCCGAGACGGTTGATAGCCTCAGAGAAGTCAAGGAATACGGCGAGACCTGTGTTGTTGACACCGAATCCGGCGTCGCAACGCTCTTTTGCGGCACGTGAAGCCACGTCACGGGGAACAAGGTTACCGAATGCCGGGTAACGGCGCTCCAGATAGTAGTCGCGGTCTTCTTCAGGGATATCGCTACCCTTGATCTGACCTTTCTGGAGTTTCTGGGCGTCTTCAAGCTTTTTGGGCACCCAGATACGTCCGTCGTTACGGAGGGACTCAGACATAAGGGTAAGCTTTGACTGCTTGTCACCGTGAACCGGGATACAGGTCGGGTGGATCTGCACGTAAGCGGGGTTTGCGAAGTATGCGCCCTTGCGGTAGCATGCCATTGCAGCCGAGCAGTTGCAGCCCATCGCGTTTGTTGAAAGGAAGTAGGTGTTGCCGTAACCGCCGGTTGCGATCACCACAGCGTGAGCAGCGAAGCGCTCGAGCTTACCTGTCACGAGGTTTTTGGCGATGATACCGCGTGCGCGTTCCACGCCGTCCTTGTCCTTGATGAGGACCACGTCGTGCATCTCATAGCGGTTGTAGCTCTTCACCTTGCCTGCCTGGATCTGACGGTTGAGTGAAGAATAAGCGCCGAGAAGGAGCTGCTGACCGGTCTGACCCTTTGCATAGAAAGTACGGCTCACCTGAGCGCCACCGAATGAACGGTTGGCGAGAAGACCGCCGTATTCACGTGCGAAAGGCACGCCCTGTGCCACGCACTGGTCGATGATATTGTTTGACACCTCGGCAAGGCGGTATACGTTTGCCTCACGGGCGCGGTAGTCACCACCTTTCACTGTGTCGTAGAAAAGACGATATACGGAGTCACCGTCGTTCTGATAATTCTTCGCAGCGTTGATACCACCCTGCGCGGCGATAGAGTGAGCGCGGCGGGGGCTGTCCTGAATACAGAAGTTAAGCACATTGAAGCCCATCTCCGCAAGAGTCGAGGCGGCTGACGCGCCTGCAAGTCCTGTACCGACAACGATCACGTCAAGACGACGTTTGTTGGCGGGGTTGACGAGTTTCTGATGAGCCTTGTAGTTGGTCCATTTCTCAGCGACAGGACCCTCCGGGATTTTAGAATCAGCCGGATTCATAACTCTGATGTTTTCTTTTATATTTTCCATATCGCTAATTAGTTGGCTGGTTGGGGAGTTTCTGTGGGAAGTTCTACTGACGGAGCAGCGTCTACATCCAGATATTCGATGAACGCGGCAGCACGCTTAAGAGTCTCGAGACGTGAGGGGAATTCGGGATCGTTGGCGAAATAGCTCTGAGCCTCCGGAGCCTCCATCTGAGAAAGTGTGCCCTGAACCATCTGCTTCATCTGATCGAACGGAGCCGCGCTTATCGCCTTGGCAGCGTCAGGACCGAAATCCTTCTCAAACATAGGCACAAGCATCTCCTTGTACTGCTGACGGAGCACTTCATTGGTCTTGTAGTAGTCTTCGTGTGCCTTCACTGTGAAGACAATCGCCTGAGCGATAAAAAGAAGCACCACGATTGAGCTCCACCAGCACGCAACTTTCTTAAGACGGCAGATCCATGCCTGATTGTCCCAGCCGATTGACTGGAACATTGACCAGATACCGTGGTTGAGGTGGAACCAGAGGGCGATGAAACCGATGATGTAGACGATCGGAGTCCATACGCAAGAGAAAGCCTCCTGAATGAAAAGTGTGCCCGCAGCGGGAGGAAGCACGTCATGCACGCCTCTGATCTCCTGAAGCTGCATCTTTGCCCAGAACTGGATAAGGTGAACAACCAGGAACGCGAGGATCACGATACCGAGCACGAGCATGTTCTGGCTTGACCATTCCACTGTCTTGGGTCGACGGGAAATGGCATAACGGTCCGCACCACGCGCCTTCCTGTTCTGAAGGGTGAGCATCACCGCATAAATGATGTGGATGATGATGAACAAAGCCAATCCTGCTGACGCGATAAGCGCATACCAGTTGGCGCCCAGGAATTCACATACGGAATTATAGGCGGCGGGCCAGCAGATAGCTATGGCATTCATCAAACAGTGAAATGTGAGAAATAGGACGAGAACGGCGCCGGTGACGGCCATGACGAACTTACGCCCTACAGATGAGCTTGATAACCACATAGCAGTTCTTAGTTAAATTTTTAATTATTATTAGTTATTTAGTTCAGAATTTCAGGTTTGTCAGCTTCCGGAAAAGCTTATGCCACCGGACGTGCGACACACCCGGTGGAATTATGTGCAAATTTATGTTTTTTTGTCCATTCAGGCAAAGTTTTCCAAAGATATTTTTCACTTTTAAACGCTAAAGCCACTTGTCCTTGTCTCTAAAGTTCCTTGTCATAGCAAAGTCAACGGTACCACCTGAACAAAAACAACCGCGACAAAAATATCGTGCCACGGAACATTAGCTCCACACACATCGCCGTCCAGACTCCGGCAAGCCCCATACTCCCGGAAAGCCACCAAGCCAATGGAACCCTCACAAGCCAGATACTTCCGAAATTCATCAGAGCCGGCACCGTGGTATGACCCACTCCAACAAACGCTCCGTATGCCACTATCGAAGCCGCGAACATCGGCTCCGCCCAAGCCTCTATCCTCAGCACCTCTGACCCGAGTCTACCGATCGGTTCCACTGGTGTGATAAGCGACATTATCTCCCCGGAAAACTGATACATAAGCAATCCCATCAATGTCATGACCGACATCCCGAGCCCGACAGCCATATATCCGAAACGGCGTGTGAGATCCTGCCGCCCCGCACCATGACACTGACCCGTCAGCGCCATGGCTGCATCCCCTATCCCGTATCCAGGCATGTAGCACAGACTCTCCGCTGTCACTGCAAACGCATTAGCGGCTATCGCCACTACCCCCAATGGCGCGACTATCGTTGTCACCGCTATCTGCGCTCCGCATATCACGGCGTGCTCTATTGTCATAGGCATCGAAATGCTGACTGCCTTCCGCGTCACCCGTCCGGTCATATTCCATCTCCCGGTATGTCCCTTAAGCCTTATCTCATCCTGAACCCGGCACGCATACCACATCATTAGCGCCGCACAGATTGCCTCGGCTCCTACGGTACCCAATGCCGCCCCAAGCACTCCAAGTCCCGCGCCGGGAATCGTCAGTTCCATTCCGAAAGGAGAAAATGTGCGTGATGGGAAAATCAACAAATAATTAAACAGGCAGTCGAGCACACACATCAATCCGCTTATCATGCTCGGCACCTTCATATTCCCGGCACAGCGAAGCACGCCTCCGGCAAGATAATTCATCGTGAGTAATGGCAAAGCTGCCACAAAAACCACAAAATAAAGCGAGGCATTCTTGCATATGACTTCTTCTCCGCCAAGCCAATGCGGAAGGTCTGACGATATCGCGACACCTATAAGTGTTATTATCAGGCTGAATATCAAAGAGGCGATTATTCCCTGACGGAATACATCCCTGGCTCCGCCGGAATCATTGGCACCCACCTTGTGAGCCACCTGCACGGAATAGCCGGAGGTCATCGCAGAACAAATCCCCCAGAAAAGCCACAGGCTTGTAGACACCAGTCCTATAGATGCCGAGTCATCCGCCCCAAGCCTGCCCACCATCGACGCGTCGATATACTGCATGGCGATGCTTGACAGCTGTGCAAGCATCGCCGGCAGTGACAGTGACACTGTAAGGCTGAGCCGCTGTCGCCATGACAGCGGCAGCCCTTCGCGGATCAATCGTATATCGGTTGTCAATATCTGTTACAGTTATGCTACTTCCAGTCCGACATCTCAGAACTACGGACTCTTTCAACGCGCACCGCGCATATAGATCATTCGATACCGCTCTTTATGGCATCTACGATACGATGCACTTCGGCATCGCCCACATATGGTCCGGCAGGGATACACAGTCCTCTGCTGAATAAATCTTCGCTGACGCCGTTCACATAAGCCGGACAGCCGGCGAATACAGGCTGCAGATGCATCGGTTTCCACAGATGACGCGTCTCTATGTTCTCTTTTTCCATCATCCTTCGCATTGCCTCCGGTCTGCCGCAACCGTCATCTCCTTTCACTTTTAGGTCTTTGCCAAAAGTGATGGCACACAACCAGAAATTACTGTCGAATTCAGAGCCCGGATTATCGTGCAATTCTATTCCCGGGACATCGGCAAACAGTTTTCTATAAAGTTCTTGCACATGCCTGTGATGGGCGAGATGCTCGTCTACGATTGTCATCTGTCCCCTGCCGATACCCGCCGATATATTGCTCAACCGATAATTGTAGCCGATACGCTCATGCTGATACCACGGATATGGCTCACGGGATTGTGTGGCATAACTTGTCACAAGCTTTGCCGTATCTTCATCCGGGCAGATCAGGGCACCGCCCCCGGAGGTTGTGATCATCTTGTTTCCGTTGAAAGAAAGCACGCCGTAACGCCCGAACGTGCCGCAATATTGTCCGTTATAGCGGCTTCCGAAAGCCTCGGCGGAGTCTTCAAGCACAGGTATTTCCCATTTCGCTGCAACAGCAAGAATCTCATCTATCTTTGCAGGCATTCCGTAAAGATAGACAGGGATAATTGCCTTGGGCTTTTTTCCGGTTTTTGCAATCCTGTCAGCTATTGCCTCGTCAAGCAAACGGGGATCCATGTTCCAGGTGTCAGGCTCGGAATCCACGAAGACTGGAGTCGCGCCGACATATGTCACAGGATTTGCGGATGCGCTGAAAGTGAAACTCTGCACCATCACCTCGTCGCCGTGCCCCACTCCTAAGGCGACAAGCCCCAGATGTATGGCGGCAGTCCCTGCAGAGAGCGCCACAATCCGCTTCTCTTCAAAGAGAGCTGTGTCATGGCTTATCCTGAGATCAGAAGTTTGCACGCTTATTTCCGTCTTTTTCGTTTCATCCTCTCCGGAAATAAAAAAATGCTCAAGGTCTTTCTCAAAGCCATTGACATTCGGACCGAGAGGCAATACCCAGTTATCAGCAAAAGCCTCGTTTATGAAATCCATCTCTTTGCCGCTCATGTGGCAAAGACAAAGCAATATACGCTCGTTCATACTTTATTCAGTCAGTAAAAAAGATTCCACCCTTCCCCTTTCATAACTTTTAAGTTACAAAAGTAGCAACTCAGAAGAATATATGCAAAACGTCTTCAATAATTCATCAAAAAAAGACACAAAAGAACAAAAAAACACATTTTCAGATTTTTCAGATTAGAATCTCACGCAAAGTTGCAGAATTTCGCAAAGATTATTTTAAAGGATAAAGTCTCTGCGAAACTCCGCACCTATGCGTGAGTTATAACCGGACCTTTTTTATGTAAGCAGCTAATCGAATTTAGTAAACATATAATCGTGATGTATTTTAGAATGAAAATCAGAAAAGCATCCAAAAGATAAACGAGGAGAACTTACCGACTTCGCGCGCGAACTTATGGAAGGTATGGGCTATGCACGTCAGCCATATTTTGTTTACGCCCACCATGATACCGGCAACAACCATGTTCATATTCTTTCAACAAGAATATGAACATGGTTGTTCCATTTCTGACCATCAGGACAGGCGCAGGCTTAACGAGTGGGACAATCGCATACTATCTCCTGACATCAAGAAAGATATTGACCGGATTCTCAGCTATGGCTACGAAACGGAGTGGCAGTTTGCCAATATCGCCAAGTCTCATGACCACAAGATAGAAAATTCGCCAGACGACAGTAAGGCGATGAAACTATCAGAGCTGATAGACTTCGCCATCAAGCCGCAAAGAAATGACCGTAGGATGAAGAGAAAATAAGGGCGGCCGCCCTTATCGACAGGCGCCGCCCCTGAAAATAAAATGTAAAGATAACAATCTGTTTTTATCGTATAACTGATTCAATACGCCGGTCCTCTAAGAAAATACTTATTCAGCCAAAAGCTCATCGATTTTTGCAGAAAGATCCTCGCCGCGCAGCCTGTCGGCCACGAGACGCCCCTCGGAGTCGAGAAGATACATCGTGGGTACGGCGGAAACATGGTAAAGGTTGCTGATGCCCTTGTCTGTGTCCATGACATTCTCCCAAGGCAACGCCTCTTTTGCCACGGCTTTTCTCCATGCATTCGCGTCTGTGTCGATCGACACGCTCACCACTTCAAAACCGGCCGCATGGTGCTTGTCGTAGATAGCCTTTATGTTGGGAATCTCCTTGCGGCAAGGGCGGCACCATGAAGCCCAGAAATCAAGAAGCACATATTTATTTTTCTTGCATACTTCCTCTATCGAGAGATTGTTTCCGTTGATGTCTACAACATTAAACGCCGGAGTCTTGTCACCCAACTGTCCCACAGGGAAAAGCTCGGCGGCAACCTGTTTCCCGGCATATGTATTTTTGGCATCTTCAGAAAACATGTCGTAATATTTTTTCATTTCGGCAGAAATATAGCTGAGTTGGGAAAGCATTGCCACAGGGGCAAGGAAAGAATCCTTGTTTGCTGTCACTGCGTCGTCAAGCACTTTGTCAAAATTCGCGAAGCATTCCTTCTCTACCGCCATATATTCCTTATATTCCGGAGTAGACTCGATAGAATCCATAAGCGACTGGTTCCCCTCGGAACGCGCCTGCATATATTTCCGTATCAGGGGCATACCCTTCTGCTGGTTGGCGATAAACCTTGCGTCGAGTTCCAAGCGGGGCTGCATCATCTTCCGGTAAGCGTCGGTAAGAGGGGAACCGCTCACAACAACACCATTGAAAGAGTATGTCACTTTCCCGTCGTCACGATTTTCAGCCGAAGCATTGCCGGTTATAGAAGTTTCCCCCTCTTCGAGAATAAAACGTGTGGATCCGTATGCATTCTTCACCATAATAAGCATGACTGTGGGCTCTGCAAAATCGCCCGACAACACAAATGTACCATTGTTTACAGTTGCCCCGGCAATCGGCTTTACATCCATATGGGATAGCGGCAGCAATTCTACGGTCGCACCATCGGGAAGCCCCTTGATATTTCCCGTGACCTTATAGTTGAAAGCGCCTGCCGACAACGGAGCCGCCGACAGAAGAAGAGCGGCAAAAAAAGCTCTGATAAAATTTTTCATAAAACAGATATTTTTAAATCTTCCTCGGACCCAATGAAGTCCCGGGGAATCAAATTAATGAGAATTCTGTGTAAGGACACCGTTGCCCGGACGATTGATGGCATTGGCGGGGAACACCATGGTCCACATATGGGAGGCAGGAGAAAGGCTATAGACCTTGTCGTCAAACGTCTTGGTAAGGGTACGGGCATATTTACCCTCGGCGTTATAGCGCTTATAGTCGATGAAAGGAATCATAGTGTTCATCATCTCGTTGTCTTTTGTAAGACGAATCTTTTCAATAGCCTCCGCCTCGTCAGAAACTTCTGAATCGGAATAGAAATCGGGATGTATGCGGGTCTTTCGCACGATATCGAGAGTCTTCATAGCCTCCTCATACTGTCCTTTCCTTGCCTGGCATTCAGCCTTGATCAAGTAAACTTCCGGAGTCGCGATGCCCGCGAAATTATAATATCCTGTCAGCATCCCTCTATAGTATATATCGGTGGAAGACTGATATTTTTTCCATCTCACGAGAAATTTCATATCACCTTCCTCAAATTTAGAGGCGCGTTCCTCAGAAATATCCATATCTCCGCTGGGATAGTTAGGATTGCCGTTGCCTGAACAGAACCACAGGTTTTCCACCGATGTATGCGCCATCGGGGAGGTTATCTTTGTATAGTCGTCGGGATTATCTATCTTCTCCTTGTTTTCATTATAGTAATTGAGCCAGTTGAAAAGATCTCCATGACGGGAGAGAGCCTGTTCCGCATGTTGCAGCGCCTTGTCATATTCCCTTGTGGAGAGATAGACTCTTGCAAGACCGGCTTCCACTGCCGCACGCGAAGGATGGATGACTGTCATTGCATTTTCAGGCACACCGAGTTCAATTGCCTTGTTAAAATCGGCAAGAATCTGGTCGTAAACCTCCTTTACCGTGCCCTGATGCCACGGGGCGCCGAGGGCACCGCTATAAATGAGAGGTATTCCGGGGGTCTTATCAGCTTTCGCAGGGTCGTAGGCGTCGGCATAATAATTCACGATGGTGAACAATGTAAACGCCCTGACGGCATAGGCATAAGCCATCACCTCATTCTTCTCGGCTTCCGTAGCCTCGGTGGCGCCGGGGGCGGCCTCCAGAATTGTATTCATGATCGCGATAATGCCATATCCCATGTCAAACATCTGTTCGTCTGAAGAATTGAGCTCGCATCGGTCGCGGTCTTCCTTCCACATATAATTAGCAGTGTTGAGATTGTCCTGGTTGCGGGCGTTGTTCTGACCGATAAACCTGTCGTTCAAAAGATATTGATCCTGAAGCGACGGAAGATAGTTGGCATTGTATTCATTACGCATCAGCGCCTCATAATCAGTGAGGGTTTTCGGGATTTGCATCCCTTTGGGCATGACATCTATATAATGGTCGCACGATGTGGTGAGTGCGGCAAGAGATATCAGCGCTATTGAAATATATTTGTTCATAAATTATTTTCTTGAAATGAAAAGACAGTTATTGATACAAAAATCAGAATCCGAGAGTCAGTCCTACAATGAAAGTGGGTCTGCCATATCCTCCGAGAGCGTATTTCACCTGTTTTGACTTTGCAAAAGTGGCGATGTCTTCAAGGCCGATCATAAGGCGTGTTTCTTTGGCGGCAAATTTTGAAATCCATTCCGTCGGGAGGTTGTAAGCCAGGGTCATGCTGCGCAACTTGACATTGGAGGCATCTTCAACAACCGCATCCGATTGAGTGTAAAGACTCATGTTGCAATAAAGATCGGGATTTTCATTTGCCACATATCTCGGGATGTCGGTATGAGCCTCATCGCCCGGTTTTTTCCAACAGTCGTCATACGTATAATAACCGGTACGCATCTTATGTCCCCCCTCGAAAAGCACCAACACGGAAAACGTGAAGTCTCTCCAACGGAGATTTGATGAAACGGAGCCGCTGTAGGTAGGGGTATAGCTGCCGAGATAAATGATATCTTCAAGATTTGAAGGTGCGTATGAGCTATACACTTCCCCTTTTGAATCATAGACCTGGGGAAGACCTTCCTCGCTCAATCCCGCCCATTTATAACCATACATTGCAGTGAACGGATTTCCCACACGGGGGAATGCCTGCGGCTGGTCTATCTGCAAGACATAGAAAGGGGCCTTGACGTTGACATAATCCACATTTGAATGGTTGTAGCCTAACACGCCCTGAAGAGTCCAGTCCCAGTCGCGTGTGCGTATGGGAGTTCCGGTGACATTGAGTTCAACACCATAGTTGGTCATCTCGCCGTTGTTGATGGTGTTTGTGGAATATCCCTGCCCTTCTACCGACACGCCGTTGGAAGATGCGAGCAGATCCTTTCCTTTCTTATGATAATATTCCACAGAGCCGTTGAGACGGTTGCCGAAAAGGGCGAAATCCACGCCGACATTAAATGTGATAGTCTTCTCCCATCTCAGATTCGGGTTAGGTCTTGAGCTGAGTGAGCCTGACACACCTCCCACCCCGGGATGGGTGTTGGTGGTATAATAAGCTGTGAGATATGGCCACATGTTTTTTGCGATATTGCCGCCGATGCCGTATGAGGCACGGAGCTTAAGCATATTGACAAATTGGGAATGCATGAAGTTTTCACGGTCTATTCTCCAGCCGACACCTGCCGACCATATCGGTTTCCCCTGATACTTGCTTCCCGTGCCGTAGAGGTTGGTGCGGTCCGTACGTATCGAGCCGTTTACCATATATTTGTCGTCAAACGTATAGGAGGCATTCCCGTAGAAAGAGATAAAACGGTTTGTCAGCTCGTTGATAGAGGCGAAATCATGATTGGAGATCCAGGGCCTCCCGAAAATGGCGCCTGAAAAAGACTGAAGGGCTGTCTGGTCGACTGTAGTCCAGGTATTCATGGTGTCGTCATATCCGTAGAGCACGTTGTTTTCATAACGTGTCTTGTTATGTCTCATCTCAAAACCCACGAGAGCTGTCACATCGTGCATATCGGCAAACACGTAGCTGAAATCGAGCTGGTTGCGGAAATTATACGCACGCTGGTCGTTTTGAGAATGGCTGTAGATGTCACCATAAGGGAGATTGAAGACCGTGGTCACGCCGTCGTTGGTAGAGGCGAAATTATTGATCTTGTTTCTCACGGAATAGGTTGTCTTGTCTTGTATACGTTTCGACTGGAAATTGCCGAATTCATATTGGAATTGCGATGTGAAGCGGAGCCAGTCTGTGATACGGAAATTAAGACGCTCGTAGATTCTGGTGACAAGGTCGGTAGTATTTGTCGGTGATTTCCCAAGCTCGTGCATTGGGTCGATGTCTTCATTGTAAAGCCCGTAGTTCTTTATCGCATCCAGGCGCGACTTGTCAAGGTGGTCTTCCTGTCGGCTCACGATAGTCGAACCGTCTTCATTGTAAAAACTCATGTATGGGGCCACTGAAAATCCGGGAGCGTCCAGACTATACGACGAACTTTTCGTAGCGTTATAGATCACGGTGGTTCCCAGATCCACAGAAAGCCATTTTGCAACGTTGATGGTGTTTCTCAGCGATATATCAAGCCCTTGGGAATTTGAGAATTTATCAAACGGATTGTTCCTCTGATAGGCTATTGTCCCTACCAGGCTGTTGCGGTCGTTTGCCGAAGAGATTGAAAGGTTGTAGCGCTGGTTGGTGGCGTCGCGATAATTGATTTTGTCTGTCTCGTCATAATAGCGATAACCCTGCATGGACCAATTGTCGAGCTGCGCGTCGAGCTGCTGTTGCGACATAAGCCCGGCATATCGTTTATATATGGCGCGATAATGTGGCAAAAGTCCGGAAGAGTTTTTAAGAAGATTCTCGGCATATTCATTGGCGTTGGGACCTGCGAAATTCGGGTTCTGGCTGATCCAGTCGCGGGCTTGGGCTATGAGCTGGCGGGAATCTGTGGAATATGTGTTGTCACGCTTATACAATTTTATGGAAAATGTGGCGGAGCCTGTGATATTGACAGTCCCTTTTTTCGCCTTCTTTGTGGTGATCACCACCACTCCATTGGCAGCACGTGCTCCATAGATTGATGTCGCGGCGGCGTCTTTAAGAACGGTTATGCTTTCTATGTCATCCACATTGATATCGGGAACCTGGTCGGCGAATCCTCCTCCGGCATATGTCACCGTCGTACGCTCGATGGGGAATCCGTCTACCACATAAAGGGGAGACGACACACCCTGCATGGAGGTGATACCTCTGATCTTCCCAT
This sequence comes from uncultured Porphyromonadaceae bacterium, assembly GCA_947174235.1. Taxonomy (GTDB): domain Bacteria; phylum Bacteroidota; class Bacteroidia; order Bacteroidales; family Muribaculaceae; genus Lepagella. The sequence continues at coordinate 40,540 of CAMWID010000007.1, read as the reverse complement.
CGGTATATCCGGCAACGTGCCCTTCCAGCATGTCGGAGACAGAGGTGATGCGCTGGGTTTCCAATTCCTTGCGGTCTACTTTGGAGAATGAGCCGGTGGCTCGCTCTTTGGAAATTGTCTGATAACCGGTGACCACCACCTCCGACAATTCTCCTGTTGTCGGTATCAATTTTATCTTGAGTGTTTCATTGGGTGAATCAAGTTTCACCTTTTTGGGCTCATATCCCACGTAGGACACCTCTATCTCGTTGGAGAGATTGGTTATCACGAGAGTAAAATGCCCGTTGACATCTGTTGCCACCATAGCTATGGATTGTTTTTTGTCTACGGGAACTTCCCTTACTGTCGCGCCCGGCAACGGCTCGTCGTTTTCATCTACCACAATGCCCGACACCTTATGCTCTGCATTTGCATAAACCGGAAATATCACGGCGATAAGAACAACCATCAGAACCGGAAGATTTAGTTGAAAAGTAAAACGAAAAGATTTCATAATCGGTTGATGATTTAGTTAGAGTTAGATTTTGTGCGCAAGTTAATTCCAAAAAAAGAAATTTACAAGATGAAAATCTTCCATATACGGCAATTGTCGCATATGGTAAGTTTTTCTCGTAAAAATGAGCCGGATGCAATCTCTTCCCCACGCATCAACCACCGGGAAGGGACCGACATTTTTGTGTGGAAAGGGTTTTATTTCAATTTCATGGCCTGCGAACGGAATTTTGCGGGGGTCATACCGGTTTCCTCGTTGAATAGTTTATAGAAAGTGGTGGCTGACTTGAATCCGAGTTCATGGGCAAGGACCTTCAGCGGGGTGTCGTCTTCCACGTTTGAGAGGCGTCTCACGGCTTCTTTCACTCTCTGTGAGTTGATGAATTTGGTAAACGACATGCCGTAAGTCCTGTTGATTATTATCGAAAGATATGTCCGGTTGGTTCCGATCGCTTTGGCAATCTTGTCTTTATTTATCTCAGCATCCGTGTAGACACTGCTGTCATCCATAAGATTTTCCAGACGGGAGAGCAGCTGAGTGTATTTTTCATGGGTAAGAGGTATCGACGGATCGGCAGCGACGCCATTGGAGATGTCTGATTCAGTGAAGTCGCTGTTGTCAGACTCCGCACCCGCCATTTTTTCAGCAACGGCACTGCCATCGGAATCCATATTGCCGCAAATATGCGGTTCGCCGTCGCCTGCGATCTCCGACTTTTTGTTGACGGGCATGTCCCGCCTTGCCGAATCGTGCGGCAGGCATGATTCAAGCTTGCTTTCGAGTTCCTTTATAGTCTTCCGCAAGATGTCTTCATTTTTGACGGAATCAGACATTTGCTTTACAATCGCGGAATAAAGTTTAGCCTTGCGCTTGTAGGCGAGCCATACTGACACACACACATAGATGGCGACAGCGATAATAAGAACCAGACAATACAATATTTTCTGTTTCTTGAGATTTTCGATTTCCGTTTTTATGAGCGCGTTTTCGGTGCGTTCATAATCATGCCTCATGCGCGCATTCCGTAAAGCCGACTCTTTGCCGGGATCGTTCTGGGCGTTGAATTCATTTTGGAATGACGTCGCAAATCCGCTGGCTTTCTCCATGTCGCCCGACAGGCGGTATGCTTCCGACAGCACTTGATAATATTCAGGATAGCGCTCCCCTTTTTTATTTTCATAATTGTCGTGTATCGGGATCAAGAGTGAGAGAGCCTTTTCCGGGTGTCCCGATTGGCAATACATGTGGGCGTAAGCTGTTGTGGTTGTGATAAGGTCATCTGTCTTCGGATCGATCTCATCCAATGATTTCTTGAAAAATTTCTCCGCCTCTTTATAATTCCCACCCGAAGTATAGACAGAGCCATACACCCTGTATAGATTTGCCTTGTCTTTGTATCCCTTCTGATTGAGAATGTTTTCAGCCTCCCTGACCATAAAGAGGGCTTTGTCATGCTCATTGTTCATGAGGTAGAAATTTGAAGCTGAGATAGCGCCTGTGTATATGGAGAAGCTCAGATTGTTTTCCTTTCCGAAATTGTAGCACTCAAGGGAATAACGCAGTCCCGAGGGGTCCTGGCGTCTATAATATACAAGAGCTATGTTGGAGAGCAGAATGGAATGCTTATAATCGTTGTCGGCCCGTTTTGCGGCGTCAAGGCCCTCGAAAAAGAATTTGAGCGCCCCGATATTGTCATTTTCCCGATTGAGCATATATAGTCCGAGCCCGTTATATACAGACGCAAGCGCGTCAAAATCTCCTTCGTCAATGCATTCTTTTTCAGCCCGGGTCAGAAGGGTGTAGGATTCGATTTCCGATTCCTGATTAAACAGTTGAGACTGACCGAGTATAATCTTGCTATAAATGGACGCTGTTGCCCCGGGAAGCAAGAGCAACTCGTTACCGATTTTGTATGCGGAGTCGAAATCGCTGCGCGACAAGGCGTCAATACCTTCCTGCCGGAGCCGGTAGATGTTGTCTTGAGTGTCGGGATTATCAATTGCATTAAGGTTGTCACACCCGGATAAAGATACAGCTAACGGCATTAGTATAATAGAGACAACTATCCATATGAATGAATTTTTAGGATGCGAACCAATTGAAAACATATTGTAAATATAATGGAATTTGTGGACTAATCGAATTTATATTATATTGCAAAAATATAAAATTTGCAGACCAATTGAAAACATCTCAAAAGAATTCTGAAATGGACTTGCGCCCATAGGTTATTGGGGAGAGCAAAGCCAACATAGAGCCAGTATCTTATAGAGTGTTGCCATATGTAAAGTTACGACAAAATTCCGTAACTCAGTAATAATCGGGCAAGAAAAATAAAATTGCTTATGAAGTCTTTTTGCGCCCGCGGCTTCGTGGTGCGGAAGGATCCGGTATGGCAAGAAAGGATTTCAAGACTGCTGCTCTGATTTTTTCTTTTCAAGGAATTCATTGATGCCGCACAGATGCTCCCTCACCCGTCCGTCTCCAAATTCATATACCTTCTCCACAAGCCCGTCCAAGAAGTCACGGTCATGGCTGACCACTATCAATGTGCCGTCGAAATCCCGCAGAGCCTGTTTCAGAATATCTTTCGTCTTAAGGTCAAGATGATTGGTCGGTTCATCAAGAATCAGCAGGTTTATCGGTTCAAGAAGCAACTTTATCATGCAAAGACGCACTCTCTCGCCTCCCGACAAGACTTTCACCTTTTTCTGATTCTCCTCGCCACCGAACATGAAAGCCCCGAGCAAATCCCTTATCTTAAGACGGACATCGCCTACCGCTATGTCGTCGATAGTCTGAAACACCGTGAGATTCTCGTCAAGAAGAGACGCACTGTTCTGAGCGAAATAACCTATCTTCACGTTATGACCCAATGTAATAGTCCCGTCATGCTCTATCTCACGCATGATGGCTTTTATCATTGTGGATTTCCCTTCGCCGTTGCGTCCTGCAAAAGCCACCTTGTCGCCACGGCTTATAATAAACGAGGCATTGGAAAATACTGTCTTGCCGTCATAGCTCTTCCCTACCCCCTCAGAAGTGACAGGATAGCTCCCGCTTCGCGGACATGGGGGGAATTTAAGGCGCAATGCCGAAGTGTCTTCCTCATCCACCTCTACAATCTCCAGTTTTTCAAGCCATTTCACTTTGCTCTGTACCTGATAGGTCTTTGAATAAGTACCCTTAAACCTTTCAATAAATTCCTTTGCCTCGGCTATCTGTTTCTGTTGGTCGTCGTATTGCTTCTGCTGTTGCTGCCGGCGTTCTTTCCGCAGTTCAAGATAATGGCTGTAGCGTGCCTTATAGTCATATATTCTGCCGAGGGTCACTTCAATAGTTCGCGTAGTGATATTATCTATGAAACGGCGGTCGTGGCTTATCACCACTACTGCCATAGGACTGTTGACTATAAAATCTTCGAGCCACCCTATCGACTCGATATCAAGGTGATTGGTCGGCTCATCAAGCAAAAGCACGTCGGGATTCTGCAAAAGCAGTTTCGCGAGCTCGATCCTCATGCGCCATCCTCCGGAAAATTCCGCAGTAGGACGGTTGAAATCTTCCCGTTTGAAACCGAGACCCAGCAATGCTTTCTCCACATCCTCCTCAAAATGTGTCATGTCTATGGCATAAAACTTTTCACTCGCGGCAGCCACCCTGTCGATCAAAGCCATATAGGAATCGCTTTCATAATCAGTACGTGTTGCAAGTTCATTGTTCATTGCATCTATCTCCGCTTCCATTTCCCGGAGATGGGCAAAAGCCTGGGAAGCCTCCTCAAAAACGGTGCGCACATCTTCCGTCATCATGTGCTGGGGAAGATAGCACACGGTACAGTCTTTGGGTGCGGAGACCCTTCCGGAAGTGGGCTGTCTCACACCCGCAAGAATCTTAAGAAGTGTGCTCTTGCCCGCCCCGTTCTTGCCCATCAGCGCAATACGGTCTTTAGGATTTATTACAAAAGAAACATCCTTGAAAAGTGTGGTCCCTCCAAACTCGACAGTCAGTCCGTCTACCGATAACATACTTATAAAACATTTAAATTCCGCATATCAACTTTCGCCTGCGGAAATTGAGTCATAATAATGCGGATCCCGAAATAATCAGATACGATATATTTCCGAATCCGATGCAAAGATACAACTTTTTAACAACATGCACATGTATCGGTATCTTCACAGGTCATTTTTCCCACTCAATCCACATTTCAATTCCAGTTGTCGTTGAACAGGTATGAAATTTGCAAGTCTATATGTTAAAAAGACTTTGAATAATAATAACACTACCTTGACCGGTTACAGTACAGATTTAACATTAACACAGAGTATATTAACTATGGTAAATTTTGACGGACGGCATGATTCCGGATATACCGCCCCTGCATTAACATTTTTTGTGGGATGCAGTCTTAATATTTTTTATTGTATTAATTATATAAAGAATAATCGCAAAACAAATTCCAACAATACATAATGTTATCGGTTTTGGGTAATAACAGATAATTATGCTGGCGATTATTTGCGAGCTAACAAGACCTGCAAGATGCTTAAAATTGAGATTTCCAAGTATCCGAATTGACTTTACTCTTATTGCTATAATGTAATAGAGTAATATTAGTAAAATGAATGGGATTGCAATGAATAAAATCAAGTCTTCTATTGATGAAAAACATCGATATCCTACTATAGGGAGCCATAGATTAAAAATCACGGCAAAGCGTAACGCCGAATCTTTCATTTTCGGCGTTACGTTTTGATTTTGATGTAGATGTATTTTTTTCATAAGCCATATACTATTCCAAGTGGAGGACAAAGAGCTCCAATGCCGGCTCCAATAAAAACAGCTGTAACTGATATATTGCCGTACTTTATCTATACAAAAAAACATGGATAAAGTGCGGCAATAAGACTGTTCACTTTAAAGTGTAAGATACTAAGGTATTACCAAAGTGCCACTTTCCCAACTTCCCCTAAATCAAGAACACCGGATTTGATACCTAATGCCTTAAATACACGGCTCATTGTTGGAAGAGTTATAACGCTCTTGCCTTTTTCCAGTCTTGAAATCTGCGCACGCTGTACGCCTATGCGCTCTCCCAATTCTTCTTGAGTGAGGTTCTGTGCTTGGCGTGCTTTCTTTATGGCTTCGCCGACAAAGTAGGCGTTGAGTTCCTCCTTTAACTGCGCTTCCATCTCGTCACGCGCCGGGGTTCCGACTTTTCCCCAGACTTCATCAACAAGTTCACTTGCAGGGGTCAAATTCATTCTTGCCATATCTTAAGTAATTATTCGTTGCTGTAATATTGTTTCATAAACGCTTCCGCCCTGTCTATCTCCTTTTGTGGTACTTTCCACGTCTTTTTGACAAATCCGTGAGTGGCGATAATCAACGCCCGACGTTCTTTATCCCAAAAGGCTAATAGACGGTAACACATTCCGTTATAAGATGTGCGAAGCTCCCAAATATTATCGTTGAGTTTCTTGAAAAGGTCTTTATCCATTTCTCCTCCCTCGACCTTACGGATATTGAAGGTAACTTTCTTTTTAGCCTTTTCGGGGAGAGAGCGGATAAACGCCTTGGCTTCGTCACTCAAAAAGATATTAACTTTGTTTGCTTCCATCATTCTTTTATTATAACGTTGCAAAGTTACTAAATTGTTTCCAACAAACGAAACAATAATGCCGGGAATATTACTTGTATGAGCATGAGATGGGAGTCTGAGGGGTATTGGCAAAACGACTTTTAGCTATAAGTGGATAAAATATCCACTTATAGCTAAAAGTCGTAGATTGAATTTACCACTGCAAGGGTGGTAAATATGGCGTATGGTGGTAAATTTGAGTGTTGATGATTCTATTTTTTTGAGACGGATAATTCCTTGTTTGAGGCAGTCTGAAGCCCGGTAGCCGGACAATCTCAAAAACGACCGTTTTTGAGATTGATAAAATTTGAACTAGAATCTCCACATTGTACTAATAAGATATTCGCGTCCTCTTAATGGAAGAGAAGAATTAAATATATTAATTCCAGATTCTTGGGTAATCGAATAAGAACGTGTATTTAGTATATTTGACAATGAAAATTCAAGCTCCCATCTTTTATTTATTTTATATCCAATATTAAAATCAAAGATACCGCAATTCTTGTATTTTGAAGTAGTTATTTCGTTAATGAAATTTTGGTATTTTAATTTTGCTGATAAATTGCTGATTGGGAAAAAGTAGATATAACTATTTACGACAATACTTTTTAGAGGGTCTGATGAATAAAGATTGTTCTTTTCCCAATACAAGGTACCAGTAGTTGTAAGCATGACCTTAAACCATTTAAACTTTTGGTAAGTTAAATCAAAATTAATACTGAATATATTTGAATTGTTATAAAATCTGGCATTAGATTGTGAAACTAAATATTTTGTTTTGGAATAGTTTAATTCAGATTTTAACGAGAACCCAACATCAATAAAGGATTTATCCAATGAACCATTTATTAAAATGGTCTTATAATGATTAGTTCCTGCAATGGTTGATACTTGAGTAATAGAATCGGTATAATTATAATTAGAAAAAGATCCTTTTTTACTATCTGAGTATGAAATGGAAAGATTAGAAAAAAGCATAGTTGCTAGATTCCGATATGCTAAAGAGAAAGAGATTCTGTTTGATGAATTAAAGAATATATTATTAGTGGGCAAATATTCGGTTCTGTAACCTGTCCGCAATAAATAAGGTGAATAAAAACTTAATGTATTATTGTCCACATTATATAAGGCATTGACGTTAACTCTCCAATTATCATTAATCTGATATCTGAAATTGATATTTGGGATAAAGGCAAGACGAGTCTTATGCCTATCGGTAATATTGATATTAAATAGTTCTATTGGCAGAATAATAGATAAAGAACGGTCTGTTCCAAAAGCAATTAGGTAATTTGGAGAAATCTTAATGCTAAGTTTGTTAAAGCTGTGATTCTCTTGATAGTTATATAATGTGTTCCTGTAATAAATTTCAGAAGTTATGTTCAGAGAATTTCCCCATAAATAAAACAATGAAGATAATATGGTTTTATTTAGTACTGATTTTAAGGCAAACTTTTCTGAAATATCGTAGAAGCTAATTGTATCAGCATTACTATATAGGTTCTCACTCCTATTAAAGTAGCGAAACAATGACTTTGCTTGAACGATTCGATTTTTTAGATAAAACGATGATGTAAAATAATTTTGGATATATATAGGTTTATTGTCTATTCTTTCAAAAAGATTTACACCATTTGAATTAACACTGTTTAAACATGATGTCTTGTTAAAAGAAAGCTTTAGTTCATTGGAAATATATGTATTCTTACTATTTAGTTCGTATTTAATTATGGGAAGAATCGTAAAATCCTTAATGTCCTTTGTAATAGTCTCAATCAAATTTATAGTATTCTCTCCTCCATAAAAATTACTACTCTGACGTGTAATGTTAGAGCGATCTTGATAATATAAAAGATTAAACCTTAAGGATGATTCTGCTGATAGCCCTAATAGAAAATTTGCTCCAGTAGAATATGATTTATTGTGAAGATATCTGTTTTGTGGTAGTATCTCATTTAATGTTGATGTAGATAGAATGGATGGTAAAATAGGTTCATAGGCATCTAAATCCGTAATATCAATATGTTCTTTAGTTTCTGCGGAAAGATCTACTCCTGAGTTATTCATCTTACCTGAAATTAGAAGCTGGCTATTACCCATTATTTGAGTAAGGAATAAGCTGTTTTTCCAAATTGAGGTAATTTCTCCCAATCCAATTTTGAGTTCTCCAAATGGATGAGACTTATGTCCTCTATCAATACGTATATTGATTGCCGCTTTATCAGAAAATTGTTTTTCTTTAAGCATTTTAATTGGTTGATGATTCTCCAGCACTTCAACTGTTGTAACTGCCTCTATTGGCATATTCTTAGTAGCCTGATTATAACTACTACCTAATAAATCCCTACCTTCAATATAAAATTTATTAATTGCTTTGCCTTGATAGGATATACTCCCATTTTCTGATACTCTTATACCAGGTAGTTTTTTTAAAATATCTTCAAGATGAATATCTCCGGGCTTGGTAAAGGCTTTGACATTATATGAAATCGTGTCGTTTCGTTCTCGTATAGGAGGAGCCTTGACGATTACTTCACGAAGTTCAATACTTTTTTCTGTCAGCGTTATAGAATTTATTTGTTTTGGTGAAAAAAGGTGTGCTGGAAATATCAACGTCTCATATCCTAAACATGAAAACTCTAAGGAATCTCCTTCGTTAATACGAATAGAAAGGTCTCCTGTTGTGTTTGAGATTGAATAATTATAAAACTTGCCGTCTTTTGTAAACACACGGCAGGTTACATCACTAAGAGGATGACGAGTGAAATCATCTACTACTTTGAAAGATAAGCACTCGACATCCTTAGATGGTTTTGCATATAAATAAAAAATATTTATGGTTACGAATACTATCAATGTAAGTATGCGTAATACTGCATTATTCAAGCTCTATTGGATTATAAGGTTTTGGTTCTACACTGGCCCTAGTTTCTTTTGGAATCTGTACATTTCCTTTACTGAGCAATGCACTCACAGGATCCGCACAAAAGTTTTTGTAGATTTTACGAACCGTTTTACGGTCTGTTTTTACGATGTCTTTCTTATTCCAAAGATATATTGGGCGATTGGTTTTGGCTTTTTCAAAGCCGTTTAGCGTAAAATCAAAGTTGTGATTAGTATCTGTTATACGACAGATAAGCCCGGGAAGCCCATTGAATTTATATGGACCATATGGCATGTTTATTTCGGGTGTGTACCAAGCTACATAATCGCGTCCGAATAATCTGGTTTTTGCCTTATTGCAATGATAACCGGCGATTATCGTATCTCCTTCAACTATCTCCCATTTCAAATCAGGGCAAGATTCTTCGTATTGGTATTTCTTGGTTCGTAAACCGGCCGTTCTTTGTATTATTTCCTTTTTGTTTTCTCGGTCTATGAGAATACCTTCGGTAAAGCAGCTTCTTTTTAACGCACCAAGCATAATTGGAGTCGCATCAGCAACACCTATTCTATTGTGTGCAACTTCATCACAGATAGAGTCAAAACGAAGCTCATTATAATCAGAAAAGCGATTATAACGCTTGCCTATTTGTAAGATTGTCAAGCCATCTTTTGTATCCTCGGGAAACTCTGGATCAGGTGCAAAAGAGTATGCATAAGTAACTACATATTCTGTGGGTTCCATTATTATTTTGGCGATGCTGTCAGTTTTAGGAGAAGAGTTGCCTTTCCCAAAATTAATAGATTGTGCTGAAACAGTTATCCCGAACCAAGAGAATATCAATATGAATAATATTTGTTTCATGTGAATATGATTTATGGGAGATGGCTACATGTAGCCATCTCCCAATGTTTTGTGTGAGGTTAGGGGCAGAGTACGTCATCGATTTCCATTACCTGTTGCAACACCTCTTCAAGAGTTCCTCTTTCGGTGTCAATCCATGCAGTTTTGCCACACGATGTTTGGATAGGTACAAAGTTTTGGGCAAAGCATGTTGCACTGGCTGCTAATACCAATGCGGCTGCGATAAAAAATTTCTTTTTATTCTTCATCTTCACGTGTTTTGTTGGTTAATAATATGGTTGATAATCACTTATTTTATTCGATTAATGATATGTTAGTTATAGTTGTTCCTGGATATAAGTGTATAATGTTAGTTCATTTTAATGTAACCGGATACGAAATAATTCTCTGTCTCAAGTTTGATTTGAAAATTATCTACTTGGAGAAATAGGAAATCTAAGAACTCTGCTTCTTCTGAAAAAGAGGCAAGCTTTATTTCTGAAGCTACATCCCAAATTTCATAACCAATTATATCTTCGGATAATCCCATCACCTCTATGCCTGAGGTATGATTGAGAATACAGAATATCGGCGCAGGAGAAGACCGACGACCTTCATCATCTAAGCGTTTGTTGTGGGACGGTTGTTCTTTTGAACTTTTCTGCATGGATATAGTATAGGTTGTCTCATTCATAGCCATTACACGACTTGGGAAAGTGACATATACCATAAGCATGGCGATGATAGGAATTGTGATGAGTCTATTCATAACCAAAAACTTCTTATTTGTTGAAGTTGCTACAAAGTTAATGATAATGGAGTCGTGCGTTACGAAAATAAGGTACGGTAAAAGTACGGAAATAGACTTAAATTTATCCTCAAATTGTTATCTGGGGAGGCAATATTTTAGAAATCAAATATTTGCATAATTAAATATAAAATGGAGTACGGCAATTGTACGGGTGATTGCCGTACTATTGCCGTACCTCATTTTGATGGGGTATAAGCCTGTTATAGAAGTCGTATTATGCCATCAATTACCTTTGTTCCTAATTGTTTCCCAAAAATCTTTAAGCAGAGAGATTCTCGGCGAGAGACTATCGCTCCTTTTGAACGTCTAAGCAAAACAGCCATTTGAGATGGTGACAAGTGACATTTAATTAATAGTGCAGTATGAAGGTCAATTGTAGTTAGACGACATTGGGTGAGTAATTGAAGGTTATCCTTAAATTTAGGAGACGATTCAATTACAATATTCTCTAATTCATCCCAGAGTGAATCTTCATACGATAACATTTGTTTGTGTTTAACAAGTTCTTGAAGTTTCTTATATACTTCAGAATTCAATATAATCTGACTTAGTCCGACAGTTTTGTTGTCATTATACAGAGATAATAATTTATCTCTTAATTTATCTCTTAGTTCTTTTTCTGTATTTGTCGGTGGTAGGCTTGTTTCACCAAGATCATCGATTTCTGTATCTTCTTGCTGATGATTGTTATTTGTTATTGTTACGTTAGTCTCATCTTTTCTCGAATTTTGACGAATTGCGGATATATTCGCATTAAGTTTATCTATGTTTTTAAGTGCTACGTGAAGTTCATTTAGTGTTTTATTACTTTTATTTTTGTAATATAGCACAGTTATTACCAATACAAGGCATATAGATGAAATGTTGAAAATCCATTTTATAAGTTTTATATTGTGTAAAATTACTTTTTCTCTTTCACTTTTATGTCTTTGATAGTTATAGAGATTCTGTTGATTTATAGCTAGTTGAATTTTATTGTTGTCATAATAAGTTTCCAAGAGTCCTCTGTAATCTGAGAAGTATTGATTTAAAGTGTCTAAAGGTAGAAGTTTTTGTATTTTAGGAGAAAGCATGATTTGGTATGCCGTTTCTTTATTTGTTGGATCCGGACTATGTAAGAGTTTGTTTGCATATATATAGGCTGAATCTAATAGTCCCTTAGCTAAATAGATTTCAGAAGCGGCGGCTAAGGCACTATTGCGAGCAACGGGCTTTACTAAATCTGGAGTGTCACGAATTAAGTTAAGGGCTGCATCTATCTCTCCTAATTCGTATTTTATTTCAGCTAAGTACATTCTTGACTTTGCTTTATAAGATACAGGTAAGTTGCAGCTTAGATTAAAAGCTTTATTGAAATAATGTTCAGCTATATGGTATTTCTTATTACGAAGGTATGTGCCACCCAAAAGTTGAAGATCATATACCATGTTTATAGTATCTTTATAATGCTCACCAATTTCAATCGCTTTTTCTATATAAGGTATTGCTTCATCATACAAACGAATATCCGTGAGTAATCTTCCCGTCTGACTTAGGATATTTGCCTTCAAGTTGAGGTTTGGTGTATTATCAGAAAAGTTTTCTAGGGCCTTGTGAAAATACTGTAAGGCTGTTGGACTATCTCCCATGTCGCAATATACTCTGCCTCCATAATATAGAGCTTCAGAATAAATATTATTCTCTTTATGAGAGGAATAATATTTAATTACACATAAGATAGTGCTGTCTGATGTGTGTTTAATATAACCTTTATCTTTGGCCTTTATTACTAAAAAATCATAGAAATGTTGGTCATCATCAGAAAGTTCTTTGTAGTTGATGCTATCAAGGTGTGACAATGCCTTTTCTGGCGATTCTGAAACGATTTCAGCTATATGCGAAAGTCGTTCATCATGCTTGTTTTTAGAACAACCGGAAATTAGGAAGAGAGAGGTTATAAGGATTATGGTTCGATAAATCATCTTTTATTAAAAATTGGGGAATTGGCTTTTCAATTACAATTGATATTGAAGAACCTTGAGGGTGAATATCTGCTTTGAACTTGATAAATACTCCAGAAACAATACTGAAAGAATGTTTCCTTGCTGTTATCGCATCAACAAATTATCTGTGAATAGTATAGATTACTTAGAGGCCAAAAGCATAATTTTATTTATCCATTCATTAAAATGTTGACATTTTTCCAGCATGTTTTCTATTCCGATAGCGGATGTGATAGCGGCTCCACTTTGAACCTTGTTGTAATTATAGTTCTGTTCAAGAGCCTTTATTATCCGTTTGCTTGGGTGTCGAGATCTAAGAGCAGAACCTTCTTCCCTCTTGATGCAAGAATGGCCCCAATGGATGTCACCGAAGCTGTCTTGCCTACACCTCACTTATGGTTGGCGACTGCGATGATTTTTGATTTCATTGATGTTTTGTTATTGATGTATATCCCTTCTTTCAAAGGTAGTGCAAAGTTAGCGATAATTATTGATATAGCGAAACAAACATTTTGTGGTTTAGTGATTTGTTTTTGTTGGATAGATTAATGATTATCTTTGCGGCAATAAAACAATATAAAAATATGAAATACACGATAGGAAAGAATGGTATGGCAGTAACTATTTGCGATGTCTCTACCTGTATAGAGTTGTGCTTTACGAAGGGTTATGAGGTCTCTCTCAAACCGGGATAGGCGGGCGAAGATTGTGAAGAGCAGGATAGTGTAGCTTGCTCGTTATCTAAAGAATAAAATTGAGTGCAATAGATAAAAATCAACCTATAGGTTGATTGAATAAAAAATTTTTTCTAACTTTGCAGAAATAAAGATTTGAGAAATGACATTTGACAGAATAACGGAAGATGGCAACCTGTATGCTGTGCGATATGACGGAGATTCGGATAATATTCTTGAAACATTGTTCGACCAATGGAGTGATGTCATATGGCTCAGGTCATTTTTCCAAGAACATTCCTCTGACCTGAAACAGTATTTTGCTATTGAGAACATCAATGAGGCAATACAAGATACATTAGACGACAACGAAATTCTGCAAAGAACAATCTTAATGCTGGATGTAGATGATTTGAATAAGGTATTTAGGCCCTTGGATAATATGAGTACAGAGATGAATGTCCTTAATAAAGAGAAAACACGTCCAAGATCATCATCAAGGCATGTGTCATGGTTAAGACTTTATGCTATCAAACTTGATGACGGTAAGTTCCTCATAACAGGAGGTGCTATAAAGTTGACGCATAAGATGGAAGAAAGAGAACACACTACGGCAGAGTTGCGCAAGCTCGAAAATGTCAGGAATTTTTTGATGGCTGAAAGTGTCTATGATGCCATCAGCTTTGATGATTACATAGAGTTTGACTCGATATAAACGCTTATCAAAGTGTTATAAAAATAAGACAAAGATAAAAGCTATCTATTATGGAAAGAAAAAGATTGGAAGATTTTGCATCGGCAACTCCATCGAGATGGAGGGAAAATGCTATTTACCGGCTTGAAAACAGTCGGTGGCTTCGACGTTCCCAAAAAATAGCTATGGAAATGCTTGACCGTATGGATTTTTTGGGAGTTAATCAGAAAGAACTTGCCCACAGAATGGGCTGTACTCCTCAATATGTATCCAAGATACTTAAAGGTAAAGAGAATCTGTCCTTAGAGACAATCAGTAAGATTGAGGAAGCCTTGGACATGGAGTTTCAGTCAGTTCCAGTACCAGTGGCGGCATCCTTGCCATAAGTGGGTTAAAAATACCACTTATGGCAAGAAGTCGATTTTGAGGGGTCTCTAAAACCAAGTTTATCTTACGAAAAGAGAACTTGATTTAGATATGGGTTTTGAGACGGATATTTCCTTGTTTGAGGTAGTCTGAAGCCCTATTGACGGACATTCTCAAAAACGGCCGTTTAAGAATATCTTTTATTTTGGAAATTTCCCACAAATCTGAATTACATCCAGATCGGTTTCATCGAGAGAATATGCCGCGAATATACCGATTCCACCCATAATATTGGAAAAGTATTTCATCGGTTCTGCAATTCCCAAGTCAATCATTCCTCCGTGCAGACCTTCTGAATCGGTATCATTATAAAGCACACTAAGGAGATATTCATAATAGTCTTTGGAGATTGAGAAAAGCTTGAACTTTCGTTTCATTTCGTTGTAACGAGTAAGGTTATAGCCGTGTCCGCCCTGTAGAATCTCCTTGACGACAAGCGTATGGGTTCTTCCTTCAATTCCATCATCGGAGAAGGGAAGTCCATACGGGGAATACGGCTCCCACCCGGGAATATTGGAGTTTATTATATTGGCGAGCTGTTGGAATACAAATTCAAAGGTATAGTCTCGTTCGCCCATCCTGACACTGTTGGACGGCCATTCCATGTCATAATGCAGGAAATAATAATTCTTTTCGTCCGCAGGATCCGAAAATCTAATTCTGTAAGTGATTATATAATCATTGTCCGAATAGATTGACACAGGGCCTTGACGTTCGGCTGATACGGATTCAATCCTGACTTTGGACGGGACTTCGTCCTTACAGTTTACAATTTTATCCAGATATACCGTTGATAACTCCACTGTATCTTTCTCAGTGGGCTTTATATCCGAAATGTATAGCTTGGTTTCCGGATCGAACATCATCCTGCCGCAGTCTCGATTATTTACCTTTATCCGGATATCAAGATCGCGCACATAGTCGCGCTCGTTATGGATATCGGAGAAAAAGTAAGTTTTTGAGGCTGCTACCGTTATTGTGGAATCCGGATTGATTATAGAGTTGATTGTCAGCAGGTGTTCACCTTCCTGTCCCTTGTATTTGTCAAGATCGATGTCCTGATAACAACCTGACAGCATCATCGTTGACAACAATCCGGCAAAAGTCTTTATAAACAGATTTCTCATATCATTAAAATTCATAAGTCCATGAAACTGATGGTACGACAGGAATGAGGCTGAACTTCTGGAACGAACGGTTAAGGTCGCCGCCACCAACAAAATTATCCTTCTTTATGGTCATGGTATTCATGCGGCAATAGGCGTTGTATATACTGAAGTTCCAGATTGTTCTTGCTCCATTTTTCAGTTTTTTGAAAATGCTCATGCCGATGTCAAGACGATGATATGCGGGAAGTCGGACATTGTTGCGGCTGTGGTAGTAGTCAAGACCTGAGGCCTGTTCCCAGTCGAATCCGGAATTTGCGATACCGGTAGAGGGGGCATCCGGAAAATTATTGCCCGGCTCATCATAATTATATAGAGAAAGTGTGAGACGGTTCCCTGTCATATAAGTCCAGCCGGCGTTGAACTCGATGTGGTCGTTGAGCCTGTATGTGGCATTGATGTTGATTTTATTGCGGTTGTCAAACTTGGCAGGGAATTTTCCTCCGTTATTAAGTTCGGGAAATTTTCGCCAGTTCCACATGAGCCCATAGCTCACAGAGCCGGTCACTCTTCCGATTTCCTTGCTGACACTGAGATCGACGCCGTAAGCCCACCCCTTGCCTGTTGTAGTTTTTTCATCCCATTCAAGACCGGGATTTAGTGATGATATTCCTTCCCGGTATTCCACAAGATTACGCATACCTTTGTACCATCCCTCCACAGAGAAATACATATCTATTGGAAGGTTACCGTAAAGGCCCAGCGAGAATTGATCGCTTCCCAGCGGCTTGTCGCCCTTGCCGACAGGTTGCCACAGGTCGGTGGGAAGGTTGATATAGTTGCTCGACACCTGCTGCACAAACTGGTTGATACGGGCGTATGATGCCTTTAAGCTATAATCACGCGTAAGATTTATTCTGAATGAGACTCTCGGCTCAAGCCGCGGAAATGATTTGCCTTGAATAAAATGGTCGACAAATCTCAATCCTACATCAAGAGAGGCAACCTCTCCGAAATTGAAAAGATTATCGAGATATGCGAATATCTCATTTGATTTTACCGATGGATTATCGTTATTGTCACTCCATTTTTCTGAAGCATCTGCATATTCATTGACCAATCCTTCCGGATGATAATCATGGCTAACATAACCTATTCCAGCCTTCAAGAGGTATGTTTCACCGAACTGCTGCATATACTGAGTATTTATGCCTATATCAGCAATGGCATTTTTTGTACTGTTGAGCGTATATCCGTATGTTGAGTCATCGTCAAGGTCTGACTGATGTTCATTCATCTGACGGTAATGAGAGGAATAACTTGAATAATAAGCTACCGTATTCAGATAACCCTGTCCAACTCTGTAATCGGCATTAAGCGATATTCCCCAGTTGCCCCATGAGAGCCGGTTGGTATTTTCATCGAAAAAGCAAGTCTGGTTTCCATCTGAGCCGGAAGATATGGAGCCGCCGGGATTCACTTTAATAATTTCGTTGGTCGATTCGAAATTCCTGTCTCCGATCTTCAGATAATCATGTCCGTAATAGCCTATGGCATAAATCTTGCCGGAACCGAGTTTCCAATCAATTCTTGCGTTGAAGTCGGTAAAATTGTAGTTTGCTATCGTCTTTTTCCCGTTTTTCTTCTGTATTGCATTGACAACAGCCAGAGCCGGACGTCCGACTATATCAATCCATGAACGTCTGATAGCTGCACTAAACGCCAGTCTGTCTCTTATTATAGGACCTGAAATATAACCGTTGGCAGCAAGAAGACCTATTGTGAATTTTCCAGTGTATCTTTCAAAAGCAGGAGCTGTCATATTTATATTAGTAATACTGGAGATGCGACCTCCAAATCTTGCCGGAAATGAAGATTTGAAAAAATCCACATTGCGAATTGTCGAGACATTGAATGAAGAGAATATCCCTCCAAGGTGACTGACATGATAGAGTGGTAATCCGTTATAGAGGAAAAGGTTTTGGTCATTGTCTCCCCCATGTACATATAGTCCGGTAAAGCCCTCAACTCCTTGTGAGACTCCTGGAAGTGTCTGAAGTGTTTTTATCACATCCGGTTCGCCGAAAAGGACAGGAAGTCTCAAAATGGCTTCTTTTCCTAATATGTGTCTGCCCATTTCGGCTGCCTTCAGATTACGGTTTGCTCCTGTGGCAGACACTATCACTTCATCAAGAGTCTGATTCGGTAAAGTATCAGAAGGTGCCTGTGCGAAAACACAAGAAATTGTCATGGCTGAGACACAGGTTGCAAAACAACGTATCATTTTACAGTTTTTTATTTAGATTGACAATTATGCCCATATCTTTATAATGTTCAAACGGACTCCCCGTATATTCGCCTGTAACATCATAGTCTATACCGTTAATAGATGTTGTTCCTTCAAATCTTTCAACATCAGCAAGAACCTCTATTTCTAAAATTTTGTCTTTTGGGAGAAGCCCTTTAACTTTAAGTGTAGTGGAATACCATGGAAACGAGAAGTCGTCATTGGATGCTTTAAGTTGTAAGGATCTAACTGTAATCTCGGAAATAGAAACTTGTTCCACATTATCAATATAGAACTTTATTTGATCATTGAGATAAGTCCAGTCACGTGGGCTACCCTCATTGTCAGGAGAAGGTTCATCTTCTTTGTTACATGAAGATAGCGATATTAAGATTGAAACGAATAAAAAATAGAATAGATATTTCATACGCATAGTGTTTGTAGAGTAAGAATATTGTTGAATCACATATATCTTGTTTTTTCAAAAATACAGTGATTGTTTGTGGATAAAAGTATAATGTGATTTATCAAGACATATGTTTAGCAATATTCTTACTCTGTAATTGATTATTTGGATGCACCTTCTGTGGTGTATACTCCAGTTCTTGCGAAGAAGAGTTTTAATGAACTCATTTTATCATTAAAGTTTTTGAGTTCGCGAAATTCCTTTTTTTCCGTTGGTTTTGCCAAAGCAGTAAATGTGCGATCAGAATAGCCTCTATCATCATAACCTATGAAAACAAGAGTCGCTTCTGAATATTTAAGTGTGTATGAACCCATGTTGAGTTCTTTTGAAGAATCGTTAGGAAGATTGTTGGTGAGAATTAATGACGAACATTTGTCGTTAAATTTATAGGGAGACCCAAGATTTTCAACCCACTTAGGATTTGTGGCAGTCATGATGCCAAATTGCCAATGAGTATCCTTAAATTTCTTGTCATCCCATAAATCAACCGTGCCAAGAAAGTTTTCCTCAGACGATACTCCTGTTCGTGTAAGAACATCATTCCCCATTGGAACTGAAGAGATTTCAACCCCGTGTTTTTCAAGATTGTCATCAAGAGTCTTAAACATTTCGATTGAGGATTCATCATTTAGGTGAATAGAGAGTGTGCTCAAATCCTTTAATTCCCCTTCATAGATTTTTGAAAAATCCTTATCAAGGAAAATGAACTCACCATTTTCATCATAAGTTGTAGGAATATTCGAATACTCCTTTCCATTATATGAGATGTTTAGGAATTCCTGAGGATTGAGGTTAGCATTTGGTTGTGTAACGGGAGTGTCCTCATTATTACAGGACGCAAGCCCTAGGACAGCACATAGTAGTGCTAAATTTTTTATCGTTTTGTTCATTTCTTTGTTGTTTTTTTGATGTTGTCGACTTCATCTGTTTTTTGTTATTGATGATGCAAAGTTAATGTTGTGCTTTAAGTTATTAATTACACAAAAGGGTATTTATCTGATTTCAAGGATATTTATACACTTTTGTGTAGTATGTCCGATATGGGCTATGATGCTGTAAGAAGGGGATAATACCTTTGGTAGAACTTGGTTAGCCCTTTTTTACTTGAACACACCGGAATTGTCTCGGATGCAAGGTAGATGAGCGGATTCCCTATCTGCCGGGTCTCGATGCCGAGGGCGTTCATGACCCTGAGAAGATGGCTGTCGGTCTCCGCTATCATATAGCTGTCGTCATCACGTAGTATTGGAGCCACGGCGAGAGTCATGAGCTGCTTGAACATTGTGACGGTGGAAAAGCCTGAGGTGGAATCAATGGCAAATCGTCCTATGTGCCAGAAGGAGGTTGCCGGGGTGTCCCTAACCATATCCAATGGGGATATGTGAAAAATCTTATGCATAGGTGTGGGTGTCCGTTTGTCCCATCTGAACACTCTTATGCTGCCTACCATTCTGCCTCCCTTATCCCGGACGATGAAACAAGCCGAGTCTCCGGAGTAGGAAAGCTCCTCCCGGTAGATGTCCTCAATCTCCTGCCGTACCGTGTCTGGGATCGGTTCTGATGAATGATGGTTATAGTTCTGTGTCACCACGAATCGGGCGACGTCATGAAGTCGGTCAGTACCGACTCTGAAGATAGAATAGTCACTGCATGACCAAATCACTTTTTCCATAGTTGAGACGGTTTTGAAAACAAGCGTGGCAAAAAGTTCGTCATGAACTCCGGTCAGGATATGCGCTGTCAGATACCATGTCCAGGGAATAATTTTTGCCAAAGTAGCTTCCTACCATGCATAGACATTAAGCTCCACATTGCATGGCATCGTGTTGATGATAGAATCTGAATGCATGCATAATAGATTATGATCAATAGAGACGCTGTATCTCCTCGTTATTGTTTCTGTTTGTATGGGTTCTTATTTTCTTGGTGAAAATTGAGTAGTTTAATCTAAACATGACACCACGTTCATCGTTGGTGCCGTAAGTCCCATTAGCCACGTTTCCGTATCGATATGTGATGTTGTTGTAATGGGTGCCGTTCAAAATATCGGTGAATGCCAGATTCAAGGTCAGTCGGTTTCTCAGGAGAGTTGCCACGATTCCTGCCGACAGGTCGTTGGCAGCTTTCTGTGTCAATGTGAGGTCTTGATTGTATCCCTGATAATTGAAAGAAATATAAGCTCCAAGGAATGAATTAATACGGTAATTAATGTTTAGATTTCCATTGACTGATATCCTGTCAGCAGTATATTCCTTTCCTGCGAAGAGATATTTCCCATGGGGAAACACCACGGACACCTCCGCATACATATTCAATTCGGATATGGTTTTGGAATATTCCAATCCAAGTCTCAGCTGGTTGTCATATCTCAGGTTTATGTCCCTTTCCACGATTATGTCGCTTCCTTCTTCCATAAGTTCGGAAACCCGGACTATCGGATTTGACACATTGGAGTATCTTGCCGAGAAGGTGAAATCCCTCCAATTTACGCCTGCCGATATTATATTGGAAAAGGATGTCTTAAGGTCCGGATTCCCGGTCGTGTAAGTCAGGGAATCCATGTATGAGTATCCTGAATTGAGAGAACCGAAGTTGGGATGACCAATAGTCCGGTTATATCTGAGATAGAAGGATGTACCTGCCGAATTTCTGTATGTTAAAGAAACAAGAGGAGAGAAAGAGGATACGTCATATGTCTTTGTCGTCATCGACATATTGTCTTCTTCATTTCTCACTTTGCGGCGCATGTATCTGTATCTTCCACCTACATTAACAGTGACATTCCCTATCTTTCTGGATAACGACAGGAAAGCTTGTGGTTCGTATTCCTTAATATTGGTCGAAAGCCGGTAGCCGTTTCTGTCGTGTCCGGAATATTTAAGCGAAGATGAACTGCTATTGCTTATAAAAGTGTTCTTCACGCCTGCCATAAAATTAATATCATAAGGGAATCTCGTGCCGAATTTAATGTTGGTTGTTGATATGTCATATTTATTTTGGGCAAGGCTGTACTTATCTGTGGAGACTGTGCCGTCTGCCGTCTCGACATTATTCCGGGAGGATGATGCGCCGAAATCCTGAACAATCTGGAATGTCCTCTTCTCTTTTTTATAGTAGTATTGCAGGGAGATGTTGTGAAGATTGGCTATCCCCTCTTTCTGACGATTGAAGAGGGACTCCTCACTTTTTTCATTTGAATCATAGAAATCTGAGCCAGTCTCGTGGGCGGACTTTTTGTTGAACGTGTAGTAATATTCTAAGCCAAGTCTATGGTTTTTGTCAATATTGTAGTCAAGCGACCATCGTACCTTCTGAAGCAGGTCTTTATGCCCGTCTTCTCTTTTCTGGTCGAATGAGGACACATAGAGGGGATGGAATACATTTCTAAAGTATGTTTCCTTATTTAGAAACTGTGAAATTCCCCCTAAATAATCAATGGTAGTCGATATTTTTTTGACATTGATGCCAAAATTTGCTGTCCCGGCATCCGATAATTTTCTTTTTACCGCCATGTCATTTCCTACCGACAATAGGATAAAATCATCCACAGGTCTGTTAAGAATGATTTCGACTATGGGTCTGCCGTCAGTGGAATAGGAGAGATCAGGTGCCTTGTTGATCTTTATTTCTTTTATAGTATTGGCCTGCAAGAGATCAAGTACCTTATTGGGGTCAATTTCCCTGTCATTAAGAATGAATATAGGTTTGCCAAGACCGTTCACTTCAATGCCTGAAGCCCCTCTGTGAAGCCCCGGAGTGTTTTCGAGCATTGTCGATGCATTTCCCATTTGAGAGAGGACAGTCCCTTTTATTTTCACTGTGGTGACAGTTCCTTTAGTTTTTACTTGAGGTATATATCCCTTGACAACCACTTCATTTAAGATGTGGGTGCTGTCAGTGTCCACAGTCTGTTGCCCCATCATATGCGAGGTATGGATAAGGGTCAGAACGTATAAAAAAAACTTAAGCTGTTTCATGTTCATGTCTTTTGTAGTTTACTTCATAGAGATGGGGTAATAGGGCTACTAATGTGTCTTTATGAATTATGATCCCCAGAATTTGCTGTAACCCTTTTGACAGCGTGTTTCGGTTTTTCCTCCGAGTATTTCGTCCTGCTCGGCGGGATTGAGAATGTCGAGGTCTCTATTGTGACCCATTCTCATTATCTCCATTTCGTTGTTTGCATTCATTGCATTTTCTTTGTTGGTTAATGATTCTTGTTACTTCATACAGCGTGCACGCTGTATGGCGATAGTCGACTATTATCAATACTTTTGATTGACAATGCAAAATTAGTATGACGCTGGATTTTGTCAATTACACAAAAGGGTATTTCTCTGATTTCAAGGATATTTATACACTTTTGTGTAGTATGTCCGATATGGGCTATGATGCTGTAAGAAGGGGATAATACCTTTGGTAGAACTTGGTTAGCCCTTTTTTACTTGAACACACCGGAATTGTCTCGGATGCAAGGTAGATGAGCGGATTCCCTATCTGCCGGGTCTCGATGCCGAGGGCGTTCATGACCCTGAGAAGATGGCTGTCGGTCTCCGCTATCATATAGCTGTCGTCATCACGTAGTATTGGAGCCACGGCGAGAGTCATGAGCTGCTTGAACATTGTGACGGTGGAAAAGCCTGAGGTGGAATCAATGGCAAATCGTCCTATGTGCCAGAAGGAGGTTGCCGGGGTGTCCCTAACCATATCCAATGGGGATATGTGAAAAATCTTATGCATAGGTGTGGGTGTCCGTTTGTCCCATCTGAACACTCTTATGCTGCCTACCATTCTGCCTCCCTTATCCCGGACGATGAAACAAGCCGAGTCTCCGGAGTAGGAAAGCTCCTCCCGGTAGATGTCCTCAATCTCCTGCCGTACCGTGTCTGGGATCGGTTCTGATGAATGATGGTTATAGTTCTGTGTCACCACGAATCGGGCGACGTCATGAAGTCGGTCAGTACCGACTCTGAAGATAGAATAGTCACTGCATGACCAAATCACTTTTTCCATAGTTGAGACGGTTTTGAAATTTTCCGCAAAACTACGTGCAGACTATCTCCTGACTGTGACACAAAAGGGTATTTCAAGAAATCGGATTGTAAAAATTACCCTTTTGTGTAGTGTGCTGATTCTTTGTATGGCAGGATTTTATTAATTTTGCATCGAGAAAAAGCCACAACGTTATGGACTCCAATATAAAGACAGGAGACTTCTTTTCACTACAGAACTCGGTGGAGAGTGTCAACGAGTCCGACTATGAGAAGACCGGACTCATAATAGAGGCTGCGCGGGCATTCGAGCGCAGCACATACCAGTGTGTATATATCATAGACTACTTCAAAAAGGGATTCCTGTATGTCTCCAACAACATAGCCCGCCTCTGCGGCGGCGAGGCAGGGAAGATAAAGGATTTCGGATACAAGTTCTATATAGACTATGTACCGCCTGAAGACCTTAAGATGCTGGTGGAGATAAACAATATGGGATTCAAGCTATTCAATACGCTTCCCGTAGGCGAGAGGAAGGACTACACAATATCCTACGACTTCCACATAATGAGAGGAAAGCGAAAACGCCTGGTCAACCATAAGCTGACGCCGCTCATTCTGACAAAGGACGGCAGGATATGGCTGGCAATATGCACAATCTCCCTTGCGGCAGGCAACGAGCCGGGGAATGTCATCATGAAGAAGCCCGGTTCCGGCATGTTCTACCAATACTCCCTGTATGACCACAAGTGGGAGAAGTGCAAGGAGATAACGCTTACGGACAACGAGCGTGAGGTACTTTCACTATCGACACAGGGATATACGATGAACGATATCGCCGACAATATATGCAAGTCGGTCGATACCGTCAAGGCATGCAAGCGCAGTATATTTCAGAAATTGAATGTAAGGAATATAGCGGAGGCAGTGGCATACGCCCAGAACCATCAGTTGATTTAGGGTGATTGGATTCTTACGCCGGATCGCAGCGCAATGAGGAAAAATAGAACTTTGGGAAATACTTCACCTCTTTCCCGGTTATGATGTCGAACATGGCGTTTACGCATTCTCCGGCAACAATCCATGAAGCGACGGAAAGCTGAGGCGGCGGCAGCTCCCCCGGCTCGTTACGGTATGCCTCGATCACATCGTCGAGCCACCTGTTCGGCATGTTCCAAAACATGCAGTACCGGGCGACGAAATCAGCCATTTTCACCTCAAATCCCTTATAGGACGGAGACACCTCTGTGAGCTGGTATCCTCCGGGCTTGATGATAGTGAGAAATGCACCCCATCCGAAATTATAAGGATGCAGGACAGGAATCCTTCTTTTGGAACAAAGGTCATCGAATACAAAAGGGATGTCGCTCTTGAAGTCGAGGGCATTGATGGCTATGTCAACCCCCTCGAGCAATTCCTTCACATTGCCCTTGTCGATGAACGTGTCATGGTATTGGATATTCGCCTTCGGGTTTATCCTCAGCAGCCTCTTGGCGAGGCATTCCGCCTTGGATTTACCGATGTCGCTATTGACATAGTTTTGACGGTTGAGATTGGATAACTCCACCTTGTCACCGTCCACAATCACAATATTCTCGAAGCCGAAGCGCAGGGCGCACTCGGCAATGATGCTGCCTATGCCAGCCCCACCGAGCAATATCCGGGTCTCACGAACCTTCTCCTGCTCATCCTCGCTTACATAAATTCTGTTTCTGTTATATCTGTCCATATAGGATATTGTTTAATTACGGTGCAAAGATAGGCTTACGGAAACGAACTGGCATAACACAAAAGGGTATTTCTTGTTTTTTATCCGGATTTATTTTTGCGTGACAGATCATAAGATTGTCGTTGAGCTGAGAAAATATCGTTTCGATACGTTTACGGAATCTCTTGTATGCCCATGTAGGCTGATGCCAGTTTTTCTGATTCAGCCGATATGGGACTTCTGGCCTCTGTGGTGGCGGTCATAGCAGGTGTCGGATCGTTCTCGGCAGCAAGCGCTGTCGCCATAGCCCTCGTGTTTGTCGGAGTGGACCTCGTCACCCGAAGCAAAGCCGGGCAGAAATTGAATCCGCCTCACAGACCGGGGATGTCACCTCTTGAATGAACGCACAGAAAGCACCGTCCCTGTTGCCACAATCACAATACCTCCGAGCAGAATGACCCACATATATAGCTCGTGAAGCCATTTCACGCGTACAAGGCAAGGAATCCTCATCGTGTGGAGGAAACGGTAACATATGTTACGTGCTTTTCCTTTCGCGTCCAGGACCCGGTAATACCCCCGGTCGTTCCAATAGACCGTGAAATGTTCAGTCCTTGCTTTATAGCCCGGGACATCATCCACATTATAATAGATATCGCCATCAGTGCGAGACACGTCCGTGACCTTCTCTCCTGTCTGCCGTTCTATAATCCCGGTCATGAATGACGGGGTGAAGTCCGGGGCACCGCCACACTCCGCGCCTGTCACAATCTTTTCATCCCCTATGTCGACAGTCCACAGCAGCTGCGGACCAACACTGAGCGTCGCCTGCCCGAACCTGTCCGGAAACGACGACAGGTCAACGTCTCCCTTGGCAACGACCGTTGCGCCACGCCCTTCAAGCCGACGCGACTTCATGAGCCAGTCCGGAATATCGGCAAGCGACATCATCCCGCTGAAAATAAATGCAAACATGAATATTCCGAAAAACAATCCCCAGGAATAATGCCACTGCCACGACCGTTTTATGAACAGGCGCAGCCTCCTGCGCCGAAGCAGAAACCTCACCGCTATGGACATTCCGAAAAGCACTGAAAGAGTAGAAAGCCCGGACATCCATATCACCACCTTACGCCAAAGGGCGGAATCACGTCGGATGGGGGTGACATAGAAATAATGTGGCAACGCCCCTACCCATGCCCAGCGTCTGGCTGACAATGTGGCGTACTGAACAATCTCCCCCGTGACCGATGAGACGTAAATATATGAGTCATCATCCCCTACAATACGATAGAACGGCAAATGCCTGACAAGATGATTGAATGGTGTCCATTTGTCGATGTCGTCCAGCGTGTCAACCCTCTGTATCACTGTGTTGAACGACGCGGCAATCTCCTCAAGCGCATGACAGTCCGGCCTGTACCCTCCAAAAGTCTCTCCCCCGACCATAAGCTGAAGCCGTTTGCCTGAGAAGGCCAGACGGCTCATCCCTACAGAATCAGGTGCCATACGCCATAGGGAGTCGAGTTCAGTGCGATCCACTCTTTCCACCGGACGGTCTTGCCCCGAAAGACGAGGGAATCCGTGATACATCATGACTATTCCCGAACAATACCACATTATAAACATCAGTGCCAAGGGTATGCCGAACCATTTATGACAATTGTAAAGGATTTTGAAAATATGTTTCATACAAAGTATTGAAATTAGAATACTGACAGAAAAAGGGAGACGCCCACATCAACAGAGGGGCGTCTCCTGAAAATGTCAGAATGAGTAGGTCACACTGAACTTATAGTTTATGTCCTGTCCCGGAATCATCTGGTTTCCGAGATTCGACACATTGTAATGTCGGTTGAAAAGGTTGTTGACTGTGGCCATGAACCCGACACCGTTGCCCATGCGGTAGCGCAGAGAGAGATCGCAGAGCAGATAAGAGTCGAGTGTGATTCCGTTCGTGAGGTTTGTGTATACTTTGTCCTGATAAGTGAGCGACAGCGCCGCCCCAAACCCTTTCAGCTTACCTGCCGAGGCTTCATAATCTGAGGTGATAAAGAACTGGTTCTTCGGGATATATGTGTAACGGTTGCCTCTGTCAGCATTGACAGTCACATAGTCGTTAGCCGCAATCTTCCCCACACGCGGGTCGGTATATGCATATCCTCCTCCGAACACAAAATCACCTACCGTGTAGTTCAAATCTATATCAAAGCCCTGAGAATGCATACGCCCTACCTGACCGCGCACTTGTTTCGAGACTCCATTCTCCTCCACTGTCCCCAACGATGTCACCACATTATCCTTATGGATGTAAAAATAAGAACCGTTGAGGGAAAGTCCGTTCCAATCATATTTCAGACCTATCTCAAACTGCCATCCCTTCTCCGGTGCGAATACCTCTCCCCCCTCTTCCGGGAAATAACGGTTGCCGTTCTTGTCAATATATATATAGTTGTCGGTATACACCGTATTGTTTGGCTTGAAGAACGAACCCATTGAGACATAAAGCGAGAGATCTTTCACAGGCACATATACGGCTCCCACACGATAAGAGAGGGCATTGTTCACGATTGAGCTGTAGGAATCGGAAGACGGCTTCTCATAGTCATAGGAACCATTCTCCAGTTCCACAGTTGCCGAACGGTATTTATAGTAGTCATAACGTCCGGCGAGCATAAACTTGAACTGTTCGCAAACATCCACCACATCCGACAGGAACAGGCCCTGCGATATCCTGTCGCTTATGCTCACACGCCCCATATGAGCCCAATAGGCGCCTCCGGAATATGGGTCGTAGGTCGGGAACGTGTAGCTCTTGCCGGGGCCGAAGAATGTGCCTCGCCCATATGAAGGACGGTGCAGATAGTTTATGGAATAGCCTGCCACATAGTTGTTCTTCACGTTTCCGACTCTGAAATTGCCGGTAAGTTCAAGCTGGTTGTGATAAGAGTAGGCAATATGATTGAAACGCAACGGAGAACTGTTGGTAAGCTCATCGAGGTTGATATAGGTGCGCTTACCGTTGCTCTCATAATAATGGGGATATACAGGCTCTTCGCTCGTCACATAGGAGAGTGTCTCTGTCGACATATAATTGATGTTGTCATAACGGAACATAGCCACGTCTTTCAGCTTGAACGCCTCGCTGAAATGATGTTCATATCTTATCTCCACATCCTGAGTGCGGTTATTTAGAAAATCCGATTCATTGTTATAGCGTGCCGTGCGGGGAAGATTCGGCAGACTCGCGAAGCGGGGAAGATACAGCGTGCCGTCGGCATTGTATATGTCGTTTGACATCAAAGGAGGTAGGCCGGTGTCGGTGCCGTAGCGGTCGCTTGAGAAATCATAGACGAGCTGAAGAAAGTCTTTGTCGGAAAACCAGCCGGAGACCGTGGCGTATGCAGTGAAGCGGCGCTCAAAATTTCCGCGCCAGCCATCGCTGTTCCCAAGACTCACAGAGGCGTAATAATTGAAAGGTCCGACAAGTTTTCCCGACATCCCGGCGAATCCGGAATATGTATGCCATGAGCCGAGACTCAGTTTGGACCGGAAATGATTTTCGCGGGTAGGCTGCATACGGGAGATATTGATTACCCCTCCCACCACCGACTGGCCGTAGAGAGCCGACGCCGGGCCGCGCAGGAGCTCTATACGCTCCACATTGGAGAGGTCGTGCATAGGCATCGATGTGATGAAAGACCTTTGGTCGACCACACCGTCAGTGGCTACAAGCTGATTTGAGAACCCTCGGATATAAAACTCCTGAAAACCGCCATAAGTGGTACGGTTCTTCACCGAGGGAAGAAACCGCGATGCGCTGGAGATGTCGTTGATGTCGCGGTTCTCCAACGTCTTGCGATCCACTTCCGTCATATTTACCGGAAGATACTTCTCATCGACACCATACGGCAGCATCTTGGTTTGCTGAATCTTTTTGCCTATAACCTGAAAATCGTTCAACGTCACGATGCTGTCGTTGTTCTCTCTCTTCACCTTCTCATGGCCGGAAGCCGCCATGGAGGTGACACTCAGGGTGGCCAGACTGAAAAGCGTAGCGGCCCTGAAAAAATTTTTGTCCATAAATTATTAATAAAAACTTCATTAATTCCGGCAGCGTCCACAAAAGACGCCTCCGGAAGATTTCCCGGAAGATTAAATCAATATCTGAACTTGGCAGGTCTCCTGACTTGGCTCCGGCAAAGACGCCTTCCCATGCGCAGCAGCGCACAGTGGCACATATTGTCTTTCCGTTTTTGAGTCATCGATGCCGGGGGCATCATGGCTCAATAAGCCTTACAGTAGCGGGTACTGCTCCGGATTCTCACCGGATTCCCTTTTTTCTCCCCTCTCTCGGGGAAATTAACACCAAATTCGCCGCAAATTTATAAAACTTTTTCCACACTGCAAAACCACACGCAAACCCTTACGCGGCATTAGAAGAATAGAAGCTCCTGTATTTCAGGGGTGGACAGGGTCTATGGGAATACCGCAGGACATTTGCATGTGAATGTTTCCCGTTGTGCATATCGACAAGTCTTTCATCTCTTAAAAACTGTTTAAATTTATTTGTCGAAGGAATTGAGAGGATTTGTCAGGCAGATTTTTGATATTTATAAAGGAGTCATGGGGTTCCATAATGACTGAATAAATATCATAAAGATGCCGACAAAGACCTCAATGACAAGATAAAATAAATTTTAAACAGTTTCTTAGAGGAAGAGAAAAACATGTTAAGGTTATGAATGCAATTCGAGATGGCGTAACTCATCCTGATGAAGCACAATGAGGCGGTTACCCGATACCGGATAACCGCCTCATTGGAATATTGGTTGCCATGTGTGCGTCTGGAAACATAGCAACCGATATTCCACAGGCAGTCTAAAATATCAATGGACAGTCTTCCGCAGTCTTTATGACCGAATAACTGCCTGCAGGATATTCTTTCATTTGATCCTCTCCGGGAAGCGTGACCTCAGCCACAGCCCCCTGCGGCACAGTAAAATTCCATATCCACTTGTCGCCGTCATATTTCCAATAGCTTTTTATCCTTCCGGACGCTGAATCATACTCTGCCTTGACGAACCCGAGCCGTTTATCGGGAACCGGTTTCATCACGATTCTGCCGAAGCCCGGTGTAGAGACATCTGTGGATATTCCCGCCATTGTCTCCCACATCCATTCGCCTACACATCCGTAGGCGTAATGGTTGAAGCTGTTCATTCCCTGCGGACCCATACCCTGATCGATCATATAACTGTTCCAACGTTCCCATATGGTTGTCGCTCCGTTGTCCACAGAGTAGAGCCAGCTCGGATTCTTACGTTGAAAAAGAAGTTCGTATGCGATATCGGTCATGCCGTTGTCAGTGAGAGTGGACATCAATATGGAAGTGCCAAGAAACCCGGTCTGCAGACAGTTGTCATGCCGGATGAAATTCTCTCGTAAACGAGACACGATATTTTCTTTTGCCTCTCCTTCAAAAAGACGGTTTCTCAAAGCGAACAGTGCCGGAGTCTGCATAGTGTTGAGAATGTCGGTCAGGAAAGTACCGTCGGGTCTGAAGAATGTCTCACACAGATACCGTCTGGCATCCTCCGCCATCTCCCGATAACGGGCGGAATCGCGTCCTGTCGCTTCCGCCATGTCACACATCATCTCTGCATCCATAAGCCAATAACTGCCGCTCAGGTAATTCCAGTAGACGTATGTCTCCGGACGCACATGCCAGTTGCCAAGATAATCCTGATAATCCTTTCTTCCGCTGCAGCTTTCAAGAGGCTCATAACTCAGCCAGTCAGCCCATTGATAGTTGCCGTTTTCCGCCACATGCGCGTGATGGTCATATCTGGTCGATCCGATATGATCAAGATATTTCTCCATAGCCTCCCAATTCTCCTCGATAATCCCTGTGTCGCCATATTGCTTCCATACCACCCATGGCACTATCACTCCGGCGTCAGACCATCCGAGACGGTTCATATCTGTAGGGAAAGCACCATATTGGGCTTGTGGAGCCACCCCGGGGAAACCTCCTAGTTCATGCTGGGTATCCCGCATATCCCGCATCCATTTATGAAAAAAACGGTTTGTATTGGCAAAATAAGTACCGGTTTCGGCAAAAACCTGAGTATCGGCGGTCCATCCGAGCCTTTCATTACGCTGGGGACAATCGGTCGGGACTGAAAGATAGTTCGACCGCTGACCCCACACGATATTTGAAATGAGCCTGTTGACCGACGGATCCCCCGTTGTGATCGTTCCGGTCTCCATATTGCTTGATATTGAGC
The DNA here is from genome assembly GCA_947174235.1 of uncultured Porphyromonadaceae bacterium. Taxonomy (GTDB): domain Bacteria; phylum Bacteroidota; class Bacteroidia; order Bacteroidales; family Muribaculaceae; genus Lepagella. The sequence goes on along the minus strand of CAMWID010000007.1, from coordinate 9,241 downwards.
TTACAGGCACAGAACGGATGCTCTTGATTCTGACATCTCCATCAGCCGTGACCGAAATGAAACGGTAACCATAAAAAGTACATTCGGGACGATACCTCTCATAACCGTTCCTGCCGGCAAACGTGTAATCCATTGACATCCCGATTTCCGGGATACGGAGATTCAACCGATGACAACTCCCTTCCGGTCCGTCCATACCTCTGCTTTTTGATCCGTTGCCATCGTTGAGCAACTCGGAGAACAAGCATCTCAATTTAGTACCTTCCCGGGCACTGAACTCAAATTCTGGAACAGCCGCGCAATTCTGTCCGAAATCCACTACCAAAGTCTCACCGTCGCGGAGCAGAATGTCTTTACCTGATGGAAACTCTCTTACAACAACAACCTTCCCATATTCATTTTCGGATTCTCCCGTCACTCCATTCCAGGAATAAGCCTTCACAGGTCGGAGTGCGAGATCCTCGCGGAAATATATCTCGGCTCCATCCGAAGGAAAGATTCCGCCATTGAATTCGGTGTTCTTTTCTGGAGTGGAAAGCCTATGCGGAGTGGCATATCCCGGCAGCTCCCGCGCATCATACTCTTCTCCGTCGAATATGGCGGCATGTCTCACAGGTCCCGCGATGCCGGCTTTCCAGTCGTCGGTATTGGTGCCATAATACTCCTTTTCTCCATCGGAAAAGGTCAGTTCAAGGACTCCGCGGAATGCCACTTTCTTACCTATCATTCCATCATGCCCACCCGGCGTTATAATCTTGTCTGCCCACCATCCGGGAGTCACCTGAACGGCAAGCTCGTTGACGGCTCCTGACTTACGGGAATAGACATCCGTTATATCATATGTAAACGAAAGCTTTGTCTTTTCGTAATGCGTAAAACCCGGTTTCAATATCTCTTCCCCGACGACGTTCCCGTTGACATGAAGCTTGTAGACTCCCAGTCCCGTAGTCATCCAGCGCGCGGAAATCACTTTCCTGCTGTTCTTCACTTTTGTCACAAACCATCCGGCGCCATCTGCCGCACGTTCGTTACTTCCCTCCACCCTGCCTGTCACCACGGGTGCGTCGGCGACAGAAATCCACTCGGAGACCTTCCAGACCGAATCCGGCAACGCCCGGACCCGGTTCCCGGCAAAATCCCTCTTCGGCATGGCATCCGCCATACCCGGCATCATCAAGGAAATCAATGCCGGCGCCAATATATATTTTCTTACTTTCATTTTGTATTCTCTTTAAAACTGAACAAAATCAGGGTATCAGGGAAACAACTGTCAGGATAGTGAGCGCACCTTCCAAGTCAAATTCATCTACCGGCGCGGGAAGGAGAAGAGTCTCCCCTTTTTTTACAGTGGTCGAGACTCCATCCACTTTCAGTTTTCCCTCACCCTCCACACACAACAATCCCATAAAGGAATCATGAGGATTACTGATTGTGCGCTCCCCTTCCACTTCTTCCCTGTTGACAGAAAAACAGGGTCCCGAAACAAGTGGAAGTGAAGCGTCACGCGAATCATCATCATGATTTTCGGGATTATATAAGAACGGCGACTGGTAATCATCAATGCAATGAGAGATTTCTACGGCAAGACGATTTTCGTCATCCACAAGTTTAAGGCATAATGGGAATTTTCCGCCATAGAGAGAAAACACGCCCTCTCCGATCAGATTCCCTTTCAAATGCTCCACCAGTGCCTGCAGCTCCATTCCTGCGTTATCTCCGTCGGCGACTATGCTCTGCCTGCCGGGCACCGCCGATAATTCCCAGCTCTCCCCAATCGCGCTGCAGTTTACGGACAATCCTTTGAAACGGGCGATATGGTCTCCCCCTTGTCCCGTATTTCCGAAATATGGCAGAAGTTTAATCGGTTGTCTCATAGGAATATTTTTTATTTTATTTATCTGTTGACGGGAAAAGAAGCATCAATGCGGGCAACGATGATGCGGCGTAGCTTCCGATCAACTGCCCGTCGGGTGTCGGCACTCCCAGTTCTCCGTCACAAATGCCATCTGAATTACGGTTCTGAAGTCCCGCCTTTATATTCTTCTCGATAAATTCCCTGTATTGTTCCTGACCGCAGTCATTGATAAGCAAATCCATATACTGCGCCCATATCGCGGGATAGACACCTTGCTCGAGACTACCCTGGTCATACGGATTTTTGTGGTTGCGCGCCCAGGGCAGATATCCGTTTTCCGAAAGCACATTGATGGAATAGTCCGCACCCGCCTTGGCATTTTCAAGATAGACGGGATCTCCCGTAGCTTTGTAGAGCAATGCGGCGGCACCGATAAATGTCCCCTGATTGTACAGCAAGGGATGACCGCCTCTGGAATCACCGTGACGGTTGTCCACTATCATACCTGTCTCCATGTCTCCGAGCTTTTCAGCCGCCCATGCGTAGATCTCCTTCGCCATTTCCAGGTATCTCTCCTTTGTCTCGAAATGCGGACGGGAAAAAGAGCCGTATGAGTTAGTCCATCTCTCCGGATCCTCATCTCCCTCTCGTCCTTCCGGAGCAAGATCATAAAGCAGCATCGCAGCAACCACGGTCGGGAAATTGATACACGACATTTTTCCGTCTCCCTCGGCATTCGCCTTGGGATTCTCAAGCGGCTGCCATTGCCAGAACATTCCTCCTCCAAGATCTTTGGAAGGATCGGCATATGAGCCCGTATCGCCGACACGGGGAGATCCATACCACACGCGTGCAAAACTTTTCTCGGCAAGCTTCCTGCAGTCATCCCTGCCGAGAATCTTCGCCGCCCGCGCCATGGTGATTGTCCACCACTGAATATCATCATATATGAACCATCCCTTGTTGGTGTCGTTATTATCGAAATCGAAATCAAGATAATGCGCCACATTTCCATCAAGAATCTTATTAGCGAGGTCACGGTATTGAGCCTCCTTTTCTTTATCACCGTTTTCTTTGGCGAGAAGCATGGCGTTCATAGCCATGTCGGCATACATTGGCTGGCACCAGATCGCTGCCGCGCCGCCCCAACGGTCCACGGCGGCGGAATCTGCCGTGGTGTTCTTATAGATATATCTCGCGGAATCAAGAAAAACTGTATTGAATGCGTCGAAAGTCTCAAAAGCCTTATTCTCATAAGTCGCCGGCTTTGAACTTCCGCAAGCCGCCATGCCGATAAAAGAGGCGGCGATTATTGATAATGGAATTGATTTCATGATGTTTTTATATTGTAGATTTATTTTGCATATTACGGATTACCAGCATATCGCCACAGATCTCCCGTCTGGATTATTCTCAAACCTGACAAGATATGTGCGGGAAGATGCATCCCACGACGAAGGGGCATACGACTCGATTCCATCTATCTTCACACTTTTAGGCACCGCAGGAAGAAGCACCCTGGCTATACCGTCGGTATCTACCGGACTCTTCGCGACAAATGAATATTCTTTCTTGCCTATCCTTTCATCGCTTTCGCGGAATGACGCGGCAAGCACCTTCGGTGTCTTTGCATCCCTGACGTTGGAGAGATCAAGCAACATCGCCTGACTGCCGGGATTGACCCTTATCTCTTTAAGAACGGGCAAAGAGGGATCAAACATATCTATATATTTCCCTTTGAGCACAAGGGGCTCATCACTCACACTTTCATCCATGACAGCGGCGAGGGTATACTGACCGCGATGTAGAAGATAGCTGTTTTTAAACTTCAGTCTGCCTCCCTTCGCGTCTTTTTCATAGAGTCCGCTCAAGGTGTCCATAAACTTGCGGTCGCCGTTGTCGGTAAGAATAAAATCCTTCGGATCATGACGCAAGACATACACCTTACCTTTTCCGACATCATAACCTCCTTCTGCCGCATTCTCAGGGATCCCCATCATGGAGAAGAGATGCTGTGAAGGTGCGGTATAAGAGTTCTCTCCCGTCGACCACCACTCCGGCACATTCTGGAAAGGATCCTTGTCTGAACCGCAGAACAGAAGCACACCGCCGTTTTTCACCCATTCCGCAAGATGTGTATGCGCCGCAGGGTCGAGGGGTTTCATATTGGAATATGTCATCACCAACACTTTTGTGTCTGCCAAAGAGGCGGGGAAACCAAGATTTTCTATGTGAACTGTCTTTACAGGGACACCCCGTTTGACAAGTGGCAAAGCCATTCCATAGAAATTCGCAAGTTGTGGATCATCATAACCTTCATGCAGCGGGAAACGCTGGAACATAAGAGAATTTGACATCAACACGCCTATTCCATGATTTCCCGACACTTTCTCATCAACCACCGGCATCTTGTTGAGAGCGTTAATCATCACCTGCATCTGGGTGGAATAAAAACGGGGTATCTTTGTTTTTTCATCGCTGTCGGCGCTTACGCGGTACAGACCTTCGTAAATACGCTCCGGCCATGGCATCACCTCATAATTCCCGACACCGGGATAAAGCAGTTTTGCAGTGAATGTAGCCTGATAGTTTCGCTTATAGTCGTCCCAGTCTTTTGCGCGGTCTTCGATCGGGTCTGTAAGGAAAAACATTTTCCTGCCTGTAGGGGCAGTCATCGACTCCATCGAGCCATATTCAAGGAATGCCGTTTCAAACACCCTTTCACGATAGTTACCGTTATAATAGTTCGGTTCTCTGGATGTCCCGGTCCATACCTGCGCTATATAGCCGTCCACGCATGGCAGGGAGGCAAGGCTCGCCTCAGGACTCACTATCTGCCATTGGGAATAATTCACGAGTGAGTGGGTAGGCACATAGCACTTTATATCCCGTCCGAGGCTTCTGCCATATTCCTTGGCATACGTAAAAACCTCGTTGAGCGCACGGTAATACAGATGATACTTCAGTTTATTTGCGAGATAGGTCGCTTCGGGAGATTCGTGCTGCGGCTGCCATTCTGTGCCGTAATACTCTTTCCATTCCTTTTTGAATGCGTCGCTATAGCCCGAACGTGCCCAGAATTCCGGTTCCTCCATGAATATCGCGTCTATTCCGGCATCTATAACCCTCTTTACATGCGCCTCTTTCATATATTTGAGAAAATTCATGGAGGGAACGATATAAGGCACAAGATGCCCGTGCCATATAGTGTCGCCTTTCATTGTCACCTGTCCTTCGTCAAGATGAGGCTTGCCGTCCCATTTCCCGGTGAAATAATCCTGATATTCTCCCCAGGCGATACCGGTCATGAAATGCACGGTGTATCCACGGTCTCTCCAGCTTTTCACACGGTTCTCGAAATTACGGTTCCCTTCACGGTCGGAAGGGTTGCCCCCGACTCCATACACCATCACCGCATCGGCACGGTTGTCGATTGTAGGACGCCACTCTCTGGATGTCTGGAAAGTGGTCTTCACATTGTCATCTGCTGTCACTCCCTGCCCTGCGGCAAGCATTGTAAGCATCATGGGGAAAGCCGCCATGCCGTGCATCAGGGGAGAGGGAATACGTCTGGTTCTTTTCAATTTCATGGTTGTGGTCTGTTGCCCGGACAATGTCGGGACGCATATCCCGCATCCCGACATTGTCCGGAATGTTCTTATTGCAAAGTAAGCCAACATAACGCGGATTAATGTTTTAGCCGCCGCCAAATGAGTATGTACGTCACTCAGCATACAGATTTGGCAAGCATATACACACATATCACCTCCGGATTTCATAATTTTACACCATAATAATTTCAAAACATCCAAATACTTTTAGAAACTCAAGATGCGAACCTCATCACACATCATGAAATTTGCCGCACTGTCAATGATGGCGGCTGCCGTGTCCGGTTGTGGCTCCTCGAAAGACGGTGCCAAAACGGGTACTGATCCCGTTGACTATGTGAGCACGCTCGTAGGCACACAATCCAAGCATTCCCTCTCCACCGGCAATACCTATCCCGCCACCGCCCTCCCCTGGGGCATGAACTTCTGGACCCCACAGACGGGGAAAATGGGCGACGGATGGGCATACACCTACGATGCCGACAAGATACGCGGTATTAAACAGACCCACCAGCCAAGTCCCTGGATCAACGATTACGGACAGTTCTCCATAATGCCTGTGACCGGTACCCCGGTATTCGACCAGGATCAACGGGCATCATGGTTCTCCCACAAAGCTGAGGAAGCGCGCCCGTATTATTACAAGGTATACCTCGCCGACCATGACGTGGTGGCTGAAGTGGCGCCGACGGAACGCGCCGCAGCGATGCGCTTCACTTTCCCGGACAATCAAAGTTATGTCGTGGTGGATGCGATGGACAACGGATCTTCCGTGACAGTCATCCCCGAGGAAAACAAGATTGTCGGATACACCACAAAAAACAGCGGCGGTGTACCCGAAAACTTCAAGAACTATTTTGAAATTGTATTCGATACCCCTTTCACATATACCTCTACTGTGCTTGACAACGGTGAACTCACCGAAGGTCGCAAAAGTGTGGAAGGAAACCACGCGGGAGCAGTGATCGGATTCAAGACAAGCAAAGGGCAGGTGGTGAATGCAAAGATCGCTTCTTCATTCATAAGTCCGGAGCAGGCATCCCTGAATATGAAAGAACTCGGCGACGGTGATTTTGAGCGTATAAAAAGCGAAGGTCGTCAGCGCTGGAACGATGTGCTCGGAGTGTTTGAGGTAGAAGACAATGACATTGACCGTCTCCGAACTTTCTATTCCTGTCTCTACCGTTCCGTGCTCTTCCCCCGCAGCTTCTATGAAATAAATGAAAAAGGGGAACCTGTGCATTATAGTCCTTACAATGGGGAAGTGTTGCCCGGATATATGTTTACCGACACAGGTTTCTGGGACACTTTCCGCTGCCTTTTCCCTCTTCTAAACCTTGCATATCCCTCTATGAACGAGAAAATGCAGGAAGGTCTCGCCAATGCTTACCGAGAAAGCGGATTCCTTCCCGAATGGGCAAGCCCGGGACACCGTGGCTGCATGGTGGGCAACAATTCCGCATCCGTGGTGGCTGACGCTTGGCTCAAGGGGGTGAAGGTTCCTGAAAAAGATATGGAGACCCTTTGGGAAGCTGTCGTGAGCGGCACCACCAAAGTACACCCTCAGGTTTCATCCACAGGACGCTGGGGACACGAATATTACGACTCTCTCGGATATGTGCCTTACGATGTCAACATCAAAGAGAATGCCGCCCGCACTCTCGAATATGCATACGACGACTGGTGCATATATCAACTCGGTAAAAGCCTTGGGAAGAGCGAGGAGGAACTTGCTAAATTCAAGAAACATGCCATGAACTACAAGAACCTGTTCGATCCCGAACACAAACTCATGCGGGGAAAGAACAAGGACGGAGAGTTCCAGTATCCTTTCAACCCTCTGAAATGGGGCGACGCGTTTACGGAAGGCAACTCCTGGCACTATACATGGTCTGTATTCCACGACCCGCAGGGACTTATTGATCTTATGGGAGGCAACAAGGAGTTCAACAACATGCTTGATTCAGTATTCTCTGTTCCACCAATCTTTGACGAAAGCTACTATAACGCAGTGATTCATGAGATCCGTGAAATGCAGATCATGAACATGGGCAATTATGCTCATGGCAACCAGCCCATTCAGCACATGATCTATCTTTACGACTGGTCGGCAGAGCCTTGGAAAGCACAGAAATGGATACGTGAAGTCATGGACAGGATGTATAACGCCAATCCTGATGGTTATTGCGGAGATGAAGACAACGGACAGACATCCGCATGGTACGTATTCTCTGCTCTCGGCTTCTATCCGGTATGTCCCGGCAGCGGCGAATATGCATTGGGAACCCCGCTCTTCAAGAATATGAAGCTTAAACTTGAAAACGGGAAGACTGTCGAGATTGATGCACCTGCCAACAGCCGTGACAACCGCTATATCAATTCTATGAAATTGAACGGAAGCAATCACGATCTCAACTATGTGACTCACGAGCAGCTCACAAACGGAGCCAAACTAAGCTTCGACATGTCGCCCGAGCCCAATACGTCGCGCGGCACTTCCGCCGAGTCCGCCCCCTACTCTTTCTCAAAAGAAAAGTAATTCTTAGAAACTGTTTAAATTTATTTGTCGAAGGAATTGAGAGGATTTGTCAGGCAGATTTTTGATATTTATAAAGGAGTCATGGGGTTCCATAATGACTGAATAAATATCATAAAGATGCCGGCAAAGACCTCAATGACAAGATAAAATAAATTTTAAACAGTTTCTTAAGGCTCCCTAAATATTCATAAAAACGGATAGTGCCATATTCCCGGCACTATCCGTTTTACATTCATCTCCTTACCATTCGGTTAAAAAGGCGCCATGTAGATTGGATTTTAAGGAGTTTGTTGTATATTTGCAGATAAATCTGTAAGGGTATGGAGAAAACTGTCATATATGGTGTCGGTGAGCAATCTTTCGAGGTGATGCGCGAACGCGGTTGCCTCTACGTCGACAAGACTCAGTTTATCGAAAAGATCACCAGATCCGGTGGTCAATATTATTTCCTCGGACGTCCGCGACGGTTCGGAAAAAGCCTTTTCCTATCTACCCTAAAATGTTTTTTCCAGGGACGGCGTGAGCTGTTCAAGGGGCTTTATGCCGACTCTATGGACTGGGACTGGAGACCCAGACCTGTTCTCTATATGGACCTTAATATCGAGAAATACCAACGCGACACTGATCTCCGGGAGGTGGTGGAAAGTATGTTGAGGGGATGGGAGAAAGAATATGACGTAACTCCTATGTCTGACAACATATCGGTAAGGTTCAAGGAAATAATTGAAGCGGCTTATAAGAAGACCGGTGAAAGGGTCGTCATACTTGTCGACGAATACGACAAACCATTGGTCAGCAACCTGCACGACAACAGCATGTTTGAATTTTACCGCGACGAGCTGGCTTCTCTATACTCGAACTTCAAAAGCAGCGCGGAATATATCAGGATGGTTTTCCTCACGGGGGTAAGCCGGTTCGCTCACCTGTCGGTATTCTCCGGGCTGAACAATATCGATGACATCTCCTTTGATGATCAATACAGCTCTATCTGTGGAATCTCTGAAGAGGAACTTTATTCCGATTTTAAGACCGGAATAGACATTCTGGCAAATAAATACGGTCTATCTTCTCTCGAAATCAAACGGGAATTAAAAGAACGATACGACGGATACAGGTTTTCTGCAAACGGTGATGACATCTACAACCCTTATTCAATTGTAAACGTAATGAATAAGGAAGAATTCCGCAATTATTGGATGCATTCCGGACAAGCAACTTTGCTGATGCAACAGCTTA